>CAITNQ010000290.1 GCA_903893785.1 uncultured Gemmatimonadota bacterium
CAGTCGGCCCACAGCCGGTCCACATAAGTTCGCGCGCCGCCCAGATGCTCCAGCGGCAATACCTCCTCCTCGAACAGGTTGGTGGAGTCCCGGTGCATCGATGCCGCGGTCTTCATGCCGAGGAAGCCAACCACCACCACAAGCAGGGCCACTGAGCCGAAACTGACCAGCAGTTTGTCGCGCAGACGCAGGTCGGCGAACATGCCGCCACCTCCAGGAAACAGGCTTCAGGCCAACCATCGCACGGGTCAAATCACGATCTTGTCAGGAGCACCCGGCGCCCTCCTGACCGGCTGGGGCAGGGGCACCGCTGACGCTGGGCTGTTGCTCACCATGGGCCGCCGTCGCTGTTGGCGTGCTGTCGTCGGCCGGCAGCCAGCCTGCTATCTCGCCGTTCACGACGGCGGCGGCCAGGCTCTCGCCCAGACCAGGTCCGAAACGGAACAGCCAGGTGTCTGCCGAGCCGTCCCAGGAAATGCCGTCGAACAGGCCGTCCATGGTCACCGGCAGCGACGGTGCCGGCAGCCAGGTAGCCAGGTCCCCGGTGGCCGTCGCGACGTGGTCGACCAGCAGGGCCACGCCCTGGCCATCGCGCAGATCGATACGCAGCGCCCGACGGGCCGCGCCCTCGCGGCCGATAGCCAGCAAACGGGCCGCGTCCACGGCGGCCAGGTCCGCGGGTGTCACTGCCTGGTTGCCGACCGTGGTGACGCTCCTGACCTCGCGCGCCACTCCTGCCGGCAACAGACACCGGCAGGGCCCGCAGTGCACCTCCAAGCCCTGCGGTGTGGCGCTGCGGGCCATGGCGTCGACGGTCGGTGCCGCGGCAGTGTCGCGCAACCGGGCCTCGGGGTCGAGCAACTCCATCGGGCTGGCGTCGGTGGGCCAGTAGAACCATACCGGGGCGGGTGCCGCGGTGGCCGGCGGTACAGTGGGGCCGGCGGGCGGCAGCCCGGGCCCCGAGGCAACGGCCGCCCCTGTCGGCGCGCGGGTGTGGCCGCGGCCCGACCGTGCCTTGGGCGCTCGTCTGGCCGGGGTTGGCGGGGCGGTGGGCGGCGAGGATAGGGCGTCCGTTGACGCCGTGATGGGCGTCGTCGCCGGGTGTGGCTCGCGAATCGCTTGCCGCATTCCCGTCACCGGCGGGGTCCGGACGAGCCGCAGCTGCGAACGGGGTACCGAGACCAAGCCACGCACCGACGTCACCAGCCACGCCAGCCGGACGCCGCCGCGGTTGACGACCAGGCCCCAGTTGGCACAGACCAGCGGTTCAAGACTACCGCGGGTGGGAAGCATCTGTGCCTCCAGCAACTCGACCCCAATGACCACCGGACGCCAGTCCGCTGCGCCAACCGGCTCCGTCGCGACGGTCTCGCTGACCCTGCCGACCCGCTCGATGGCGCTCGCCAGAACAGCTACCGTCCGCGCACCGCAATCGACGAGCAGCAACTGCACCTGCTCCTCCGTCGCTGGCTCGGCCGCCGTCGCCTCAAGGGCATGGCCCGCGGCTGGGGGCGCCAGTGCCGCCACCACAGCGTCCAGGGCGACCACGACAGGACCGTCATCTGCGCCGCTGCACGTGGCCGACGGCCGGGTCAGTTCCAGGCGGTCCACGCGTAAGGCCAGCCAGTGGCCGGCATGCAATACCACCGCCACCTGCCTTCCCTGGCCCGGACCGTCGCCGAGAGCTGCAGCCAGGTCCACCTGCACGAAGGGCTGGTCGGCGATCCGCGCCAGTCCCTCCAAGGGGGCAGTGGCACCCGGCAGAACCGTCAGGGGGCTGGCCTCCGCCACGGCGTATACGCTGGCCAGCGGCACGGCCCAGCCGCAGTCTCCCACCTGCAGCTGCAGCTCACCTAGGGCCCCGCCGCCGATGGCGACAGGTCCCATGGAGGGGCCGCGCGCGGCCAGCAGTGCGGGTGTCGGCGATGGGGCGGACCGCATCGACGAGACAAAGGCCATGCCAGGGGCACTCACGACCGACACGTCGTTTCAGCCTTCGTGGGCCGCGGTGTGGGCTGCCATGCGTTCCATGACCGAGAATGCCACCCCCGAAGCCAGGAATACCAGGTGGAGCACGGCGAGCCAGATGAGTTCCTCGCGCGTGTACGCCTTGATGTTGACGAAGGCTTTCAGCAGCTGGACGCTGGTGATGGCGATGATGGAGCCGATGACTTTGAGCTTCAAGCCGCCGTAGTCCACGGTGCCCATCCACGCTGGCCGGTCCTTGTGATGGATGGCCGCGTTGATTTTCGAGATGAAGTTTTCGTAACCGGAGAACAGGAAGATCAGCAGCAGATTGGCCGTCAGGACTAGGTCGATGAGCTCCAGCACCGCGTTGGTCAGTATCGTGGTCTCCATGCCCATCACATTGGGCAGGTAGTGCACGAACTCCTGGAAGAACTTGAGACCCACCATCACAATGGCGCCGACCATACCCAGGTACAACGGCGCCAGCAGCCACCGACTGGCGAAGATGATCGCTTCAATGGCGCCCTCAATGCCGCTGCGGATGCTGGAAACCGAGCGGTTCGGTATCACTGTACCCGATGCCGACATGGATATACCTTACTCTCTCGTTGGGGGGACACGGCTGTGTGATGGACCTGGGGCAAACAGCCCGGACTGGGGGGCAGAATGGCCGGTGACGAAGAGGGCGGCGCTCCCGGTTGCGCTGTTGGCCGAAAGCGGGCGCCCTCGGTGACTGACCTGCCGCCGGCATCGTGGGCCTGCTCGGGCGTGACCCGCTGTTCCGGCCGAGACCAGACTCGTGTTAGCGGCCACGGCGGCTTTCGGGGAGACCGTCGCGCAACTGACCGTGGTCCGGGGTCCACGAAGGCGCGCTGACGGCCGGGAGGATCGCCTGGCGCGCTGCCGCCGTTGCATGCGGCGGACACCGATCGGCGGACAAAGACGGGCGGGCATCAACAGGTCGACAGCCACGTGGTCGACGACCACGGATGGAGCCAAGAAAACGCGACCAGTGGCGCTGCAGCACCACGTCCCCGCACCACCGCCCCATGTGCTGCAGCGTCACCGGCACGCCCTTGTGGCCCCGGGCCAGGGATGGCCCTCCGCGTTGGTCTTCGTCGGTCGACCAGACCCAAGCACAATTCGCGCCAGCGCTTGGCGAAGCCGTGGGTGTCAACGTCGGGGGCGTCACCAGACACCGTGTGCGCCCGGCGCCCCCGCCCCGTGCGCGGCGCCGGCCGCCGCGGACGCGGGCCGGGCATGGCGCCGCCGGCCGCCGCCACCATTCGTGTTAGTCAAAGGGGCCGTGAGGAATGCCGTGCCAACGGGCAACCGCGCTCGGCAACGGGCGTCGGTGTCGGTGTCCTGCCCCGGGCCGCCTTGATCCGGGTTCGGTCGGCCTGCCCAGGCAGCGCCGCGTCTGCCCATGATCGGGCTCGACGCGCCGGGTCGCGGGTACTTGAACTACGGTGGTTGTCGTGAAGAGACGACAGCCCCGGCGTCGGAGTGTCGCTTCCGTCGCTCGCAGGCGCCGCGGCTGCCGGCTCGACCAGCGGCTGCTCCGTGGCGCCGGCGGTCGGAGCGCCGCGGTGTCAGCCGCCCCGCGTCAGCGCCGGCTCCAGGCGAATTGGCCCGTGGTCACCAGCCCTTGGACAAGCATCTCGGGCGGAAAGCTATACCACGTCGTCGTCACCATCCCGAGGGTCCGGCCGTTCTGCCGCGCCCGGGTGGCGCTGGCGTGCACGTTGTGGTAGAAGCGGGCGAAATGGGGCAGGCCATCGGGCATTTCGTGGTTGCCCATGGCCGTGGGACCCATAATCACATCGAAGCCCTGGTCCTGGTAGTATTCCAGGTACGGGAAGGCGCGCAATCGCCGCGGGAAGTCTGGGCCGAGGTACGCACCGTAGCGGTCCAGGAACCGCGTGCCCAGGTCCTCTGCCAATGGCACCCCAGCAGAGAAGTGCGCCAACACCGCGCGCTGCGCCTCGGTGAGCTCGCCCAGGGGCCACTCCTCGCCCCAACACTTGTCGTGGACAATGGCGGCCCGGCCATGGCGATCGAACCGCGCCACCAGGTACGGTGACGGATCGGCAACGGTCCAGTAGTCCCAGTACATGATGGCCGTCTGGCGCGGCACGCTGGCTAGCGCCTCGGGATGGGCGCAGAGCATGTCATCCCAGATGATGGGGCGCAGACCGGCGCGGATCACCCAACCGAGCACCTTGGCCATGTACTCCCCGTACAGACCTGCCAAGCCAACTTCGGCAGCTCGTGCCTGGCACCGGGCGCAGGCACCGAGGTGCCGTGTCTCGTCGCCGCCCACATGGAGGAAGCGGCTGCCCGGATGCAGGGCGAGCATGTCCTCAGCCAACTCCGTGAACAACGCGAACGAGTCCGGGTTCAGTGGGCACATCTGGTCGCGGACCTGGTCCTCTTCGCGGCGTCCGGCGTAGGCATCGCGGGCCAACAGATAATCCAGGTGGCCCAGCGACTGCTGCAGTGCGATGGGCTCGAGCCCCAGGGACCAGGCATGCTGGGTCAGCGCCTCCACCTGGCCGTGACTCAGCGCGTCGGCCCCGGCCACGGTCGGGTGCCGCCGGTACGGGAAGCGCGACTCGTACTCCAGCACCACGGTGTTCAGTTTGAACCGGGCCGCGCTCTCCAGTAACCGGTTTAGCGCCGCGAAGTCCATCTGCCGGTGCAGGAAGACGTGGAAACCGCGCATCGGCAGGTGCGGCGCATCGTCGATGCTGCAGGCCGGCAGGCCGTCGGTAGTGCGCAACTGCCGCAGCGTCTCCAGGGCCCAGCGGAACCCCGCTTCGCTGTTGGCGCTGACCATGCCGCCCGCCGGGCTGACGGCCAACCGGTACGCCTCGGCTGCCATGTCCGCTGACACTAGGCGAAAGCGGGGGCCGTCCGGCGGCCGGCCGTGACGCAGGCGCGGCAAGCGCAACACAGCACAGTAGTCGTCCACCAGGCTGGCTGCCAGGGGGGTCTCACAGGTCAGCGCCCAGGCCGCCGTCAACGGCACCATGGTGTCGCCGAACTGGGTCCGTTCCGGTTCGGGAATGACGTGGAACGCAGGTTTCATATGCGGTCTCCTTCAAACCGGCTGGCGGCAGGCAGGTCCCGCCGCCGGGCGGCTCCGGCTGTGGCGCCGGGAAGTGCAGCACGGCCGACATCGGGCGGCCGGACGCCCCCGCGCCATCGACGACGATGGGCTTCGTGGTTGTCAGGGCGACAACTCGATGGTGCCGATCACGAAGGCGTCGGGATGCCACAGGCCGTGGCCGCCCTCGCTGCCCAGGTAGTAGATGGTGTCGCCCAACAGCGTGGCCACCGGGCCATTGTCTTCGTCAGGCAGCGACTCGGCTTCCGTCAGGTTGCCGGTTTCTGTGTCATACACCAACACGCGTCTCAGGAAGAAGTCCTTCCAGTCGCGGCCCTGCTCGGCCGCGGTCCGCGCCGCCGTCCGACTGCCGTCAGGGCGCTGGGTCTGCGCGTACCGGTACCCCCCCAGCAGGATCAGGTAACGGTCGCGGTACACGACCACGCTGTAGTTGCAGCCATCGGGCAGGTCGGGCAGGCGGTCCCAGCAGTCGCCCACCGGGTCGTAGACCCAGCTGTCGACGACATTGCGGTACCCGCCTGTCGTCGGGTCGGCATGCAGGGCACCGTGGAAGCCGCCCATCACCCACAGGCGGCCGCCGGCCACGGCTACGCCGCCCAAACCGCGGGCGGTCCCGGGCAGATCGGCCCGCCGCACCCAGCCCTGCTTGAGGCAGGCGGTGTCCAGGACCCAGTGCGCGGTCCCCACCGGGTTGCCGTACCGTCCTGCCTCGCTGTGCAGGTCGGGACCGGCTTCGCCGTCCGCCTCAAAGTAGTCCACCCCGCCGACCAGGTGGATCTGCGGGCCGAGCACCGCCGCACCCGGCCAGCACATGGGCCATGGCAATGCCGCCGCTGCGACCGGCTGCCAATCCCAGCCGTCCGCAGTCCGCTGCAACCGGCAGACATCGTCAAAGCAGAGGGGCTCGCGGTAGCTGAAACCACCGCAGTTCCACATCTGGTCGCCGACCGTCGCCGTCGCCGCGCCCTGGCGGGCCGGACCCGGCCGGTCCGGCAGTCGAGCCCAGGCGGCATCAGCCACCCGTGGGTCGAGAGCCAGCGTCAGCGCCGTGAAGCCGCTGGCTTCGCCGTCGAAGGCATCCGGGTGGTCCTGGAGCACGCCTTTGGGGTGCCGTGAGAAGCCGCCAGCCGCGATCACCATCCCGTCGATGATCCCCACAGAGCAGTCTTGGATGCCCAGCGGGTAGGCCGGGCCGTGGCGCCAGTTGATGTGGAGCATGGAGTTCCTCCCGGCGAGGGTGGGCGCCACGAAGGGTACAGCGGTGCCCGGTCCCGGGCAAACTCCACGGTCGGTCGCGGCAAGCCTTCGCCGCCCGGCGCTGATTGGGTCGATCCCGTGGTTGCCCGAGACCGCGGCCCACCGGCTGGCTGCCCTGGCAGGTCCCTGGTGCGCCGGGCAGCTGGCACGAGCCCCTGGTTCGGCCTGCCCGCCGCCGTCACCCGTGCGGCTGCCCTCCATGCCGCGCCGGACCGAGCTGGCGGGTGCAGGGGGAGCCTGCCCGCAGGCGAAGCCACGGGGCAATGAGTCGTCGGTGGCCACCCGCGCCACTACCCGCCGCCGTCACCCGTGCGGCTGCCCTCCATGTCGCGCCGGACCGAGCTGGCGGGTGCAGGGGGAGCCTGCCTGCAGGCGAAGCCACGGGGCAATGGGTCGTCGGTGGCCGCCCGCGCCACTGCCCGCCGCCACCACCCGTGCCGCTGCCCTCCATGCCGCGCCGCACCGGGCTGGCGGGTGCAGGGGGAGCCTGCCTGCAGGCGAAGCCACGGGGCAGTGAGTCGTCCGTGGCCGCCCGCGTTGGTGCTGCTCGGGCCGGCTCCGGCGCTAACCCTGACCGGGTGGACGGGCTCCTTACCTTGGGCGCCATCGAGCCGTCACCCCGCCCGCGCCGACCGGCCCCGGGCCGATGGCTCATCAACACTCACTATGGAGCGGGAAAATGGAACCGAGCACTCCCTTCGCCGACCTGCGGCAGCTCAGTGACGAGGAGACCCAGCGCCTGCTGCGGGAAGTCGATCAAGCCGATCTGCTGGCGGCCATGTCGGCGACCGACGCGCCCGGCCGCGAGCGCTTCCTGAGCAACATGTCGGCGCGGGTGCGCGCCTACCTGGAAGGGGAGATGGCAGCGCGCTCGGCCCAGGACCCCGCACTGGCGGCCCAGGCGCAGGTCAAGATCCTGCAGTGCGCCGCTCGGTTGGCCGAGCTCGGGCAGATCGTCTGGCCCAAGGGTGGCGAGGGTGCCCCCAGCTGCCACGAGACCCCGACCTCGCCCCCGGCCACGCTGGCACCGGACCTGCGCGCCGCGCTAGGACTGCCACTGGAGCAGCTCGAGCTGGCCGACCTGAGGAGGGTGTTCGCAGCGATGGTCGAGTTGGCGCACAGCCAGGGCATCCTGGCGCTCGAGCCATTCGCCGGTGACATGGCCGACCCCTTGTTCCGGCGCGGGCTCGAATTGGTTGTCGACGGCATTGAGCCGGCTGTCCTGGCAGCCTTCCTCAATAACTGGAGCGAGTCGCGGTTACGCCAAATGCGCGCCCGGCTGCGCTCGGTGGCGGAGGGCCTGGTCGCCCTGCAGAGCGGCGACAGCCCACAGATCATCGAGGCCAAGCTCGAGGTGATCTACTGACCCCAACCCTCTTTTCTGGGGCCGGGCGGGTATGCGCCCGCCGCGAGATCGGGGCTCGCGCTCGGTAGCGCGGTGGGCGTCGCCTGCTAGCAGGACCGATCCTCAGGCCGCTGCGGGGGCGCCGTCGCCGTCGGTGGATCGCCGATGGTGGCCTCAGGCCATGGGTCGCCGAGCGCCAGCCGGAAGCACAGTGCCTCGGCCCGCAGCCGTGCCAGGCACTGCTCGGCCGCGGTGGCGTCACCGTCACGGGTCACCTGCTCCATCACCCAGGCGGCCGCCTGCACGGTCGGCGCTCCCGCGCTGCCGGCGGCGCCCTTGATGGCGTGGGCTTGGCGGGTGGCGCCGGTCAGGTCACCCGCCGCCAGCAGGTCGGCCAGCTGGTCCAGACGCTGCGCCAAGTCGGCCACGAACACGGTGGCGACCGTCCGGGCCAGGTCGTCGTCGCCCAGGGTACGCTCCCGCAGGCCCTCGGCGTCAAACACGACTCCAGGCCCCCCGGCGGCCTCGCCGCGATCGGCCTCGTTGCGGGGCGCGGGCCGGCCAGCGATGGGCCCGTCGGCGAGGGGCGGTTCGGTGCCTTCGGCCCGCTCGATGGGGGTGGTCGCCGGCGCCGTCAAATCGGCGGCGGGCGCTGGCGCGGCCGGCGCAGGGCTTGGCGCCTTCACGGTCGCCGCACCCGGGGTCGCTGCCGGGGCCCGACCCGTAGCCGCCCCGGTTCCAGGACCTGAAGATGCGGACGTGGCCCCATTGGGTGCCGCGTCGGCCGCCACGGGCAGGGGGGCGTGGGGAGTCGGACCCGCCATCGCCATGGCGGCCTGACCCGGTGCGGGCCGGGGCGCCGGATCCGCTGCCTGGGCCGTGGCCGCAAGGGGCGTCGTGGCCGGCGTCGCCTCCTCGCCAGGTGGCAGCCAGCGCTCCAACATGGTTGCCAACGCCTGGGGCGACACCGGCTTGGCGAGGTAGTCGTTCATGCCCGCCTCAAGGCAGCGCTGTCGGTACCCCTGCAGCGTGTGCGCGGTCATGGCAATCACAGGGATGTCGTGGTTGCGCACCGCTGACGCGGGATCACGGATGCACCGGGTTGCCTCCAGGCCGTCCATCTCCGGCATCTGCACGTCCATCAGGACCACGTCATAGGGCATTGTCGCCAGGGCCTGGATCACCTCCCGTCCGTTGGCCACGGCGTCGGCCGTCAGACCCATCTTGCGCACGATTCCCAAGGCCACCTGCTGGTTGGTGATGTTGTCCTCGGCCAGCAGCACCCGGCCCCGTCGCGGCCCGGCTGACGGGCGCGCGATGTCGCGGGCGGTGTGCCGTGTCACCAGGGGCCGCGGCGCGCCATCGGCGCCGGCGAGGACCTGGCGCAGCACGGCCAGCAGCTCCTCGTGGCGCACTGGCTTGGTGGCATAGCCGGCATACCCCACGTCGTGGCAGCGACGCGCGTCGCCGCGGGTGCCCAGCGAGGTTAGCAGCACCAGACGTGTGGCGTCGAGCCGGCGGTCGGCGCGCACGGCGCGGCCAAGCGCCTCACCATCCATGCCCGGCATATGCATGTCGACCAGGGCCAGCCGGAAGGGGGCCCCGTCGGCCACAGCTTCGTACAGGCACTGCAGGGCGGTCGCGCCGTTGGTCGCTTCCGTGGTAACCAGTCCCCAGGCACCCAGGCGGATGCGCAGGATCTCACGGGCCGTGGCGTTGTCGTCCACCACCAGAACTCGCAGGCCGGTCAACTCGGCGATGGCCACCGGCGGGAGTGCGGCCAGGTCAGCGACGCAGGCCAGGCGGGCGGTGAACCAGAACTCCGAGCCTTCCCCAGGACGGCTGGAAACGCCGATGCGTCCCCCCATCAGCTGGGCTAGCTGGCGCGAGATGGCCAGGCCCAACCCAGTGCCGCCGTATTCCCGCGTCGTCGAGGCATCGACCTGGGTGAACATCTCGAAGACGGCGTCGAGTTCGCTGGCCGGTATGCCGATGCCGGTGTCGCGAACACAGAAGCGGAGCAGGACGCTGTCGCCATCGGCGGTCGACAACGCGCCGGGGTCCTGCGGCGCGCGCCGGTCAGTGCCTTCGCCGGCGTCGGCGGCCCCGCCGCCATCGTCGGCGGCACAGGATACCCGAATGGCCACCTCGCCTTTCTGGGTGAACTTGATCGCATTGCCGACCAGGTTTGTCAGCACCTGGCGCAGTCGTCCCGGGTCGCCGCGCAGTCGCGTCGGCACGTCGAGGTCGATGCTGCAGACGAGTTCAAGGCCCTTGTCGTGAGCCCTCAGTGCCATGGTGGCGGCGAAGTCGTCAAGCATGCCCTGGAGGTCAAAGTCAAGGATCTCGAGGTCGACTTTCCTGGCCTCGATTTTCGAGAAGTCCAGGATGTCGTTGAGCAGGCTGAGGAGGGCCTCGCCGCTGCTGCGGACCAACTCCGCATAGTGCCGCTGCTCATCGCTCAAGTCGGTGTCAAGCAGCAGACCCGCCATGCCGATCACGCCATTCATGGGCGTGCGGATCTCGTGGCTCATATTGGCCACGAACTCGCTCTTGGCAATGCTGGCCAATTCGGCCGCCACGGCCATTTCGTTGGCCCGGACCGTGGCCGCCTCGAGCTCGCGGTTGGCCTCCAGCAGGTCATGCTGGGCCTGGCGTCGCGCTGTGGTCTCCTGCACCAGCACGAGGAAGCCGGCACCGCCGACCGCCGTGTTTCCCATCGGCGCTACCTGCACATCGAGCCATACCTGCCCTTGCCGCGCCGTGGGATAGCGGCCCGCCCGGCGCACCGCGTCGAAGTCATAGGGCACCTCGAAGCGCGTCAACGCTGCCGGCGGGTCGGTGCTCGCCCCGATGTCGGCCAACACCGGCAGCGAGGCGAGGTCGCCAACCTGACCGACCCCGAACAGCCGCAGCCAGGCCTCGTTGGCGGCCACCAGTTGCTGGGCCGGGTTCAGGAGCGCCAGTGCGGTCGGCGAACAGGCGAACGCCATTCGGTACAGGGCGTCAGGGCTAACGGCGGCTGCCGCTGCCGTCTCGGGTTCCTGCGTCGGGCGAACGCGGCGATCCTCCGCCATGAGTCTCCGCCTCGCCCTGCGGCCGCGCGTCGGCGCTGGGCACGATGTGGGTAAGGGCCACGGCGGCGCATCGCAGCGCCGCGCGTCGCACGACAATGGCAGGTTGCGGCACCGGCCCTTGGGGCGCCGCAGGGCGAATGAATAAAGTGCATAGTCCTATTCGCGTCATCTCCCGCCACCGTCAGGTGCGCTCCCGTGCACCGCGTGAGCACACGTGCCGGTAGGCCCGGCGTCGCGTTCGCGGCCGCAGGATGGTGCCGTGACAACGGCAGCGATCTTCCTGTTGACGATGCGAAGTCGTTTTTCTTATATACGCCGCAGCATCGCCCGATATTCCAGCGCTGGCCGGTGTGTTGCCACGACGTCGACAGGAGGCCGACCATGGCCGATCCGGCGCCGTTCGCGTGCCGCTATCCTTGCCCCTGTGCCCCGCGACCGCGGCTTCGGCCGGGGCGCCACCGCGGGGCACTGTCCCTGCTCGTCGCCGTCGTGACCGGCATCTCGGCCGCGATCGCCGCGGCGGCGTCGCCCACCGTCGCCCTCCTCCCAGCGCTGTGCGTTGCCGCGCCGGGCGACACGGTCACTGTCGACCTGGTCGCCGACCCCGGCTCGAGCCAGGTGCGGTTGGGGGCCTATGAGGCCCGCCTGAGTTGGGACCCTGCGGTGCTGCAACCTGTGGCGATCGAGCCGGACGCGAACTCGGGTTTCGCCGCCCCCCTGTCTCGCCAAGGGCCGGGGTGGCTGGTCATCAGCCAGTTCCGTGTCGACGGTGCGGCCGGGCCCTGCGTTCTGGCTCGTTTGCGCTTCCGGGCTCACGGTGCGGTGGGCGACACGGCGCGGTTGGCCCTGACCGTTCCGGTTGCTGACGCCGCGTACAGCTTCGCCAGTCTGGCTGACCAGCTGCAGGTGACCGGTGCACAGGTGCTCACGGCCTTCGGCAGCGACCCCGGTGGCCTGTCGGCGTGGTTGTCGGCCGCGCCCGCGGCCGCCGCGGTGGGCGGCCAGGTCCGCGTCAGTGCGGGCCTGTATGTGCCGCCTCAGGGCCCGGCCCTCGGGGCCTACGAGGCAGCCTTAACCTGGGACGCCTCAGTGCTGGAACTGAGCGGCCTAACCGGGGGCGGCGCCTTGGGCGGTATGCAGACCCACGCCGAACCCGGCCGGTTGCGGTTCTCGCAGTTCGGCGTTGCCGGGGCCTACGACACCCTGGCCGCCCTGGAGGCCCGGTTCACCGTGGTCAGCGGTCGGTTGGCCAACACGTGGGTGACCTTGTCGGTCCCCATCGCCGACGCGGCCGGTACCTTTGCCGACCTGACTGGGCAGCTGCAGCCCGCTGCCCCCGTGGCGATCGAGGTGCTCGACCACCGTAGCCGACCCTATGACCTGGCCGCCGGCTGGCACTTGGTATCCCTGCCGTGCCGACCGGGTGATCTGGGGCTGCAGGCGCTGTTCCCCGAGGCCCTGTCGCTGTTCGTCTGGGCGGGCAGTTATGTCGCGGCCAGCGAGTTCAGTCCCGGCCTGGGTGGGTGGCTACACCTGGCGGGGCCGGCGCAGGGCTCGCTGGCCGGGGTAGCGTGGGCCCCGCAGTTGCTGACGCGGGTCTGGCCGGCCGGCTGGAGCCTCGTGGCGCCCGGTGACACTGCCCTGTCGGTGGCCGGCCTGCAGGCTGCTCAACCTGGCCTTGAATGGGTCTACGGTTGGAATGGCACGTACCAGTTAGCTGATATCCTGGTGCCAGGGCGGGCCTACTGGGTCCGGTTGTCACGCCCGGCAGTATTGGATCTGAGCGGACGCGTGGCCGCGGCGGCGCCGGCCCGCGTCGCGGCGTCTCAGGGTGATCCGGGTGGCCTGTCCGCGCCGGCCTTCGGGTTGTGGTTCGAGGGCCCCACCGGCTCCCAGAGGCTGGTCCTCGACGCGACCCCGGCGGATATCCGCCCGCTGCCGCCGATCCCGCCGACGCCGCTATTCGATGTCCGCGTTGTCCTGGGGGGCGGTGTCGAGGCGTGGCAGGTGCCGCCGGGCACTGACCCGCGCCGGGTACGCTGGCAAGGGCAGGTCGACCGCGTCCGCTGGTCGTTGCCCACTGACGCCCGGTGGCGGTTGGGCCTGGACGGTACGTGGGTGGCCCTGCACGGCCAGGGCGAGGTGCCATTGGCTGGCGTGCAGCAGGTGTCCCTGTCCGGTCCGCCGGTTGGCCCGGCATGGGCGCTGCTGCACCCGTGTTACCCCAATCCGTTCAACGCCGCCACGACCGTTTCTTACGAACTGGCTACCCCCGGGCAGGTGCAGTTGACCGTGTACGCGGCCAACGGCCAACGGGTCCGATGGCTGGTCCATGGGTACCAGGGCGCCGGCCTGCACCGCGCGGTCTGGGATGGCCGCGATGACGCGGGCGGATCGCTGGCCAGTGGCGTGTACCTGTGCGAGTTGGCCACCCCGGGCACGCGGCAGGTGCGCCGAGTGGCGTTGCTGCAGTGAACCCGGGACGCGGCCATCGGTGCGCGGCCGGTGCCGGGCCAAGGAGGGAGATCATGCGCAAGACGTCGCTGCTGGCAGGTGCAGGGGCAACCCTGATCGCGGCCACCCTGGCCTGGGCCGCGGCCCAGACGCCATTGGGTGGCACGGTGCGCCTGGCCGGTGACCGCGGAGGCCTGGCCGGGGCCCGGGTCCTGCTTTTCGACCTGCAGACGCTGGCGGTGCGAGCCCAGGCGCGCACCGATGCCAGCGGGGCCTTTGCTCTGGCGCCCTCGCCCGGCGCTGGCGGTGGCCCGGCGTCGGCAGCCCGTCTGGGCGCCAACTACCCCAACCCGTTCAATCCGAGCACGTTCATTCCCTACGCGCTGGCAGCCCCCGGCCCGGTGCGGCTGGAGGTGTTTAACCTGCTCGGGCAGCGAGTGCGTGTGCTGGTCGAGCAGACGCAGCCGCCGGGTGAGTATGTGGCGCCGTGGGACGGCTGCGACGACGGTGGTCGCGCCGTGGGCGCCGGCGTGTACCTGTACCGTCTGGTCGCCGACGGGCGCAGTACGGCGCGGCGGTTGGTGCTGGTCGACGGGGCCGTGGCTGCGGGCAGCGGGGCCGGCCAGGGGCCGCTGCCGGCCGCGGCCCCCACTGCCGGCGACGCGGTTCCGGCCGGGGTGTACGGCCTGACCGTGTCCGGGCCTGGCATCGAGACGTTGGTCGACACCCACCTGGACCTGGCATCCGGGTCACCATCTCTTGACCTGGTCGTGCGCCCGGTCCTGCGGCGGGCAGGGGCCAAGCCGGCGGCTGTCGGGCGCTGGTTCGGCGATGTCACCGCCGATGGTCTGGTGGACATGGCCGACGCCCTGGTGGTGGCCACCTACGGCATCGACAGCACCATCACGGCTCCCAATGGCGGCGAACTCGGCCTGGGCGATGTCAACGCCGACGGCCGTCTAAACGTCAGCGATGCCCTGATCATCGCCACCTATGCGGCGCACCCGGATAATCCCTGGCTGCCGCCGGGGATCGGGCAGCTTCTGGATGGCGGCACGCGCGGGCCTGCGAACGGCGATACCTTGAGCGTCGACCTGGCCAGCGGCGTGCCGGCCACTTTCGTGTGGATCGAGCCCGGTGTGTTCGTCCAAGGGACCGCGGTCGCCGATAGCGCCGCGTTGGCCACGGCCGGGCTGTGGACGCCGGACGCCGGCGTGGAGTGGCCGGCGCGCCAGGTGAGCTTAACCCAGGGGTTCTGGCTGGCGGCAACCGAGTTGACCCAGGCGCAGTGGGGAGGTGTCATGGCCACCGCCCCGTGGGTCGGCCAACCGGGCCTCGTCGAGGGGCCGACCCAACCGGCGGCCTGTCTGACCTGGGAGGCGGCCCACGGCCTGCTCGCGCGGCTCAACGACACGGGCATTGCGGGCCAATTCCGCCTGCCCACCGAGGCCGAGTGGGAGAGCGTCGCGCGGGCTGGTCGTCCCGGCTGGTGGTGGTTCGGCAACGCGGCTGACAGCCTTTCCCAATACGCCTGGTATGCGGCCAACGCGGGCCCATCCGGGACGCCCGTCGCCCACGCGGTGGCCACCCGGGCGCCCAGTCCCTGGGGGGTGTACGACCTGTACGGCAACGTGGCCGAGTGGGTGGAAGACGGGTACGCTCCTTACGACAGCCTGGCCGGCGATGACCCGGCCGGGCCCGCCAACGGCGCCCGCAGAATCAGCCGGGGCGGCGGCTACGTTGATCCTGCCGGAGTTACTCGGGCGGGCTGTCGCGCCCTGGTCGATCCGCAGGCCAGCAACGCGGGCCTCGGCATGCGTCTGGTCCGTCTGGCGGATCCGGGAACCGGCAACGCGCCCCCGCAGGCCGAGGCCGGCGCCGCGGTAGCCAGCGCGGTTGGCATGGCCGTATCACTGGATGCCACCGGCAGCCGCGATGCGGACGGCGACTCGCTGCGGTATTTCTGGCTGGAAGACCCGACCAACCCGGCGCTTGGCCTGCTGCGTCTGTCGCGTTCGGCTCGCCCCACCTTCGTAGCCCCGGTGGTCGGCTCGTACGGCTTCCGCCTGTGGGTCAGCGATGGCCGCCAACTCAGCCACGCTGACTCCGTGCGGGTGACGGTCGCCGAAGCCAGCCAAGCGCTCTTGGTATGGACCTATCGCGCGGCTGCCGGCCTGGCCACCGAGACGACCGCGGGCACCGCCTTGGGCGAGATCACGGCCTTGGGTGCTACGGGTGTGTCGGCCCAGGTGCGGCCCACGCCGGTGGCGGGCGGTATGCGCTACGATGTCCGGCTGATGAATCGCGGCGCCACCGATCACCGGCATGCCTCGCTGGTGGTTCGCGTGCCGCGCACCGGCCGCGACACGACCGCCACGATCGAAGGGCTGTCGGTGCCGGTGCCGTGCGCTGTGGCCCAGTGGTGGGAGTCGCCCCCGGCCGGCGGGGCGGAGAAGGGCGCGCTGAACGGTTTCGCCTACGCCATCCGGTCGCACGGCGCGGTGGTGCGTTACGTGCCGCCGGCCGCCGCCCTGTACACCTGGGGTGGTCGCAGCCAGGGCGTGGTGCACGTCGATGGCCGGGCGTATGTGGTACCGGAGTTCTGGGAACGCCAGCCGCGGCGCACGACGCTGTACGGCTTCGCCGTCATCGACTCCACCGCGGAACGGCGTATCGACGTCACCGACACCGAGGTCGTCTTCACTCTTTACCAAGGCACTGAAGTTCTGCGTGCCGGCGAGGATGTCTGGGACCGTCTGGCGGTGTTGGCCGACAGCGGCACCGACTCGTCGCTCGTGGCGGCGGCCAAGGGACTACCCGATCTGGACATTACCCAGCGTCGGGCCATTGCGACGGACTATGCCATCACCGCCGAGTCGCTAGCGGGTACCGATACCGAGTCCGAGCGCCTGCTCAGGCGCTGGGACCGTTGGCAGGGCGTGTCCTGGGACCCGGCCTACGGCGATCCGGACCCCCGCTTCTGGTTCGACATGGAGGCGAACTCCACCTCCACGCTGTTCTCGCTGTTCGCGCGCGGCAGCAGCTTCCTGGTACCGCAGGCCGGCGTGTACACCTGGCGCACGTACGGTGACATGGTCTGGGGTGACGGCACCAACCAGCTGCATTACGACTGGATTAGGGCCGCCCTCAAGCACTACCTGCGGACCGGCAACCGACGCGCCCTTGACTGGGGCCTGGCGGCGTCTCGCCATGCCACATCGGTGGACTTCCTCTGGCCCAGCCTCAAGTACCCGGAGCAGACCGGGATGGTCTTCTTCCAACCCGGGCTGTCGCGCTACGAGAAGTATTACCACGGCGGTACGCTGACCGCCACGGGGGACTACGAGGGGTACGACGCCGACTACACCAAGACGACCCACACCTGGGACGAGGGGCTGCTGCTAGCCTGGCGGATCACCGGCGACTCGTGGTTCCGCGAGGCGGCGCTGGTTCGCGCCGAAGGCGTCTGGCGGGCTTGGGGGGGCGCCACACCGGCCGAATGGAACGGTCACTACCAGGAAACCCGCACCGTGTCC
>CAITNQ010000291.1 GCA_903893785.1 uncultured Gemmatimonadota bacterium
ATGGGCCCGGCCGCGTACCGGGAGGTGGCGCTGCCAGAGCCGCGCTTCGGCCTGGGAGTGGGCGCTCCGGCGGCCAGTGCCGCCGAGGCGGCGGGGCGCCTAGGCGACTTCGTCGCCGCCGCTGGCTGCGTCGCCTGGCTTCCCGGCGATGGCGCCGAGACCCCCGACTTTATCGAGCAGGCGGCCCAGTTCGTCCCCCGACTGCAGGCGGTCCAGGCCCTGGTGGGCGAGGGGACCTTCTCGCACCTGCTGCGCTTCCGCCCAACCCTGCCGGCGTCGATCGCGCCCCTGGAAGAGCTGCTTGAGCAGGCCCTGCAGGTTGCTGGCTCCCAGGCCGTGGCGGCGGTGATCCTGGCCGAGGCTGAAGGCCTGGTCGGGGCCGCCCTGGCGCGCTCGCCGGCGCTCCGGCAGGCGCACGAGGACCCGGGTGCGTTTCCGGCGGTGCGGGACTGGATTGCCTTCTGCGGCGAACGGGTGCACCGCCGGGCCCAGACCCTGATCGTCGCTTTCGCCGGCCGCGCCGCGGCGGTGGCGCGGCTGCCCATACTGACACCGGCGCCCGGCACGGACCTGCACCTGCATGCCCATGGAGTAGCCTGGCCTTTCCGGCCCTTCCCGCAGGGCCGGGTCGACTTGGCAACGGCGGTACGCGCCGTCACCGCCGACAGTGCCCCGCTGGGACTGCTGCACCTGCTGACCGACGACCGCCCACTCGTCGGTCTCGGGCGCACGGCCCTGGTGCGCGGCGCGTGCTGGTGTGCGCCCCTGGAACTGACGGCGGAGGTGCAACCATGACCCTGGTAATCGGCGCGCTGACCATTGGCCTGATCCTGGCGCTGCTGTCCATGGGCGTGTGGATCGGTTACCGCGTGCTGCGTTTCTGCGACATCACGGTCGATGGCTCGGTGACCTTGGGCGCGGCCGTGGCCGCCGTGCTCCTGACGCGGGGCTGGTCACCGTGGACGGCAACCCTGGCCGCCGCGCTGGCCGGCGCCGCGGCTGGCCTGGTGACCGGTACCCTCCACACCCGCTTCCGTATCCCCGAACTGCTCTCGGGCATTCTGGTGATGACAGCGCTGTACTCGGTCAACCTGCGCGTCATGGGTCGCAGCAATGTGCCGCTGCTTAACGTGGGCACGGTCGCCGGACCGATGAGCCGCTGGCTGGCGCCGGGCGCCCCCGGCGGCGGCGACTCGCTGCCGGTCTGCGGCTGGCCCGTGCCCGTGCAGGACGCCGCCATGTTGGTCACGGCCCTGGTCATCACCGTGACCGTGGCGCTGTTGATCCGGTGGTTCCTGCTCACCCACGTGGGCACAGGCGTCCGCGCCACCGGCGAGAACGCGCAGATGGCCCGGGCGCAGGGGATCAACCATACCCGCATGCTGGTGGGCGGCTTGGTGGGCGCCAATGCCCTGGTGGGCATGGCCGGCGCGCTGCTGGCCCAGTACCAGGGTTTTGCCGACGTGCAGATGGGCATTGGCATGATTGTCTGGGGCCTGGCCAGCATCATCATCGGTGAGGCGCTGGTGTCGCGGACCTCACCTGGGTACGCGCTGTGCGGCGCCATCATGGGGACGGTGTTCTTCCGCCTGCTGGTGGCGATCGCGCTGCGCTGGGGGCTAAACCCCAACGACCTCAAGCTGGTAACGGCGGCGTTCGTGCTGGCCGCGCTGGTGCTGCCAGGCGGCCTGCGGGCGGGGTGGGCCAAACTGCGGGGAGGGCGCCGCGATGCTTGAGATCCAGGGGGTACACAAAGCGTTTTACGCCGGTACGCCCAATCAGGTGCAGGCGTTGGCCGGGATCGATCTGGAGCTGCAGGAGGGCTGCTTCGCGGCCGTCATTGGCACCAATGGTTCGGGCAAGAGCACCCTGTTGAATGCCGTGGCCGGCACCTTCACGCCCGATGCGGGCCAGATCCACCTGGGCGGGCAGACCATCACCCACTGGCCTGAATACCGGCGGGCGGCGCTGATCGGCCGGGTGTTCCAGAACCCCTTTGCCGGCACCGCGGCCGAGATGTCAATCGCCGAGAACATCGCCCTGGCCATGCAGCGCGGACGCCGACGGGGGTTGGGCCTGGCGCTGCGACGCGCCCACCGCGACGAGATCGGGGCGCGGGTGCAGACCCTCGGCCTGGGCCTGGAAGACCGGCTGGACAACCCCATCGGCACGCTCTCCGGCGGCCAACGGCAGGCCCTGACGCTGCTGATGGCCACCTGGCGCCGGCCCAGCCTGCTGCTGCTGGACGAGCACACCGCGGCCCTGGACCCCAAGAGCGCCGCGCAGGTGGCCGAACTCACCCTGGCCATCATTCGGCGCGACCGGCTGACGGCGCTGATGGTCACGCATTCGATGCAGCAGGCGGTGCAGCTGCCCGAGCGCATCATCATGATGCACCGGGGACGCGTGGTGCGTCAGTACCGCGGCGAGGACAAGACCCGCGTTGGGGTCCCCGACCTGCTGGCCGCCTTCGACCAGCTGCGCCGACGCGAGCAGCTCGACCCCGCGGTGACCGAACTGCTTGCCCGCCAGTACCGCTGAAGGCCCCGCCGCGGGCCGCCACGCCTGGCGGGGCGATGGACGGGAACGGTCGGCCGCGGCGCCGGCCCCCCGGGGGCGGCGAAGAGAGTCCGGTCCCGGGCGGCCTCGGCGCCGCGACCGGGGAGTCAGGGAAGCGGCGGCGGGCGGCCCGGCCGCCGTCGGGCGCCCAGCAGGTGCAAACAGGAACGGACAGCCCACAGGAGAGGACTGCTGAATGGATGAGACAGTACAACGGGTGACCGATGAGATCATGGGCCGGGCGGCGCAGGCGGCCGCCGTCTTCGGCCAGCTGGGTCAGGCCGAGACCGACCGCATCGTGGACGCGGTGCACCAGGCGGCCTTCAACCACCGGGTCCGCCTGGCCAAGCTGGCCCACGAAGAGACCGGCATCGGCCGCTGGGAAGACAAGGTCATCAAGAACGTGGTAGCGGCGCAGCTGGTCTACGAAGACATCAAGGACCTGCGCACGGCCGGTGTCGTCGGTGAGGATCCGGGCACCGGTATCACGGAGATAGCCCAGCCCGTCGGCCCGGTGCTGGCGGTCATTCCGGTCACCAACCCCACCTCGACGGTCATCTTCAAGACCCTCATCGCGCTCAAAGCCCGCAATCCGGTGATCATCTGCCCGCCGGGCAAAGCCAGGCACTGCTGTGCCGAAACGGCCCGCGTGTGCGCCGACGCCGCCTTGGCGGCCGGGGCCCCCGAGGACTGCGTCCAGTGGCTCACCGAAACCTCGCGCGAGCAGACGCAGGCGCTGATGGGTCACCGCGGCCTGGCGCTGATTCTGGCTACCGGCGGCACGGGACTGGTCAAGTCGGCCTATAGCTCGGGCACGCCTACCCTGGGCGTGGGCGCCGGCAATGTGCCGGTGTTCATCGATGCCAGCGCCGACATCCCCTTCGCCGTGGCGCAGATCATGGTCTCGAAGCTGTTCGACTACGGCACCATCTGTGCCAGCGAGCAGGCGGTGGTCGTGGAGGCGGCCATCGCGCCGGCACTGCGCGCCGAGTTCGAACGGCAGGGGGCGTACTTCGTCTCGGCCGCGGAGCAGGCTCGCCTGGAGGCCGTGGCCTTCGACGCCGACAAGGGCACGATGAAGCCCGACATCGTCGGCCAGTCAGCGGCGGTCATCGCCGGTAAGGCGGGCATCGAGGCCCCGACCACGGTCCGCCTGCTGGTGGCTCCGCTGACGGGCGTGGGTCCGGCCCATCCTCTGTCGGCGGAGATCCTGGCGCCCGTTCTGGGTTTCTACGTCGAGCCTTCGTTCACCGCCGCGGTCAACCGCTGCATTGACCTGAACTTCTACGGCGGTATCGGCCACACGGTCAGTCTGTTCGCCAATGACGAGGCCCGCATTCGCGCCTTCGCCCTGCTGATGAACGCCGGCCGCATCGTCGTCAACACGCCGTCGGCACAGGGCGCGGTCGGCGGCATTTTCAATCGGCTCAGCCCGTCGTTCACGCTCGGGTGCGGCACCGGTGGCAAGAACATCACCACTGACAATGTCACCGCGCGACATCTGGTCAACATTCAACGGATTGCCCGCCGCCGCCCCAACGAACGGCTGGCGCGCTTCGACACCGCGCTCTACCTCGACGAGAGCCTGGATGTCAACGCCATCGAGGGACTCTACAACCGGAACCGCTGAGGGCGATCAAACAGGGGGATTTGCATGCGCATCGACGAAAGTGCAGCCGGCCTGAGCTGCGTCCTGGAAGGTCATTTAGACACCGTGCAGAGTCAGCAGCTGGAGGGGGCACTAAAACCCCGGTTAGCGGCCGTCGCGGCGGTCACCTTCGACTTGCAGGCGGTCACCTATGTGTGCTCGGCATTCCTGCGGGTGTGTCTGTCGGTGGCCAAGGCCACCGGCGCCGGACACTTCCGCTTGGTCGGCCTGACCCCACCGAT
This sequence comes from uncultured Gemmatimonadota bacterium, assembly GCA_903893785.1. Lineage (GTDB taxonomy): Bacteria > Latescibacterota > UBA2968 > UBA8231 > UBA8231 > CAITNQ01. The sequence goes on from CAITNQ010000291.1 coordinate 4,450, forward strand.
CAAGCGGGTGTTCATGATGGCCGGGTTGGGGGGGTTGCTGGCGGATGACCGTCAGCCGGGAACAGGGGCAGTGCCAAGCGAGGAGCAGGGGTCATGATCAGCATCCGGGAAATCCCGCAGGGCAGCATCACCCTCGTCGAGGTCCAGGGCCGCCTGGATGCGACCAGTGCCAGCGAAGCCGACAACCGCCTGGCCGCCATGGTAACGGCCGGCGCCCGGCAGGTCGTGCTGGACCTGGCCGGTGTCGAGTACGTCAGCAGCGCCGGCTTGCGCGTGCTGCTGGCGGCCGCCAAGCGCCTGCAGCAGGCCCAGGGGCAACTAGTCCTAGCCCAGCCCACGCCGCAGACACGCCAGATCCTCGACATGGCCGGCTTCTCGGCCCTCATCCCGGTCTTCGACACCTGTGCCGCGGCAGCTGTAAGCCTGGGGCAACCGACCCCGGCCCCAGCGCCCGAGCGGCCGCCGCTCAACCTGGCGGAGGAGGTGTTCCTGCTGGCGCTGGACGACCGGCCAGGGCTGATCAAGGCGGGGCTCGCCCCGGTCTTGGACTGCGCCGTCGCCGGGGCCCTGCTGATGGAGCTGGCCCTGTACGGCCGGATTGATACTGACATGACCGTCCTCAAGGTGGTCGATCCGACGCCGACGGGTGAGCCGCTGGTCGACGCGGCGCTGGGCGAGATCCAGTCGCGGCCCACGCCCGAGCCCACGTCGTTCTGGCTCAAGGCGCTGGCCAACCCCGCCCGGCAGCTGCAGGAACGGGCCCTGGCCGGCCTGCTGACCAAGGGCATCCTCCGCCAGGAAGACCGCCGCCTGCTGTGGGTGTTCGAGGTCCGGCGCTACCCGGTGGTCGACGACCGGGAGGTGAAGGAGGTCCGCACGCGGCTGCGCGAGCTGATCCTGGGCGAGGACCTGCCTGAGCCGCGTGACGTCGTGTTGCTGAATCTGGGCCTGGCCTGCCGCCTGCTGGACGACCTGCTGCCGCCGGCCGAATACGAGCGGGTGCATCCGCGTATCGTGGCCCTGGCGCGTCTGGACTTGATTGGCCAGGAAATGGCGCGCGCGATCCGCGACATTGAGACCAGCCTGCCGATCATGATGCAGTGCCCGTAAGATGTGACCACCCGGCCCGGCAGCGGCCCGCGCCGCCACCATGCGGGACCGCGCCGGGGCCCGCGTCGGTGCCTGCGGGCACGCGGTGCGACCGGCAGGGCCAGCGGTGGGTGTCGGTCCAGGGCGGCGATGCGGGTCGTCGGCGCCCGGGTGGCAGACGGGGAGCGGGCCTGGGCCTGGCCGCCGCGCCGGGGCCCGCCGGGGTTGACGGGCCCCGGCGGCGATGTGGGTCGTCGGCGCCCGGGCAACGGGCGGGGGACGGGCCGGGGGAGTCGCCGCGTCGCGCCCCGGCGCCCGCCTTGGGACCCGCGAGCCGGGCCGCGGCGGACCGTGGCGGTCCCGGCCGTTCAGCTGCGGGC
>CAITNQ010000292.1 GCA_903893785.1 uncultured Gemmatimonadota bacterium
CGGGCGGCCCCAACTGACCGGCACGGTGGCTGCGGTGGCGGCGTTGTTGCTGCTGGGGGGCGCGGTGGGGAAATCGGGGCAGATTCCTCTGCAGGTGTGGCTGCCGGACGCCATGGCCGGGCCAACCCCCGTCAGCGCGCTCATCCACGCCGCCACCATGGTGACGGCCGGCGTGTACCTGGTTGCCCGTCTCCACCCGCTGTACGATGCCGTGCCGTCGGTGCAGGCCGTCGTGGCCGTGGTCGGCGCCCTCACCTTGCTGGTGGCCGGGTTCAGTGCCCTGGCACAGCGCGACATCAAGCGCATCCTGGCCTACTCAACCATCAGCCAGATCGGGTACATGTTTGTCGCCCTGGGTGTCGGCGCGTGGCCGGCAGCCATCTTCCATTTCTTCACGCATGCCCTGTTCAAGGCGCTGCTGTTCATGGCGGCCGGGGCCATCATCGTCTCGCTGCACCACGAGCAGGACATCTTCCGCATGGGGCAGTTGCGCCGACGCCTGCCACTGGTGTTTTGGACCTTCCTGGCGGGCGCGGCGTCGCTGTCCGCGTTGCCGTTGATCAGCTCTGGGTTCTACAGCAAGGACCTGATTCTCTGGTCGGCGCTGGCCGCCCCGTCGGGGTCGGTGTGGTTGTGGACGGCAGGGGTGCTCGGGGCTCTGTTGACCGCACTGTACACTTCCCGCCTGGTCCGGGTGGTCTTCTTCGGTGACGCGGTGGGGCAGGTGGTGCACACGCCCGGGCGCGCCATGGGGGTGCCCCTGGTGGTGCTGGCCGTGCTGTCGACCGCGGCCGGCCTGCTGCAGTTGCCTCGTACGCTTGGCGATGCACCGTCGTTCACCCGCTTCCTGGCCCCGGCTGGCGAGTTGCCCGAGCACTACTCGGTAGCCGTGGAAATGGCGCAACAGGCCTTCGTGACGCTGGTTGTGTTGGGCGGTGCGGCCGCCGCCTGGTGGTGGTACGGCAGCGCGCCCGAGCGGCGGGAGCGGTGGAATGCGGCGCCGGTGGGACGTGTCCTGGGCCGTCTGGCGGCCGCCGGGTGCGGTTTCGACTGGGTCTATGAGCGCCTGGTGGTCAACCCCTATGTGGCCCTGGCGCGAGTCCTGTCCACCGATCGGGTGGCGACTTGGTACCGCGGCCTCGCCTGGAGCTGCGTCGGGGTTTCGGGCTGGCTGTCCGGGGCGCACAACGGGCTGCTGCGGTGGTACCTGCTGGCCATGGCAGCCGGCGCTGCGGTGGTCGTGGCACTGGCGGTGGCCCAATGACCGCGCTGCTGCTTGTCCTGCTGCCGTTGGGCGGTGGCCTGCTGGCCGGGCTTGCGTCCTGCTGGGGTCCGCAACGGCCGCGCCAGGTGTCGCTGCTGTTCCTGGGGCTGTGGCTCAGTCTGCTGGCGGTGATCGGCGTTGACGCCGGCACTGCCGCGGGCCGTTGGGCGCTGGCGTACCAAGCCCCGTGGATTCCCTGGCTGGGGGCCAGCCTGCACCTGGTAATCGACGGTCTGGGCCTGATCATGCTGGGTCTGACCGCGCTCCTGGGCGCGATCGGCGTGGCGGTCTCACGGCGGGACGCCGGCGACCGCCCCGGCACCTTCTATTTCTGCTATCTGGCGACCCTGGCCGGCCTGGCCGCAGTGTTCGCGGCCGCTGACCTGCTGGTGTTCTTCGTCGCCTACGAGGCCATGCTGGCGCCCATGTTCGTGCTCATCGCCGCCTGGGGCGACCCGGATCAGGACCGCACCGGGGCAGCAACGCGCTTCCTGGTGTTCACCCAAGCCGGTGGGCTGCTCCTGCTGGCGGCGATCCTTGGCCTGGTGCTGTCCGGCGACCAGTTCACCTTGGACTACCCGGGGCTGCTCGGTCGGTCGATACCGGCTGCGGCCGGGACCGCCCTGCTGGCCTGCCTGGTGCTGGCTTTTGCCGTGAAACTGCCGTTGGTGCCCCTGCACGGCTGGCAGCCCGGTGCCTACGCCGCGGTGCCGGCCAGTGTCGGTATCGTGCTGTCGGGCGTCATGGCCAAGACCGGTGGATACGGCATGCTCCGTCTGGTGATCCCGCTGCTGCCGGAGACGGCGCAGGCGTGGGCCGGGTGGGTCATGGCCTGGGCGGCAGGTAGTATCGTTTTCGGTGCGGTGGTGGCCTTCTCCTGCCACGACCTGCGGCGGTTCATTGCCTACTCGGGCATCAGCCACCTCGGCTTTGTCGTGTTGGGAGCCTTCGCGGGCAACGAGTGGGCGTACCGCGGCGCCGTGGTGCAGATGGTCTGCCATGGACTGACCGCTGCCGGGTTGTTCATCCTGGCCGCCTGGCTCGAGGAGCACGCGGGCACGCGCGACCTGCGTCTGATCGGCGGCCTGCGCCAACTGGCCCCACGCACGGGTGCCTTCGGGCTGGTGGTGTTCATGGCTGCCGTGGGTCTGCCTGGCCTGGGCAGCTTTGTCGGCGAGTTCCTCGTTCTCCTGGGAGTTTACCAGGTTGCCCCGTGGCTGGCGGCGATCGCCTGCCTCGGCCCCGTGCTGGCAGCCGCCTATGCCCTCCGTCTGCTGCAGCACGTGTTCTTCGGCCCGCCCAGCGCGCCTGCCAGTATTGCCGATCTGCGCGGGTGGGCGGGCGCGGCGGCCGTGGCGGTGGTGTTGGCGTTGCTGTGGGTGGGGTGGTACCCCCAGCCGCTGCTGCGCCTTGCGGACCGTAGCCGCTCGGTGCTGGCGGCGCCCGCCTCGCCGCGGCGACCCGGAGGCCCGCGCGGGCACAGCGGGGCAGGGATGCCGCCCCACACGGGGGCCATGCCGGACCACTCGGCGGCGGGTACCGCTGCCGGGGCCGTGCCGCAGCATCCGGCCGCCGAGGCCCCGGGCGGGGCGGTGCCGCAGCATCCGCCCGCGGCCGCTCACCAAGGGCATGGCGCCGACCAAGGAGACGACCGGTGACCGCCGCCGACCTGCTGGGCCTGTCGCCCTACATAGCCCTGTACGCGGCCGCTACCCTGGTCATGGTGGGTGTGGCCATCCGCCGTCGCGCGACCGTGAGCTGGGCCCTGGCAGCGGTTGGTCTGGTGCTGGCGATCGGCTTCCTGCTGGCGGCGGAGCCCCTGGCACCGCATCGCGTGACTCCGCTTCTGGTGGTGGACCGCTACGCCCTGTTCTACGCCGCGCTGGTGTTCGGCGCCGCCCTCGTGGTCGTCCTGCTGAGCCGCTCCTATCTGGACTGCCGCCCATGCCTGGCCGATGAATTCTACCTCCTGGTGCTGCTGGCCACGGCGGGTGCAGGGATCATGGCCGCCAGCCGCCATTTCGCCGCATTCTACCTGGGGCTGGAGGTGTTGAGCACGTCGCTGTACGCCCTCGTCGGGTACCGCTGCGGCAGTCGCCGGTCGATCGAGGCGGCCACTAAGTACCTGGTGCTGGCCGCCGCTGCGGCGGCCTTTTTGCTCTTCGGCGCTGCGCTGGTGTACGCCGAGGTCGGTTCTCTCTCTTTCGCCCACGTGGTTGCCGCCGGCCCGCAGTTGGCCCACAGCAACGTGGCTCTGGCGGGCCTGGCCCTGATCATCGTGGGCCTGGGGTTCAAGCTCTCGGTTGTGCCTTTCCACATGTGGACCTCGGACGTGTACGAAGGCGCGCCGGCGCCAGTGGCCGCCTACCTGGCCACGGTGGCCAAGGCCGCGGTGTTCGCCCTGCTCCTGCGTTACCTGCATGCCGTACCCGGCGCATCTTACCCGTCTCTGGAGTTGGCGCTGTCGCTGCTGGCGGTGGCCTCGATGTTCGTCGGCAACCTGCTGGCGCTGCGCCAGCAGAACCTGAAGCGCCTGCTTGCCTATTCATCGGTGGCGCACCTGGGCTATCTGCTGACCGTGTACCAAGCCGCGAATACGGCGGCAGTCGAGGCCATCACGGTGTACCTGGTGACCTATGTCGTGGCCAGTCTGGGAGCCTTCGGGGTCGTCACCATACTTTCGTCGCAGTCAGGCGACCGCGAAGTCGACTCGCTGGCAGACTACCGCGGCCTGTTCTTCCGTCGCCCGGCCCTGGCGGGCGTACTGGCCGTGATGCTGCTGTCACTGGCTGGCGTGCCGCTGACCGTCGGGTTCCTGGGTAAGTTCTACGCGATCACGGTGGGCGTGGCGGCCCAGCTGTGGTGGCAGACCGGCGCCCTCGTCATCAACAGCGTCATTGGCTTGGTATATTACCTCAGAGTCGTCAACATCATGGCCGAACCGGTGCCTGACCGAGTCATCGCCGAACCCGACCCGGCCTGCCGCTGCCGGCTGGGCACCGCGACGGTGGCGTGTCTGGCCCTGGTGGTGGTGGTTCTGGGGGTGTATCCGGCGCCGCTGGTGGAGGTGGTCAGAGGACTGCTGCCACCGGCCCCCTGAGGCCAAGGAGCGGGGGACGCCAGTGGAAACCGCATTCATGCTGCTGACCGTGGTGCTGATGGCGGCCGTGGTTATCGCCAAGCTGTTGGCGGTGCGGTCGCTGCAGTCCCTGCGGGCAGAAATCTTGGGCGTACGCGCTGAAGGGCGCCCGGTCCGCGATCGGCTGAACCTCGCCCAGGCACAGCGGCAGGCGGTCAATGCGCAGAAGCTGGCCCTGGAACAGAAGGCGGCGCGTCTGGAGCGCGAACTCCGCGGCGTGCACCGGGAGTTGAGGGCCCTGCGCGAAGAAGAGGAACACCGGACCGCCAAAGCCCAGCAGGACGAACAGGGACTGGCGGCGCCGCCCCCGTCCGCCTGAGGGCGGCGGGCGACCGCGGGTGGCCGCACTGTGTCGGCAGTCCTGCGCGGCGCCAGCCCGTAGCGGCCGCCGACCGGCTGTGGCGGTGGCCTGCTGTGGCGCGCGTGAGCAGGCCGTTCGCTGGTGGCACAGAGGTCCTGGCCTCAGCCTTCCGGGCTGGCCTTGGTTCGGCCCTGCCCGCCGCGGGCGCCGCCAGGCCCTACCTCAGCCGCGTGCCTGATCAGCCCAGGCCGCCCCACCGACGCGCCCGATCGCCGCCAACAGATCCTGCCGCCGCACGGGCTTGGGCACGTATTCGTCCATGCCGCTGTCCAGGCATGCCTGTCGGTCTTCGGCCATGGCTCCTGCCGTCAGGCCGATGATGGGCAGGTGGCGTCCGCTCCCCTGTTCCTGCTGACGGTACCGCTGGGTGGCCTCCAGTCCCCCCATCTCCGGCATCTGGACGTCCATCAGCACCAGGTCCCATTCGGTTCCCTGCAGCCGCTCCAGGGCCTCCCGGCCATTGCCGGCCAGGGCCACCTCGTAACCGGCCGCCTCCAGCACGCGGCTGACCACGAGTTGATTGACGGGATTGTCTTCCACCACCAGGATGCGGCGTTTGCCGGCCGGCGGCAGGTCACCCGGCACCGGGGCGGCCGGCAGCACTGGTTGGGCCAGCGCCAGACGCATGGCGCCTTCGAGCTCGGCGCGGGTGGCGGGTTTGCGCAGCGACTGGCGTACAGCATAGGCGATTGCCGACGGTTTCGCGGCGCCGCCCGGCGGCAGCGCCACCAGGATCTGGCAGAACGGACCGCCGGGATCTGTGTTCAGATGGTCCTCAGGCCGGGTGCCGTCGCTCCAGGGCGTCTGGCTGGCCAGCAGTATCAGCCCGAAAGGGCGGCCCTGCTGTGTGGCGTCGCGCACGGCGGCCAACGCCCCAGCTGCCGTCGCTGCCGTGACCACTTCGGCGCCTGCCTGATTCGCGGCTTCGCCGAGCGCCTGCCCCTCCCCGGTGTCGCCGTCGACGACCAGCAGGCGCGTGGCCGCCAGTTCGGCCGCACCGGGTCCGGTGCCCGTGTCGGGTACGCCCAGTTCAAGGCACACCCAGAAGGTACTGCCCTGCCCGAGTTGGCTCTCCACGCCGATCGAGCCCCCCAGGCGCTGGACCAGTTGGGACGTGATCGTCAGGCCCAGTCCGGTGCCCCCGAACCGCCGTGTCATGGACGTGTCTGCCTGCGTAAAGGCGGCGAAGATGGCCGTGAGTCGGTCGGCCGGGATGCCAATGCCCGTGTCCACCACCGTAATCCGGAGTTGCACGCGCTGCGGGCCGGGGTGGCCCTGTGCGGCGACGCGGACGGTTACCGTACCGGCCGGCGTGAATTTCACCGCGTTGCCGACCAGGTTGAGCAGGATCTGCCGCAGGCGCACCGGATCGCCTTCCACGCACGCCGGCACGTCGTCATCGATCCGGTACGTCAGCTGCACGCCTTTGGCTTCGGCACGCAGCGACATGATCCGCGCCACTGCGTCGACCACCTCCCAGATGAGATAGGGGATGCGCTCGCAGTCCAGCCGGCCGGCCTCGATCTTGGACAGGTCGAGGATATCATTCAAGATGCCCATCAGCGCCGACGCCGAAGCGTCGATGTGGCGCAGCCAGGTGCGTCGCGTCGGATCGCTGTCGTGGGTCAGGAGCAGCTCCACCAGGCCCAGAATGCCATTCATCGGGGTCCGGATCTCGTGGCTCATGTTGGCCAGGAACTCGCTCTTGCTGCGGTTGGCGGTTTCGGCCGCCTGTCTGGCCCGCTCGGCGCTGCGGGCATGCCGTGCCACCATGAACGCCAGCAGCGCTCCCATGGCGACCGTGATCCCTATGCCGCTCCACAGGGCTACTTGTCCCAGTGGCCAGCGGACCTCCAGGTCCACGCGCGCCGGCACGGGTGAGCGGCCCAGATCGCGGTCGATGGCCTCGACCTCAAAGGCGTAACGGCCGGTCGGCAGGTCAGTGTACTCGACCTGGGGCTCGCCGGTCTGCCGCCACGTGTCGTCCCAACCGCGCAGCCGGTACCGGTACAGCATGGCTTCGGGCGGGGTGCGGAAGGAAAGGCCCAGGAAAGAAATGGCGATCCGTGAATGGGAGCGCGGATAACTCACGGTGGTGACCGGCCCCAGGTGGCGGTCAGTGGCCACGTCAGTGATCACTACGGGCGGCTGCGAAGCAACCGGCAGGTAGTTGACTACGCCGCCGCCCCAGGTGCCCAGCCAGACCGTGCCGTCGCGCGCGGGCAGCACGGCAGAAACCACTTCCTCCGGCAGGCCGTCACGCTGCAGCAGACTCTGGAAGGTCGTGCCGTCGAACTGCGTGGCGCCTCCCGAGGTGGCTGCCCAGAGAACCCCGCGGTGGTCGCGAGCCAGACCGCGCACATTGTCGTGTGCCAGCCCATCGCGGACCGTGAACACGGTCACCTTGCCGTCCTCGTAACGTGCCAGGCCCGCCTGTTCCATTCCTAGCCACAGCCGGCCCGGGCCGTCGGCCATGAGCACCCGCGGGTTGTTGTTGGGCAAGCCGTCAGCCCGGGTGAGCCGGCCCTGCACCGCGCCGTCGAACAGCGTCAACCCGGTATCCCAGGTGCTCACCCAGAGATCGTCAGTGCCGGCTTCGGCCAGATCGACCACGGTGTTCAGGGGCAGGCCATTGGCGGTGGTGTAGGCGGTGAAGTGATTGCCGTCGCGCCGCACCAAACCTCCCGTGGTGGCGGCCCACAGGCGTCCGCCATGGTCCTGCAGCAGGGCGTTGACCACCTCCAAGGGCAGGCCTTCGCGCGTCGTATAACGGGTGAAGGCACGGCCATCGTAGCGCCCCAGACCGCGCCACGTGGCCACCCACAGAGCCCCGTCCCGGTCCTCCAGCAGGTCGCGCACCCGGTCGTCGGGCATGCCTTGCGCCGTGCGGTAGGTGGTGATCTGGCCGCCGGCGACACGGCTCAGCCCGCCGTCTGTCCCGACCCACAGAGCGCCTTGCCGGTCCTCAAGCAGACACGTCACCAGGTCACTGGCCAGTCCATCGGCCTCGGTCACCCGGGCAAATCCGCCGGCATCCGCCCGCGCCAGGTGATTGGCCGTGGCGATCCAGACATTGCCCTCGCGGTCCTCGCCCAACGCGTTGACAAGCTCGTTGCCTCCGATCGTGCGCACCGGGCGCCAATGGCCGTGGTCGAATTGCGCCAGGTCGACGCGGGTGGTGGCGTCCAGGTAGTAGGTTGCCGACGTGGCCGCCCAGATCCGGTCCTGGCTATCCTGCAGCAAGGCCAGCACCGCTGGCCGCGGCAGGGCCGTGGAATCCGCGAACACGACGAACGAGCCGCCGCTGCTGTGGACCAGCCCGCGCTCGGTGCCCACCCAGAAGTCGCCCGCCTTCGCGGGGGCCAGCACGCGCACCTCGGCTCGACCCAGAGCGGGCGCCGTGACCAGGGCGAAGACCTCGGGGCCGGTGCTGCGGTACAGCGCTCCGCTCGCCACCCACAGGACGCCGAGGCCGTCCTGGACCAGCCCGGTCACCGGGTGCGGCGGAAGTCCCTGGCGCGGGCCGCAGGCAGCGAAACGCCCTTGGTCGAAACGGCACAGGCCGGCTGCCGTGCCCACCCACAGGGTGCCCTGGCGGTCCTCCAGCAGTGCCTTGACCGCGTTGTCAGGGAGGCCATCGTCGACACTGTACCGGATGAAGTCAGCGCCATCGTAGCAGACCAGCCCGTCGTCGGCGCCGATCCACAGGCGCCCGTGTCGGTCCTCGATCAGCGACCTGACCCCGGAGACGCCCAGGCTGTCGGCCCGGGAATAGTGGCGGAAGCGCTGCCCGTCGTAGCGACTCAGGCCCAGGGGGGTGCCGATCCACAGGTACCCGTCGTGGGTCTGCACCACTGCCTGGGTCTGGCCCTGGCCCAGGCCGTCGTGGGGCCCAATGGTGAACCAGGGGCCCTGTTGGAGACCGCGCGCCCGGATGGGCGTGCCGGGCCCGGCGTGATGGCGCTCGCCCGTGCGCGCCTCTACTGTGTAGGCCACGGCTGTCGGTGCGTTGGCGTGCAGGGTCACCGGCGGTTGGTCGAGGCGCTGCTCGCCCACGACCACGTGCGCACGGTACACACCGACGGGCAGGCGCAGCCCGACGTGGCCGTTGACGTCCGCCCGGCAGCGCAGCCAAAGGGCGGGATGGTCCTGGGCGCTGAGCTCCAGGCTAGCGGTCGGGACCGGTTCGCCGTCGCCGGCCCACACGGCGCGCCCCTCGAGATGGCCCAGCTCCACCCCCGGTGCCACCAACACCAGATCTCCACGGCGGCCCGCGTCGCCGGACTTGGCCACGCCTTTGCCCCAGGCAACCCATGAGAATGAGCCGTCGGCATCGCGGTCAGTGACGGCGACATCAACACTGATCGTGACGCCCGGCGGCCCGTTCGCCGGCGGCAGGCCGGCCAGGTTCAGAGCCCACTCGTAGGTGCGTCGACCCGGCGCGGTGCGCATCGCCGCAGTGGCCAGTGCAGGGACGCCCGGGACTGGGCTGCCGAGGCGGTCTCGACCCCGGAGCACGTGCTGGGCGGCCACCGACTGATCGTCGTGGCGCAGGTCGAGATACACCTCGCAGCCGTCTTCGGTGTTCCAGGTCCGCGATGCCGAGTCATCGAAGACGGTGGACTCGTCCTCGACATCGACGCCTACGTACAGAGCGCTGGCTGCGGGATCCCAGGCGAAGCGCACCTGGGCGCGCAGATCGAGACTGTCCCTGGGATTGACCCCGAACTCCGTGTTGGCAACGGGGTAGCGGGCCGCGTCGGCGGGCCAGTCGCCCAGATCGCCGTCAACGGTGATGCCGCGCCCCGGCAGGGCCACGGCAGCCGCGCCGTTGTGAGCGTCGGCGGGCGCGGCGATGAGGAGCAGCAGCCAGGCCGCCAAGCCACGAAAGAAGGAGTGCATGGCGTGCCTCTGGTGGCGGATAGGGAAGACTGGATATGCAGTTACGACTATGCGTCTGTGGAATGTGGGCGTGCGCTGCGGGTCGGGTCAAGCGCAGGCTGTCGACCTTTCGTGCGGGCGGGCGGCCATGTACCTTCGGAAGGCCCCGGCGTGGCCGCCGTCCGCGGACGGCATGGCGCCTCTTTGCGCGCCGAAACCCGGCGCCCCGGGGCGGTTGCCACCCATCCGCTCCAAGACGTCCCGAAGGAGGACCCGGCATGCGCGCCAACTACCACACGCACTGCGACTTCTGCGACGGCAAGGCGACCGCAGGCGCCATGGCCGCGGCGGCCCATGCCGCCGGGTACCGGGTGCTGGGTTTCTCGTCCCACGCGCCCTTGCCGTGGTGGACGGACTGGTGCATGCAGCCGGCCCGGTTGGGCGACTATGTGACCGAGGTCCGGCGCCTGGGCCGGGAGTGGGCGGACCGGGGCCTTGAGGTGCTGCTGGGTCTGGAAATCGACTGGGTCGATGGCGAGACGTACCCCCGGCATCCGCGTTTCGCCGATCTGGACCTGGACTACCGCATCGGGTCGGTGCACTACGTGTCGTGGGGCGGCGCCGAGCGTTTTGCCGTGGACGAGTCAGCCGAGGACCTGGCCCTCCATCTGCAGGCCGCGGGCGGGCCCCCGGGACGCCTGTGGCAGGAGTACTACCATAACCTATCGGCGCTGGTGGCGGCGGGGGGGTTCGACATCCTGGGGCACTTTGACGTGGTGCGCAAGAATAACGCCGGTGGCCGTTACTTCAGCGAAGACGACCCGGCCTACCTGGCGGCGGCCCTCGGCGTCGCTGCCCAGTTGCAGGGAACGGGCATTGTGGTGGAGGTCAACACTGGCGGTATGCTGCGCGGCAAGACCGTTGATCCGTACCCGTGCCTGGCGGTGATGAAGGAGCTGTGTGCGCGCGGCGTTCCCGTCACCATCTGTGCCGACGCGCACGCGCCCGAGCACTTCGGGCCCTGCCTGGACGCCGCGCGCGAACGTGTCCGCGCCGCCGGGTACCGCTCCATCGCCGTGCTCAGCGGCGGAGTCTGGCGGGAGGTCGGCCTCGACGAGACCTGACGAAGCGTCCCTGGCGCCCGGACCCGGCCGCCGGCCACCGGCCCGGACGCGCTGGGCCTCAGGCTACGTACGCCGCGATCCGGCGGATACTGTCCGGGGGCGTCTCCAGGGGCAGGCAGCCGGTTCCCGCGGGCGAACGGGGCACGCCCAGCCCCGCCAGACGGCGGCCCGCGCCTGGGCCCGGCCGCCGGCCACCGGCCCGGACGCGTTGAGCCTCAGGCTACGTACGCGGCGATCCGGCGGACGTTGTCCGGGGGCGTTTCCAAGGGCAGGCAGCCGGTTCCCATCAGGCAATTCGGATATTCTGCGGTCAGGGCCAGGATCCGGTCCACCTCCTGCCTGATAGCGTCGGTATCGCTGCCGGCGACGATGGCGGGGTCCATATTGACGCGGATGCGCACTTGGGGGTGCGTGTGGCTGACCCGGCGCACGAACTGAGCCTGGTCGGTCTCGACGTTGCAGACCAAGAACCCGGTCCCGGTGGACAGCAGGTCGTCGACGATCGGCAGCGTATCGCCGCCCATGATACACGGGACCGGATGGCCCGCAATGGCGGCCGCCAGAGCCACCACCCGACGGAGTGCGGGCAGTTCGAGATCGTGGAACTGGCGAGGCGACATGAGCGGGGGGGCCGCGGCCGACTCGAAGAACGCCACATCCAAGCCGGCGGCCACGATGGCGCGGCAGAAAGCCGCCTGGTTTTCGGCCAGTTCGAGCAGCCACCGGGCCACTTTGGCCGACTCCAGGGCAAGGTCCTCGCACAGACCGGTGATGCCGCGCAGGTTCACGGCGATCGAGAACGGGCCCGCCACCGGGACGCGCACGTCGGCCTGCGGCAGGGCGCGGGCTAATCGCGCGGCTACGCCGATGACCATGGCAATACGGCCGTCGGTGGCCGGGTCATAGGCAGGTCGGCCCATGGCCTCGTCGACCGTGGCGTACAGAGGCACGGCGATGGCTGGGATTCCCTGGCCATCCGGCCGGCGGACCTGGGCGCCGTAGGCCTCGGCCTCCAGGTTGTAGATATCGATCCCAACCAGGATGGGGCTGTGGCCGTAGGCCAGGAAAGCCCGACGATGGCCCTCGAAAAGCAGGTCCGGGTCGCGGGACACTTCCCATGGCGAGCGGTCCACCCAACGGGCGGCATGCTCGTACACCGAGGGCGAGAAGGCGATCTTCACGACAGGCTCCGTTGGCGCGTGGCTGGTGCGGACGCGGGACGAGTCGGATGCGTGCGGGGCGCCGGGCAGACAGACCGGTGCCCCGCGCTGAGCCAGGAAGGTCAGGGCGCCGGAGGTGTGCGGCGCTGGGAGCCTGCGACCGCCCGGGGCTCGAGGAACTTGTCCAACAGCACCTCGTCAACCCCCACCATGAAGTGGTCACGCTGGTAGCCCACAGGGCGGAACCCGTGCCGCGCGTAGAACAGGAAGGCGCGGCTGTTGTGGGCCGAGACACAGGTGGACACCTTGCGCATGCCGCGGCGGCGCCAGAACGATAGCATCTTGCGCATCATTTGGGAGCCGATACCCTGGTGCAGGTGCTGCGGATCGATACCGATGACCGACAGCGTCCCGAAGCCAAAGGGGTTGGCCGTGCCGTGGATGTAACCCACCACGGCGCCGTCAATCACCGCCACATAGCCGGCGATATGGTCGGCGCCATCGGGGGGATTGGCGGCCTGCAGACGCGCCGGCTCGAATCCGGCGAACACCGTGGGCTGGTGGGGCTTGGGGATGAAGGTGGCAAACGCCGCCCGCATGACCATGGCGACGCTGGCGGCATCGTCAGCGGCGAAGTGACGCACGACAACGCGGGACGAAGAGGCGGCCGGCGGGGTCGTCTTGCGGGGCATTCGGGGTCTCCTTGGGGACAGGGGCAGTTGACGGGCGGTTACCACTCGCGCACGAAGGTCACGCGGCCCACCAGCCCGTCGCCGCTGCGCGCCCCCTTGCGGGTCTCGTAGCCGGTGAACAGCAGCAGCGAGTTGTTGCTGCCATACTCAGTGCTGAAGGCGCCACCCACCTTGACGCTAGCAACCCGATCACCCACGTCCTGGAGGTTGACCGTGGCCTCGATCTGCGGACCGGCCGCATACCCTTGACCCAGGCTGTACAACAGGAACGTGCGGTCGGTGAACGTATGTGGCTCGTCGGCTTGACGGAGGGCGAAGCTGGCGTACTCCCAAGATTCGAGGTACCACTTGCCCGCCGTCGCATACAGATAGAACTGGGGGATCAGGTACTGCACGCGCTGTTGGGTGTAGTCCAGGGTCAAGCCGCCCATGGGGCACAGCGTCAGGCCGTCGCCCACGTCGAAACTCGGCCCCATATCAATCTCGGCCACCGTACTGTTGAACAGGACGTCGGAGGCAAGCGTCAGACCGCCCAGGCGATGGGTGGCGCCAAACCAGATCTGGGTGCCCAGATCGTCGCAGTCGACCCGGGTGTACCCGGTGGGACCGGCAGGATCGCAGGCTTCGCCCTCGGTCGCCGCTACGGTTCCGGCCATGGAGCATGCCACGGTCAGGGCGGCAAACACGAAGCCAAGGACTGCACTGCGTCGCCGATGTGGTTTCCGTAGGGAAGGGTGGAGTGCCATCGCGGGTCCTTTCCGGCGCGTGCCCACGCGCCGCCGTTGCGGGGTGGGGCCGGGCGCAGAGCGCAGCGTGACTGGCGGCGTGCGGGCCGTCAACCGCAATGCGACGCGAGGTGATTCCGCGCCTGGGCCTCGGCAGGATAGCGCCGGCGGCGATGTCCGTCAAGCGCCCTCTGCGCCGGGGGGCGCGGTCGGGCGTGCCCGGTGGCGCCCCCGGCGCCAACGGAGATCGCTCGGCCGACGATCCGGACTGGCCGGATGGTCAGCGGGGGCCCTTGATCGGCCGGGTTCGGGCGCCGTGGGTCGGGGCCCTCAGCAGATCCCTGCTGCGGTCCAGGACACGGGCCCGCGACCTGTTCACTCGCCTCCGGATCCGGCGCCTTGCGATCGTCGCCGGGGCGTGGGGCTGACCGCTCCACCTGCGCTGCCAGGGACCGGATGGCTCGTCGCCGATGCCAGCGCGGCCGGCACCGGCAGGTGGCGTGGCCAGGGGCCACCGTCCTGGCCACTAAGGTTGTAACGTTTTTCATCGACTAGTGTAGCGGAATTACACAGGCCTGCCCCGGGTTTGCCTCCTTTGCCGTTAACTCATTGGGCAGTATCAGGTTGTTGGTTCCGTTGGTAGGTCGACGGCGGCCCGGCTTGGCTTGGGCGATGGCCTGCCGTATGTTGCTTGTAGAGAAAAGCAACACGCAGGTGCCGTGCTGATGAAAACCTTAACAGCCAACTTAACTCATGTTGCAGCAATAACTTAGCCCCTTTCCGACGAGGCTGGCACGAGGCTTGCACGTGAGATGGCAGACCGGACCCGCAAACGCCCTCCGGCCCTTCGCCGACCCATTCCGTAAGGGGGATACCATGGTCGCCATCTTCGTCGTCCTCACCATCCTCGCTCTTGTGGGCGTGGATCTCGCCCTCCACGGCCGTCGCCGCAGCCTGGCGCTGCAGCCTGCCGCGTCAACCGCTTCGCCCGTGCTGCCCAAGGGCCTGTTCGTTTCCCCGGGCCATGCCTGGGTGGAACTGCAGCGTTCCGGTTTGGTACGGGTGGGCCTCGACGACTTCGTCCGCCGCGCGCTTGGCGGCGCTGACCAGCTGGTGCTCAAGTCGACGGGCGAGCAGATCAAGAAAGGGGAGCCCCTGCTGACCGTGGTCCGCGACGGCCACCAACTCGTCCTCAAGGCCCCGGTGAGCGGTACGATCCGCGCCAGCAATGCTGATCTGGCTGCCCGCCCGGGCCGTCTGACCGCGTCTGCCTATGGCGAGAACTGGGCCTACTCGATTCAGCCGTCGCGCCTGGGTGACGAGATCGCCGGCCTGCAGGTGGCCGAGCGCGCGGCCCAGTGGCTGAACGCCGAATTGGACCGCCTGGCAGACTGGTTCGCGTGCCTGGCGCCGGCGCGGCCGGGCCTGGCCATGCAGGACGGCGGCCTGCCGGTCAGCGGCGCTTTGACCCAGGTCGACGACGCCGGCTGGCAGGGGTTCCAGGCCCACTTCCTCGACTGCTGAACCGGCCCCGGAGCGGCCGTGTCGGACTAACCCACTCGAGAGCAGGATGCCATGGCCTTTGCGATCTTGACTGACGTCACCCGCTGCGTCGGCTGCCGCGCCTGCGCCACCGCGTGCAAGGAGATCAACGGGCTGCCCGCGGGCGAAGACGATAGCCTGAATGCCTCCACCTGGACCTTTGTCGACCACCGTGAAGGCCTGAACGTCCGCCGTCAGTGCATGCACTGCCTTGAGCCCACCTGCGCCTCGGTGTGCCCGGTGGCGGCGCTCGAGAAGCGTCCCGAAGGGCCGGTCATCTACCACGAAGACCGCTGCATGGGGTGCCGTTACTGCATGTTCGCCTGCCCCTTCCAGGTGCCCAAATACGAGTGGAGCAAGGCCCTTCCCAGGGTCAAGAAGTGCATCATGTGCTATTCCCTGCGGGTGAGCAAAGGGGAGGCACCGGCCTGTACATCGGCCTGTCCAGCCGGCGCCACGGTGTTCGGCGAACGGGAGGCCCTGATCGCCGAAGCCAGGCAGCGCCTGCGCGATAACCCGGGCCGGTACGTGGACCATGTGTACGGTCTCGACGAAGCCGGCGGTACTTCCGTGCTCTACCTCTCCAGCGTTCCCTTCGCTTCCCTCGGGCTGCCGAGCGCTCTCGAGAACCAGGCCTACCCGCAGCTAACCTGGCAGGTGCTGTCCAAGATCCCCAACATCGTTGCCACGGGCGGTGTGCTGATGCTGGGCTTGTGGTGGATATCGAATCGCCGTGACCGCATCGCGCGAGGCGAACTGACCGACGACCACGATGAGGGAGAGGCCCGATGAAACGCCTCCCTGCTATCACTTTCTGGCGCCTGGTGGCGGCGGTCATCCTGGCCGCCGGCCTTTACGCCACCTTTGTCCGCTTCGCCTACGGGTTGGGAGCGTCCACGAACCTGTCGGACGGCTACCCCTGGGGCCTGTGGATCGGTTTCGACGTCCTCGTCGGCGTCGGTCTGGCGGCCGGTGGCTTCACGCTGACGGCCGCAGTTCACATTTTCAACCTCGAGCGGTTCCACACCATCGTGCGGCCGACTATCCTCACGGCTTTCCTCGGCTACCTGCTGGTCATCGTCGGCCTGCTGTTCGACCTGGGACTGCCGTGGCGCGTCTGGCACCCGATCATCATGTGGAACCCGCACTCGGTCATGTTCGAGGTCGGCTGGTGCGTCACGCTGTACACCACGGTCCTGGCCCTGGAATTCAGCCCCATGGTGCTGGAGCGGCTGGGCTGGCACCGCCCCCTGCGCCTGATCCGCGCCGTCACCGTCCCCGTGGTCATCTGCGGCGTGCTGCTGTCGACCCTGCACCAGTCGTCCCTCGGGACCCTGTTCATCATCGTGCCGAACAAGCTCTACGGGCTGTGGTATTCGCCGCTCCTGCCGCTGCTGTTCTTCGTCAGCGCCATTGCTGGCGGCCTGGGCATGGTGATCCTGGAGTCAGCTGCCAGCGCGCGCGCCTTCGGCCGCCGCCTGGAGCAGGACCTGCTTCAATCCCTCGGCCGCGTGATCGTCGTTGTCCTGGCCCTGTACCTGGCCATCAAGCTCCAGGACATGGCCGCCCACAGCACTTTCCATCTGCTGCTGCAACCGGGCATCGAGCGGTTCCTGTTTGCCGTCGAGTTCGGCTTCGGTGCCGTGGTGCCCATGGTCCTGTTAGCGATCCCCGCGGTGCGGCGTGAAGCCGAGGGCCTGGTCAGCGCCGCGCTGCTGGTGGTGCTGGGGTTCGTCCTGGGCCGGATGAATGTGGCCCTGACCGGCACGCAGCGGTTGATGGGCAGCAGCTACTTCCCGTCGTGGATGGAGATCGCCGTGACCGCCCTGCTGGTGGTGGCCGGCTTCATTGCCTTCACGCTGGCGGTGCGCTACCTGAACGTGTTCCCCGAGGAGCACCACCACGCCTCGCCTGCCATGCCCGTGGATCCGCCCTGCCGGGCGGCCCGTTACGCGGCCCGCGGGGCTCTGGTCGCCCTGGGCCTTACGCTGCTTCTCGGCGCCCTGACTCTGGGAGGCGACCGGCAGACCGCAGCCCCGGCGGCTCCCGTACCGCCGCGCGAGGCCCTGCCCGAGGCCAGCCTGCCGGTGGACCTGACCTGGCCGGCCGGGCCCAACAGCCCCGGTGCCGTCGTCTTCAGTCACGGTACCCATGCCTCGGTCTCGCCGCCCAACTGCGTGCAGTGCCATCCTTCGCGCTTCTCACTCCTGGGACAGGGAAAACCGCGCGCCGGCGGCGAGGCCATGCACGGCGCCGAGCGCTGCGGGGCCTGCCACAACGGCACCGACGCGTTCAGTGGCGACGATTGCCAGTCCTGCCACGCGCCCTGATCGCCGCCCCCGCGTCCACCGGCTGCGGCCCGGGGCAGGGCGCGGCAGGAAGTCGGTCAGCCAGCGACGGGCGGACGCGAGTGGCGTCGGCCCGTCGCGTCGCGTACCGTTCGCCGGGTAAGCGGGCTTGGCGCGCGTGTGGTCCGCCCCGGGTCGGCGACCTGTCCCCCGCGGGGCGGGCGTTCCGCGGCGGCGGTACACCCGCCAGCGCGCCCTCGGTTGCCTTGGGTGCCGGACCCCAAGCAAGCGCTGTAGAGCGCGCGGGGCGCCGCGACAGCATTCGCCGCGGCTCGCCGACTGAGGTGTGGTACCCGGGCGCCGTGCCGCCGAGTGTCCAGTGCCAGTGGGCCGGTGCCCGTCGCCGCGCGCAAAGATGAAGGCCGGCGCCACTCCCCCTCACCGACCAGGAGGCCCACCTGCTGCAGCTGCTGCTTCACAACCCGCTGGCCTTCGTGGTGCTGGCCGGCACGCTGCTCTACTCCGTGGTGCTGCACGAACTGGCCCACGGGTGGGCCGCGCTGCTCTTCGGCGACCCCACGGCGCGTGACCGCGGCCGCCTGAGCTTCAAGCCCTGGCGGCATCTCGACCCGATCGGCACCGTGCTGCTCTTCGTCGCCGGGTTCGGCTGGGCCCGTCCCGTGCCCGTGGTCTTCGGTTACCTGCGGCCGCGTCGCCTGGGCCTGCTGGTGGTCTCAGCCGCCGGCGTCGTGGTGAACATCATCGTCGCCTTCCTGTCGCTGCTCCTGTACCAGCACCTGCAGCCGACCCACGGCAGCCCGGCGGCCGTCGCCCTGCTGTCCCTGGCGCAGGTGAATGTGGCCCTGGCTTCGTTCAACCTGATCCCGGTGCCACCCCTGGACGGCGCGCGTCTGCTGTCGGCCTTCGCTTCCACCCGTGTGCAACGCCTGCTGGGCTGGGTGGAGCCTTTCGGGTTCCTGCTCGTTCTCGCGCTCCTGTACACCCGCGTGCTCGATCCCGTCATTGGCGCCATCCGCAGCGGCATCTTGACGGTCATCGCGCTGTTGTTGCCGTGAAGGGAGGCCTAATGCAAGCGCTGTTCGTCAGTGCCTACGAATTCACCTACCCCGATGTCCATCAGTATCCGAGCGGCTCCGATCACGGCGAGATTCACGTGGCGCGCGGCAGCTATGCGTGCGGCCAGGTGCTGCTGACCGGTCTGGGCCCGGGAACCGAGGCCCGGGTTACCGTGTCCTGGTCCGGGGCTCTGGCCGGTTGGGGCGCTGAGCTTTACGAGTTGGTCGCGGTGCACGTCGAGGGCAATCCCGGGCTGACGCCGGCGGCGGCGACGCCAGGGTGCCCGACGCGCTGGGCCCCGTTTGACGTCTACGACTGCGTTCGCCCGTTGACTTCCTGCCTGCATCCGGTGCAGGGTACGGCGGCCCTTTACTTTGCTGTTCCGGTACCTCCGGAGGCCATTCCCGGCACCTATGCGGGGCGGTTGGAGGTGGCCGTGGGCGATGGCCGGGCGGCCGTGCCGCTGGCAGTGCAGGTCTACGCCGCTACCCTGCCGGGCGATGAGTCGCTGCGCCTGATTGTGGGTTTCCACTCGGCCAAGGTAGCCCAGTACCACCAGGTGGTACCCGGGTCCATCGCCCACCGCGATCTGGACACGGCGTACCTGCGGTTGCTGCGCCGCGCGCGTCAGAACATGCTCTACATCAGCGGCGTCACGGCGACCCGCGACGCCGCCGGCCGTTACTCTTTCGACTTCACTGAGTTGGCCAGCCAGGTGGACTACTACCGCTCGCTGGGTTTCCGCTACTTCCAGATGGCCAGCGTCGGGGGGCGCCGCAGTTGGCACGAACCGACCATCCTGGTGGGCCCGGAGCAGCTCCCAGCCATGGGGTACGAGGCGTATCAGTACCTGTCCCAGTACCTGCCCGCCCTGCGCCGCTTCCTGCTGGACCGCGATCTGATGCAGGTTTTCACTCTCGGCGTGGCCGACGAACCCAACGAAGCCAACGCCACCGAATTCCGGGCGCTGTGCGGGCTGGTGCGCAAGTTCATCCCCGAGATTCGCCTGCTCGACGCCCTGTCCTTCGTTCCGGTCCACGGCGCCCTTGATGTCTGGGTGCCCCTCAACGCCGAGTACGACCGGCACCAGGCCGAGTTCGAGTCTTTCCGCGGCGACCGCGACGAGATCTGGGACTACGTCTGCTGCGGGCCGCGCGGCGACGGGTATATCAACCGTTTCATGGATTACCCGCTGCTGTCGACCCGGTACCTTTTCTGGGGCAATTACCGCTATCACCTGACCGGCCATCTCCACTGGGCGGCCAACTGCTACCAACCCGGCCAGGACCCTTTTACCAGCAACTGCCCCGAGCACCACAACGCCGACGCCACCTGCATCCTGCCGCCGGGAGATACCCATATCGTGTACCCAGGCGAAGGCGAGCCCTGGATGTCGATACGTCTGGAAGCCCAGCGCGGCAGTGCCGAGGACTACGAACTGCTCACCGCGCTGGCCCGTTGGGACCGGGCGGCCGCCGATGCTATCTGTGCGCGTGGCTTCCGCTCGTTCCGCGATGTGGAGTACGATCCGACCGTGTTCGCCGCCGTGCACCGCGACCTGCTGGTCGCCCTGTCGGCCCGCGTGGCGGGCTGAGTCCGGGGGAACTCATGGGTTGGGGACCGGCGGGTTCGCCACGACCTTCCCGTGGTGGTGGCCGGCGGGCAGTCGGATCTCTACACGGCCGCCTCGGGCCGCCAAGTATGAACCGGTGGCTTCGCGGTCGTTGACCCGGATTCGCGCCGCCGGATTGCCGGCTGGCAAGCGCAGGACGCCGGTGACGCCGGGCGGCAGCTGGCAGCGGAAGACCAGGCCCGGCTGCGCTGGCGGCTGCTCGTACTCGACACTGACCGGCCCGAACTCGGTCAACACCGTGCCGCTGGCCTGCGCCAGGTCGCCCAGGTGGGGCTCAAGGCAGACCGTGCGCGCTGCCCTGTCTCCCTGCCGCTGCACGCCGAGCACCCGCGACGACAGGAAGAACGCCGCCGTCGCGCCGATGTTGTGGCACAGCGAGTGGGGGCCGAACCCCTCGGTGACCGTATCGTGGTCGCGCCGCGCCAGGACCGACGCCCACTTGCGTCGCATGTAGACCAGCGCCGCGTGGTCCGTGTCCGAGGTGCCTTCGTCGTAGAGCACCTGCAGCAAGAAGTGGGCGCTGTAGGGCGAGTCGATCTCGTCCCATCGGTTGGCCAGCCACTGCCACAGGCGGGCGCGCCGGGCCGGCCGGACGACCCCGTAATACAGCGCCAGGACGCCGGCGTGGACCGAGGGCGCGCCCGGACCGTCGGCGAACCAACCGCTGCGGATGGCGCCGGTCTCCTCGTCCCACAGGTGGGCATGGATGGCCGCGACCAGTTCATCGGCGGCCTGGCCATACTGCGCCGCCGAGGCCGCCTGTCCCAGCGCGCCAGCCAGCGCCGCTGCATGGCTGCAGGCCCCGGCCAGGGCGGCGTTGAGCGTCGCGCCCTCACCGTAACGGTAGCAGCACGGATTGTCGACGAAGACGAACTCCCGTCCCAGCACCAGGCCCCGCGACGTCCGACGGGCCAGGAACCAGCGCAGCTGGCGCTCCAGCGCCGGCCAGAGCTCTTCCGCCAGGAGCAGATCGCCGGTGTCGTCGCAATACTGCCGGAGGCCCTGCACCCACAGGCAGGCGTAGTCGTCGATGAAGCCGTGGATGTCCCAGCGGTCCGTGGGGTGATGGGCTTTCAGGCGGCCATCCGCCTGCTGGCTGGCGGCTATGTGGCGCAGCATCTGGCGCAACAGACGGGGATCGCCGCAGCGCGCCTGGCCGGCGCTGGCCGGCCCGGCCAGCGCCACGCGGGTGACCGGGTACTCGCATACCGCGGCATCGCCCATCCACTCGGCCCGTTCGCGGCCGCCGCAGTCGGTGTAGCCGTCCTCGCTGCACAACTCCACGGTGTTGACGCTGCGCTGCCAGAGCTCCTCGAGGAAGGGGTCACTGCAGGAGAAGCGCCCGAGGCGATCGAAGGGGTAGGCCCGGTGGATCACCTGCACGTCGTGCAGCACGACGACGCCGGACCGGACGTGGAGCTGCAGGTACTGGCACCCCACACAGTCGCCGCCGCGGTAGACCTGGCGCCCCTGCCGGGCGGTGTAGCGGTTCGTCAGGTACACCTCGTCGAGGCGGTCATCGACATACCCGTGGCCATGAGCTACCTCGAGTTCGGCTCCCGCCGCGGCCTCCAGGTCGATCACGTCATACCCCAGCACACCGCGGCCCAGATCCAGCCACAGGCTCTCACCGGCCGCCAACCGCAGGGGCCACAGGTCCGCGGCCGGCTGAGGCGGGGCCGCCGCCGGGCCCACTGCGCGCCAGGCCAGACGGGGCCTCACGCCCGTCTCGCGCAGTCGCGGCAGTGCCCGCGGCCGGAGGCGGCCCCACTGCACGCCCGGCACCGGGCGGGGCGCCAACCAGGTTGAGTCGTCGAAATCAGCCTGCTGCCACCCTTCGGGCTCCAGGCGCGCGTCGATCGCATCGGGAATGGCCCCCCACGATGCCGGTGTGGCTGCGTGGGAACTCAGCGCGGCCGCCTTCCATGCGGTGTCCGTGCGCCACTGGCATGGGCGGCCGTCGGGGTCGGCCAACGTCAGGCAGAGCGCCAGGCCAGGTCGGTGGCGGCGCAGACGACCATTCAGCGGCGTCGGATCGTCGTTGGGGCGACCGTCGTGATAGTGATGGACCTGCACGGCTATGACATTGGTGCCGGCGGACAGGCGGCTGCTGAGGTCGAAGCTGTCGTACTCGGGCTGGGCCGGGTCGAACCGGCACGGCCCCCGGTCGACGTATTCGCCGTTGACCCACAGGACGTACCGGGTGTCGGCGAAGAGATGGAGCTCGGCTCGCGCCGGGGCCTGCGGCAGGGCCAGAACGCGGCGGAAGGCAACATAGCCGCCGGGGCAGGCGGCGGCCTCGTCGAGCCAGATGAACGCCTCCTGCAGCAGAGCCGCGGGGGCCTCGGGAACGGGTAGGGCGGGGCACAGCTCGCTGGTTGTCGCCATGGGTCAGGGTCCCCCGATCAGGTGAGCGCCGTCGCGGACGCGACCAACGCACGGCAGCGGTGGCGACCGGGTCAATCGCCCAGGTCCGTCCAAGGCGGCTGACGAGGTCCGCCGCAGGCTTTACCTTCAGCGCCGTGCGGTGCCCTGTTGCCTGACCCAGCGTGCCCGGAGGATTCTGCCCATGGCTGCGTCGCTGACCTTCCACCTGATCGCCAACGCCCACCTGGACCCGGTGTGGTTGTGGGATTGGCGCGAGGGGCTCAACGAAGGCATCATCACCACCCGGACCCTCCTCGACCTGATGGAGGAGTTCCCCGAATTGACTTGCATCCGGGGCGAAGCCCTCGTCTACCAGCACCTGGAGGCGCACGATCCCGCCACCTTTGCGCGGGTCCGACAGCGCGTGGCCGAGGGCCGCTGGGACGTGGTGGGGGGTACCCATGTGCAGCCCGACACCAACCTGACCGGCACCGAGACTTTCTGCCGGCACTTCGCCCGGTCGCAGGCCTACTTCCGCTCGCGTTTCGGCCGGCCCGCCCAGGTGGCGTGGGCCGCTGACTCCTTTGGCCACAGCGCCGGACTGCCCGACCTGCTGGCGGCCGCGGGGATGACGGGTTTCTCCTTCACGCGTCCCGGCGCCGGGCAGGTGCCCCTCGCCAAGCCCGCCTTCTGGTGGGAGGGGTCGGGCGGCAATCGGGTGCTGGCGTACCGGCCTGTGGAGGGGTGGTACGGGTGCGAACGCGACGAGATGCCGCGCCGGTTGGACGCGCTGTTGGCGGCGGCCCGAACCGGCGACCTGGACAACGTCGGGGTGTACTATGGCTTGGGTGACCACGGCGGGGGCCCGACGCGCCGCGTGCTGGCCGATCTGGCCGCGTGGGGCGCCGCGCATCCCGAAGTGCAGCTGGTGCATTCCGGCCTGCACCGGTTTTTTGCCGCGCTCCGGGCTGAGGTGGCCTGCAAAGGGGGCGATGCCTTCCTGCCGGTCCATCGGGGCGAGCTCAATTTCTGCCTGCGTGGCTGCTATGTGTCGGTGGCCCGGCTCAAGTACGCGTTCCGTCAAGCCGAAGCCGGGCTGGTCCGGGCCGAGCTCACCAGTAGCGCGGTAGCCGCGGCGCTGGGCAGCACGCCGATGGATCTGGCCAGTGCCTGGGACAGCCTGTTGCTAAATTCCTTCCACGACATCCTGCCCGGTTCCCTGATCGAGCGCGCCTGTGACGAGCAGCTGGCCGGCCTTGGACACGCCCGCCACCTGTCCCTGACGGCCGAGCACCGGGCGCTGAACCAGCTCGCGTTGCACGTCGACACGCAGCGTTCGGCCACCCCTCAGGGCGATCGTCCGGGTTCGGCCGTGCAACTGGTGTGGAACCCCCATCCATGGCCCTACCACGGCCCCCTGGAGTTGGAGGCGTCGCTGGATTACCGCCCGATCTGGGAGTACCAGGGGCGCGTGGCCCAATTGCCGGTGACCCTGCGGGGTCCGGACGGGCAGCTGTGCCCGGCGCAGGCTGTGGCGACCGAGCACTCGGCCATGCCCGAGTTGCCGTGGCGACGGCGCCTGGTGACCTCGGTGGTGCTGCCGGCGCTGGGGTGGGCAGTGATGGAAATGGCCTGGGAAGACCCGGCCGACCCACCTTCGCGGCCGGACGAGGCCCGCCTCGCGCGGCGTGTCGGCTCCTACCGCATCAGCAATGGCCACTACGACCTGGAGGCGGTCCCGGGCGCGGCCGGGGTCCGTTGGTTCAGTGGCGGGACCGAGCTGTTGGCCGGTTGCGGCCTGGGCGTGGTTACCGTAGAAGACCCGTGGGGGGCCTGGGGCGGCATGGGCGAGGAGCCGGACTCGCTCGATCTGTCGACCGTGCGTCACACATGGCGTATCGCCGCTGCCGAGGTCACCGAAGAAGGGCCTGAGCGGGCCCTGCTGCGCGTGCGCTTCGTTGGCGGAGCTTCGCGTCTGGACCTGGGTCTGGCACTATGCGCCGATCGCCCGGTGGTCGACATCACGGCGCGCCTGTTCCTCGACGAGCGTTCGGCCCGGGTCAAGCTGGTATTGCCGGTGGGCGCTGATCGCGCCTGCTTCGAGGTGCCCGGCGGCACTGTCGAGCGCGGCTCGGTCGGCGAGGTGCCGGGCGGCCGGTGGGTGTGGGTCGACAATGCCTGGGGGGGCGTTGGCTTCGCCAGTGACGCCCTGTACGGCTTTGATCTCAAGGACGGGGCGCTGCGCGCCAGCCTGGCTCGGGCCAGTCGGTACGCCAACGACGTGGCCACGCCGGTGGATGCCGCACCGTGGTTGCCCGTGGTCGACGCCGGCGAGCTGCGGTGCCGCCTGCTGCTGACCGCCGGCGACGGCGCTCGCGCGGCCCTGCCCCGGTTGGCGCGTGAGCTGGAGATGCCTCCGGTAACCGCCTGTGTCGCCCCCCATCCCGGGCCGCTGCCGCGGCAGGGGTCGGTGGCGCAGGTGACCCCCGCCCACCTCCAGCTGTTGGCGCTGAAGCCAGCCGAAGACGGCGATGGATGGGTCCTGCGACTGCAGGAGACGGCCGGGCAGCCCACCGTGGCCCGATTGGCCTGGTGCGGTCACGACCTGCTTCTTGGCCTGGTCACGGCCCGCGCCATGGTCTCCTGGCGCCTGCGGGCGGTGGTGGGCGGTTGGGTGGCGATCCGGGTAGACACCCAGGAACAGGCCGTCGCGCCGGCGTCGGGCCCAGTGCCGACCGTCCCTGGCGGAGCGACCGCCTGAACTGGGGGACGCCGGGCGCGAACCGGCCGCGCCAAGTGCGTTGGGCGGGGTCGACCGGGCTGTCCATGCTGTCCCCGCGGGCCCGGTGCCTGCCCCCTGCCGGGCGCCGGTCGCCCTCGGCGTTACCTGTCCAGTGTCTCTATTCGCCGGAGGTTCTCCATGGTTCCGGTCACGCCGGATCTCCTGACGCACAACGACGGCGCCGCGGTAACCGGTGCCACCTGGCCCCTGCGTCGCCGCGAGCTGTACGATGCCATCGTGCCGCATGAATACGGCGGTTTGCCGCCGCCGGGCACGGGTACCGAAGCCCTGCTGCTGGGGAGCCAGACGCTGCGCGACAGCGGCGTGCGGCATCAGGTATACGAGGTGCGCACCGTGTTTGCAGAAGGTGGGGAGCACTCCTTTCCGCTGCGGCTCTGGCTGCCGCCCGGCGACGGACCTTTCCCAGTGGTCCTCAACGGTGACGGCTGCTGGCGCTATTTCGACGACGCCATGGTCAGTCAGGTGGTCCGCCGCGGGTATGCGGCCGCCTCCTTCGACCGCACTTGGACCGCCGCCGACAACCGCAGCCTGTACCGACGTACCGGCTTGTACCGGCTGTTCCCCGAAGCCCCCTTCGGTGCGCTGGCGGCGTGGGCCTGGGCCTATCATCGGTGCGTTGACGCGTTGACCGAGCTGGCTCCGTTGTGCGCTGACCAGGTGGCCATCACCGGCCACTCGCGGGGGGGCAAGGCGGTGCTCCTGGCCGGGGCCACCGACGACCGCGTGGCCCTGGTCAACCCGAACGACTCAGGTATCGGCGGCTCGGGCCTCAACCGCTGGAAGGCAGCGGGTGCCGAGGTGGTCGACGACTTCATCCGCGTGGGGAGCATTTTCTGGTTCGGCCCGGCCTGGGCCGAGTACCAGCACCGGGACCGGGCGCTGCCCTACGACCAGCATTTCCTCCACGCGCTGGTGGCACCCCGTGCGCTGCTGGTCAACGAAGCCTATGGCGATCCAGGCGCCAATCCGCCCGGATCCTATGCGGCCTGTCAGGCGGCGCTGCGAGTGTACGACCTCCTCAGCGCGGGGGAGCAGTTGGGGTGGGCTGTCCGCGATGGGGTCCACGGCCACCAGCCGGAGGATTTCGCGGCGCTGCTGGATTTTGCCGATTGGCGTTTCCGTGGCGTGCGCTGTGCCCGTTCGTTCCAGCGCCAGGCCTTCGTAGATTTGGGCTCCCTGCTCGGATGAGCCCCAGGCCCACGCACCAGGTCCGGCGCCGTGTCCGGCCGTGTGCGTAGCTTGACCGCGGTACACGCGCGCCGCTAGATTGGCCCTGCGATGTTGTCGTTCCAGCACGAGGCGGCGGCAGGGGCGCCGGTCCGGGTGCCCGCCCGGTCCAGTGGGTGAGGACCTGCGGGCGCGGCGCTCTGCGGGTGGTGGCCGGGCGCTGCAGCCGGGTTGCGGTATGGAGCGGCGTGGGGCGTGGAGGCGCCTGGATGGCGGGCCCAGGCAATGTCCGCCAGCGTGCCGGCGGGCGGGGCGCCGGGCGGCAACTCAGACAAGGCAGCCGACATGGCAGTGGGCAGAACGTGGCAACGGGCAGGGTGGCAGGGGGCGGCGGCGTTGAGCCTGCTGCTGGCAGTGGCTACTCGCAGCGCCGGCGAGGCCGGCCTGTCCCTGTCTGAGGCCGTGCAGCAGACCCTGGCGGGCAGCCCGAGCGTCCGCCTGCAGGCCGAGTCCGTGGTCGCCGCCCGGGGTCAGTTACAGGCGGCCAGTGGCCAGTTCGACTGGGTTCTGGCCAGCCGCGCCGAACGCGTGTCGGCGGCCACGCCCACGTTAACGGCCACCGGCTTGGCGACCCCGCGCCAGGACCAGGAGCACTACGGCCTCAGTCTGACCCGCACGTTCCGTTCCGGCATTGTCGTCAGCCCCGGCCTTACCGTGCAGCGCGCCGACGGGCTCCGGGGTCCGGCCGGCCCGTACGACCTGTCCACCTCGGCCCTGCAGCTGGTCATCCCGTTGCAGCGCGGCTGGGGCGAAGCGGCCACCGCGGCCGATGAGCAGGCAGCGCGTGTGGAAGTGGTCGCTGCCTTGGAGGCGCAGGTCCATGGCGTCTCCACCCAGGTAGCGGCCACGGGCTACGCCTTCTATGCCTGCCTGGCCGCGCGCGAGGAACTGGCGATCCGGAGAGCGGCCGAGGAACTGACCGTGAGCTCCATGGACGCAGTGCGCGCCATGATCACCGCAACCATGCTGGACCCCGCCGATCTGCTGCAGGCCCGGGCCGTGGTGGCCAGCAAACAGGCCCAACGGCGGGCCGCCGAAGCCCTGCTGCAGACCCGCCGCTACCAGCTCGGCGCTGCGATGGGCTACCCACCGGACCAGGTGGACCGTACCCCGGAGCCAACGGGGACCTTTCCCGAACCCGTCAGTGCCGAGGCGCTGGCTCGTCTGGATCCGGCTGACTGCGTCCGTCAGAGCCTGGCCAACCGCGGTGACCTGGCTGCGGCTCGCCAACGCCTGGCCAGCGCCGGCATTGCGCTGTCCCAGGCGCGGCAGGAACTGCGGCCGCAACTGGACCTGGATCTGCAGGCCGGCTATGCGGGTTACCGGGAAGAAGGGCGTCTCGCGTCCACCTACTCAGACCTGAGCGGACCCAATGTGCAGGTGGGGCTCCGCTTGGGGCTGCCGGTCCGGAACGACATGGCGCGTGGCTACGTGACATCCCGGCAGGCGGCGCGTCGCCAGGCAGAGGCGCGGGCGGCGCTCCTGGCCAGCCAGATCGCCGCGGAGATCCTTGCTGCGCTTGAAGACCTGCGCGCCGGCATCGACCAGTACCGCCTGGTGGCCGACGGCGAGGCCATTTTCCAGCAGGCGTTTGCCCACGAGCAGAAGAAGCTGAACACCGGTGCTTCGAGCCTGAGCGACGTGCTGCAACTGCAGGACCGCTACACTGAGGTCCGCCTGGCTCGAGTGGCGGCCCTGGAAGCCTGCGCCAATGCCCTGATCCGCCTGCGCCTGGTCACTGGCACGCTGCTTGAACGCCAGGGCGATCAGGCCTGCCTGGACGTGGACCGCCTGGTTCATCTGCCCTATTCCGAATTGCGAGGACAACCATGAGCCGCTGTCTTGGCGCCGCGGCGTGCGTGCGCTTGGTGTGCCTCGGCCTGGTGGCCACGGCGATGGCGGCCGCCGCTGCCGAGTCGCCGGGTGTGGGCGGTTTGGGGCGGGTCGTGCCCAAAGGCGGTATCGCCAATCTGGTCGGCCCTGCCGGCAGCCTGGTGGAGCGGGTCCTTGTCCGGCGCGGCCAGCAGGTGGCGGCAGGGGACCTGCTGGTCACACTTGCCTCGGTTTCCGCACTGGAAACAGAGAGTGCCATGGCCGAGGCTGCCGTGGTCCAATCCGAGGCCGCCGCGCGGCAGGCCGTGGCGCTGCAGGAGCTGGAAGTGGCGCTGCGCGAGCACGAGCGCCAGGCTGCCCAGCGTCAGTTGGAGCGGGTTGAGGCTGCCGGCGGCGAGTCCTTCTCGCCGCGTCAGCTTGAGGAGAGCCAGAGCGGCGTGTTCCTGGCCGACAACCGCCTGGCGGCGGCGCGTCTGCAGTTGGAGGGCGCGCGTCAGGACGGGCGCCAGGCCGTGGCCCGGGCGCGACGCGAGCTCGAGCTGGCGCGCGATCGCCAGGAGCAGGCCGTGTTGAGGGCCCCCTTTGGCGGCACCGTCGTGGAGTTGGCCGCCCGCGCGGGCGTGCCGGTTGGCGCTGAACCCCTGATCCGCCTGGCCAATCTCGACACGCTGTATGTCGAGTGCGATGTCTTCGAGGCGGAACTGCGCCGCCTTGCCCCCGGCATGCGCGCTACGGTGAGCAGCGGTTCTATCCCTGGTCCTCTGGAGGGCGTCGTCGAAGACGTGGGGGTGATCATCGATCCCCGCTCGCAGATGGGCCGGGTCAATGTCCGCCTGCTCGATCCGACCGCGGTCAGGGGCCTGCTGCACCTGCAGGCCAACGTGACCATCCACCCGACGCCGTGACCGGACCGACCCCATATGGCAGATCTGGATCCGGTCTTCCACAAGCATCGCGGCGTCGAACCGGTGATTCGGGCCAGGGGCGTCTGCCACTGGTTCGGCACCTCGCGCCGGACGCAGGTGCTCCACGACGTGGATGTCGCGCTGTACCCTGGCGAGGTCGTCATCCTGACCGGTCCCTCGGGCTCGGGCAAGACCACCCTGCTCACCCTGATCGGCGCCCTGCGCGCGCTCGAGCAGGGCCAGCTGCAGGTGCTCGGCCGTGAGTTGGGGGGACTGGCGGCCCCTGCAGCGGTGCTGCTGCGCCGTGAAATTGGCTTCATCTTCCAACACCACAACCTGATCGACGCGCTGACGGCCGGTGACAATGTGCGCCTGGCCATGCAGCTGAAGCCCGGGTACTCAGCCGCCGACTACCGCCAACGCCCGCTGGCCGTGCTGCGCGACCTGGGGCTGGAGGCCTACGCCCAGGCCAAACCGGGGCGCCTGTCCGGTGGCCAGCGCCAGCGGGTGGCCATTGCCCGAGCCCTGGTCAACCAACCCCGCGTGGTCCTCGCGGACGAGCCCACGGCGGCGCTCGACGAGGAGTCCGGGCGCCACGTCGTCCAGCTGCTGCAGCAGTTGGCCGATGAGCGTGGCTGTACCGTGCTCATTGTCACGCACGACGCGCGGGTGATCGCGGCGGCCAATCGCATCGTCAACATGGTGGATGGCCGTGTCGCATCCGATGTCGACATCGAGCAGCGCGAAGCCGTGTGCGGGCTGTTGCGCCAGTGCCAGGTGTTCTCCGACTCCAGCCCGTCGTTGCTCGCCGACGTGGCCAGCCACATGCAGCCGGAGATGTTCGCCACCGGGCAGGATATTGTTACCCAGGGAGCGGCCGGCGACCGGTTCTACGTCCTGATTCAGGGCCAGTGCGACGTGCTGCAGCAGCGGGGGGCCGAGATCACGCGTCTGGCACGGGTAGCGCCCGGTGGTTTCTTCGGCGAGCTCGCCCTGCTGCACGATGCGCCGCGGGCGGCTACGGTGCGGGCCGTCGAACCCGCGCACGCGCTGTCGTTGGCCAAACACCACTTCCTGCGCGCGGTCAGCGCCGACGCCAACCTGCGGCGCCACCTGCGACAGGTGGCTGTGAGCTCCGGATGAGTGACGCGCCCGGCGTGGCCCGGGTCCTGCTGACCACCCCGTACGACCTGGATGTCGTGGGGGGCGTCAACAGCCAAGTCTGGGGGCTCTACCGCTATCTGCGCGACACCGCGCGCCTGGAGGTGCGTGTCCTCGGCCCGGCGTCGGGCCGGTGCAGCTGGCCGGACCCGGCGATCGTGCCCATTGGCCGGGTCAGCCGCCTGCGGATGAACGGCGCCGTGAGTAACTTGACCCTGGACCTGAGCGTCGGCGCGCGCGTGCGCCGTCTGCTGGCCGACTTCGCCCCGGACATTGTCCACCTGCAGGAGCCCTTCGCGCCCTTGCTCAATGCTTTCGTGCTGCGCCACTCGCGCAGCGTCAACGTGGCCACCTTCCATACCTGTGGCAGCAACTGGGTTGGCTATCTGCTGGCCTGGCCCTTCCTGCGCCTGCAGCTGGCTCGCGTCCACTGCCGCATCGCTGTTTCGGACACCGCCCGGCGCTACGTGGGGCGGCTCTTCCCGGGCCCGTACACGCTGGTGCCCAACGCCGTCGACCTGGACTGGGCCGCCGGGCCGTTGACCGACGCGGCGGCGGCCGGGCCGTCATCGGACCTGCACGAGCTGCTCTTCGTCGGGCGGATCGACGAACCCCGCAAGGGTTTTGCGCATCTGGTGCGCGCCTACGAAGTGCTGGAGCAGCAGTTCCCGGGGCGCTACGGCCTGATGGTGGCAGGCCCGGGCAGTGAGCGGTTGTCAGCGGCAGGTCTGCCCGGACAGGTGCGGGCGCTGGGCCGGGTCAGTAACGGCATGCTGCACCATCTCTACTCCCGCTGCCGCCTGGTGTGCGCCCCCTCGGTGGCCGGCGAGAGCTTCGGGCTGGTTCTGCTCGAAGCCTTTGCCCATGGTCGTCCGGTCGCTGCTTTCCAGATCCCCGGCTACGCCGAACTGGTCGGGGCCCATCCCGTGGCCCGCCTGGTCCCGGTCGGCGACAGCCGGGCCCTGGCGGCGGCCATCGCGGCAATGTGCGGCGACCCGGCCGCGTACGAGCGCATGTCGTCGGCTGCACGTGAACTGGCCGCCGCGCACGGGTGGGCCCGCATCGGGCCCCGACTCGTTGAACTCTACACTGCGGCCCTTGGCGGCCATCGCCGCGGCAGGGGGTGAGGCATGGCCTTCGTCGATGGCGCCATGAGCAGCTTCATGGCGTACCGCAACGTCCGCCAGCAGCCGGCGCGCACAGCCGCAACCCTGGCCAGCACCGGTTTCGCTATCTTGCTGGTGTTCATGCAGCTGGGTTTCTCGCAGACGGCCCGGCGCGCGCATACTTTGCTGTTCGAAATGCTCGACTTCGACCTCATGGTCACCTCGGACCGTTTCGAGTCGCTCAAGAATGTCCGCGACTTCCCGGCCTCGCGTCTGTACCAGGTGCGGGCCGTGCCCGGCGTGGCGGCGGCGTCGGGCCTGAATGTGGAGTGGGCCCGATGGCTGGACCCGGACACCGAGACCGCCAGTTCGTGCATGGTCGTGGGTCTCGACCTGGACTCGGCCTTTGTCCGCGATCCGGTGGCCCGCCGGCAGTTGGAGGCCCTTCGTCGCGGCAACTGCGTCCTCGTCGACACCCTCTCGCACCCGGACTACGGCCCGGTGATTCGCGGCCGGACCGTTCGGCTCAACGCCGTCAATGTCACCATCGCGGGTGTGTTCCGGTTGGGCACCGACTTCAAAGCCGACGGCCGCGCCTGGATGTCCAACACGACTTTCCGCGCCGTGGTGCACCAGGAGGCAGATCGCCTGAGTATGGGCATGGTCAAGCTGCAGCCCGGGGCCCCGGTGGGGGCGGTCCGCGACGCCCTCACCCGCGCCCTGCCTCCCGATGTGCTGGTCTTCGACCGCGAGACCTTTGTGCGTCAGGAGCAAGACTACTACACGCAGGTCAAACCCATTGGGCTGTTCTTCCAGGCCGGCGTCGTCGTTGCTTTCTGCGTCGGCGCCGTGATCCTCTTCCAGGTCCTGGCCACTGACATTGCGACGCGCTTTGCCGAGTTCGCCACCATGAAAGCTATCGGATTGACCCACCGATTCATCTACGCCATCGGGTTCCAACAGGCGCTGATCTACGGCGTATGCAGTTACCTGCCCGCCCTGCTGCTGGCTTCGGCGATCTTCGCGTCGGTGGCGCGGGCCACGCGCCTCCCGATTG
Source organism: uncultured Gemmatimonadota bacterium (assembly GCA_903893785.1). Taxonomy (GTDB): domain Bacteria; phylum Latescibacterota; class UBA2968; order UBA8231; family UBA8231; genus CAITNQ01. Next base: position 32,346 of record CAITNQ010000292.1, read on the forward strand.
GCATGGACCTGCCGTTGGCCGCGCTTGTCTTCGTGTTGTCCATCGCCATGTGCGCCGTTTCCAGCCTGCTGGCGCTGCGCCGGGTCAGGAAGGCCGACCCGGCGGACCTGTTTTGACCGTGTTCAGCGGCAAGTCTGTGGCGCTGAGCTGGCACATTGTGGTGCACGACCGGCGACGATTGCTGCTGTGGTTGTGTGGCATCGCGTTCTCGGTGCTCATCATGTTCATGGAACTGGGATTCTACAACGGGCTGAACGACAGCCAAGCCGTCTTGCCCACGCTGCTGCGCGCCGACCTGGTGGTGCTGGACCACGAGCGCACCAACCTGCTCAAGAATGACCGCTTCAACCAGCTCCGCCTGGGCATGGCCCAAGCGGCACCGGAGGTGGCCGAAGTCATTCCCTTCTACGAAGGATTTACGACACTGCGCAATCCGCAGAGCCGGCAGATACGCAAGATCTACGTGCTGGCCTTTCCGCCCGGCAGCCAGGCGCTGAAGGTGCCGGGTCTGGCTGCGCTGGAGCCTCTGCTGCTGGCGCCCTCAACGGTGGTCTACGACTCCCGGTCACGCTACATCTTCGGCCGCGTTGACAGCGGCATGGTGGTGGAATTGGAAACCGGCCTGCGCCACCAGGTGGTGGGCACCGTGGCCCTGGGCCCCAATTTCGGTTTCGATGGCTATCTGCTGATGAGCGGCGGCACCTGGAAGGCCTTGGGCAACAGCGACAACGTCTCCCTGGGCCTGATCCGCCTGCGCCCCGGCAGCTCGGTCGCCGATGTCCAACGCCGCCTGCGGGCGCAGTTGCCTCCTGATGTCGTCCTGCTGACCCCGGCGCAGCTGTGGCGGCGCGAGGTCGAGTTCACCACTCGGGCCACGCCCTCCGGCGTCATCTTCGGCACGGGTCTGGCCATCGGTTTGGTGATCGGCGTCGTTATCTGCTACCAGATCCTCTTCCAGGCCATCTGGCAGAACTTGCCCCAGTATGCCACGCTCAAAGCCATGGGCTTCACCAATCGTCACCTGGTTTGGGTGGTGATGCAGCAGGCGCTCATCCTGTCGGCACTGGGTTTCCTGCCGGGTTTGGCCGCCGGCGGGCTGCTCTATGCGTTGATCGAACTCCGCACCAGCATCATCATGGACCTGACGCTGGGGCGGGCCAGCCTGATCTTCTCCTTGACGGTGCTGATGTGTTGCCTGGCCGGGCTGTTGGCAGTCGGCAAAGCAACCCGGGCCGCACCGGCGGACCTCTACTGACCATGACCCTCCAAGACATTACCGCCGTCATCCTGGCCGCCGGCAGGGGCACGCGCCTCGCGTCGGTGACCGCTCAACCCAAGATCCTGCTCGGCGTGGGCGGGCAGTCGTTGCTGGAGCGCCACCTGACGGTGCTGCGCGCCCTGGGCGTGTACCGCGTCGCCATGGTCGTCGGCTACCAGCGGCATCAGGTGATGGCGGCCGCGCAGGCCGCCGGCGCGGGCCTGGACCTGCAGTTTGTCGTCAATGACGACTACCTCACGCACGGCAACGGCTATTCGTTCTACCTTGGGTTGCGCCACGCCGTCGGACCCGTGATCGCCTTCGACGGTGACCTGATCTACGAACCGGCCATGCTCGGACGCTTCGCCGCTCCGCCGTGGGGCAATGCGCTGCTGGTCGGCGCGGGCCGGCTCGACGACGTTGAATGCTCCAAGGTCCTGGTCGACGCCGACGGTCGGGTGCGGCGCACAGTTGAGAAGCGCCTGGTGGAACCGGCGGAACTGGCGCAGTGGCGCTTCGTCGGTGAGAGCATGGGGGTGTTGCGCTTCGATGCGGCGGGCCGGTTGGCCTGGGTCGCCGCCTGTGAGCGCTTCTTCGCTGACCCGGCGCGTCTGCTGGACAACTGGGAGCAGATCCTCAACCGCTACCTTGCCGAGTTGAGCCTGGGCCATGCCCTGGAACGCGACCCCCGCTGGGTGGAGATCGACACTCCCGAGGACTTCAGCCGTGCGGTGGCCCTGTTCGCGGCTGGAGGCCCGCAGCCGTGAGTTCCGCAGCCGTGGGGCCCACTGCCGCGGCGTTTGGCCGCTGCCTGCGCCTGCTGGTGCGTCACGTCCGCTTCGGCCATCCGCTGGCGCCGGCAACGCGCGTGGCCGTCCGTCACCAGGCGCTGACCTTGCTGTTCCGCACCGTGAACCGCTACCTGCGCGATCTGGGCGTTGAGCACTGGATTGTCGACGGGACCCTGTTGGGGTACCATCGCCAGGGCGACATCCTCGCCCATGACAAGGACGTGGACTTCGGTGCCCACGAGCGGGAGTACGACCGCATTCGGGCTGCGGGATCACGCCTGCCGCCCGGCTACCGGTTGTACGATACCAGCCATCGCCACCGCGGCCCCAAGCTGTACATCGCCCATCAGGGCTGGGAAGCCGATATCTATTTCTACGAAGACAGAGGTGGACAACTGCGATCCTATGCCGACGAGCCCACGGCCGGGTACGCCCAACCCTTCCCGCGCGAGTTCATCTATCCGATCGCGCCGGCACAGTTCCTGGGCGAACCCACCTGCGTGCCGGCTCAGGTGGTAGCATATCTGGAGCACGCCTACGGCTACATCGGCGCCGACGCGGTCCAGGACCCTGCCACGGGGTACTGGCACCGAAGGACATCGCCTGATGACTGAAGCGGCGGGGCCGTCGCCGCGGTTACTCGCGGTCCATGGGGTCTGCATCTGGGTCCATGGTACCGACGCGGTCCAGGGCTGCGCCACGGGGTACTGGCACCGAAGGACATCGCCTGATGACTGAAGCGGCGGGGCCGTCGCCGCGGTTACCCGCGGTCCATGGGGTCTGCGTCTGGGTCCATGGCGCCGATGCGGTCCAGGGCTGCGCCACGGGGTGCTGGCACCCAAGGACATCGCCTGATGACTGAAGCGGCGGGGCCGTCGCCGCGGTTGCCCGCGGTCCAGGGGGTCTGCGTCTGGGTCCATGGCGCCGTTGCGGTCCAGGGCTGCGCCACGGGGTGCTGGCACCGAAGGACATCGCCTGATGACTGAAGCGGCGGAGCCGTCGCCGCGGTTACCCG
>CAITNQ010000293.1 GCA_903893785.1 uncultured Gemmatimonadota bacterium
GACGAACCATCTTTGACGCGCACGTTCCTGTCGCGGTGGTTTGGCGAACGCGACGGTCCCGTGGCCAACTCGCGGCCGGCGGCACGGCGGCAGAGCGCGCAAACACGGAGGCCGGGTGCGGCGGCGACTCGGGCAGCTGGGTCGGCATCGCCTCGTCGTGGCCCCCGCACGTCGGCCGTGCCGTCCCGGCGACGAACCATCTTTGCCGCGCACGTTCCTGTCGCGGCGGTCTGGTGAACGCGACGGTCCCGTGGCCAAGGCACGGCTGGCGGCACGCTCCATCGCGCCACGGAGGCGAGCCCGGCCGGGGTCTAGCGCGAGCCTGGCAGTGGCACCCCAGCGGTACGGGAACCGAGGCTAGCTGCCAGCCCACAGCGGGCGAAACTCAAGCATCGGCGCCCGGACCCGAAGTACAAGGAGAGGACTCGATCCTGCGGGTTGCCCCGCCGGCCCATGGACCCGGGGGGAAGATCGAACCGCCCGCGGGCGTTGCGAGGGTGCGGCACAAGGCATTTCCGACTGTACGAACTGAGTGGAGACAGACCCTTCATGCGCTTTGCCCGGCTGCGCCGTCTGCTGCACCTGTGCGTGTCCCTGCCGGCGATGGCATCCGCCGGGACGATCACCACCACTGGCGGGACCGCGTCTTTCCTGGCGCCCGCGGGGGTGTGCTCGGCCGGGGGCGACACCGTGTGGGTAGCTGACACGGGCCACCACCGGGTGTGCCGCATCGACCCGGGCGGCACGGTCACCGTCGTCGCCGGCACGGGCAGCGCCGGCGGATCCGGCGATGGCGGCCCGGCTACGGCGGCCCGGTTGTCGTCGCCCGCCGCGGTGTGCGTGGATGCCGGTGGGGCGCTCTACATCGCCGACCGCGACAACCACACCGTACGGCGTGTGTACCGGGGCTTGATCACCACCGTCGCGGGTACCGGCACCGCAGGATACGCCGGTGACGGCGGCCCGGCCACCAGCGCCCGGCTGTGGGCCCCCACTGGTGTAGCCGTCGATCGTTCCGGAACGCTGTACATCGCCGATCGAGACAACCACCGCGTGCGCCGGGTGGTCGGCAGCGTCATCACTACCGTCGCCGGCAATGGCGCGCCCGGTTTCAGCGGCGACGGCGGTCCGGCCACCAGCGCCCGGCTGTGGTCACCCGCTGGCGTGTACGTGGACCGGAACGGCACGCTCTACATCGCCGATCGCGACAACCAGCGGTTGCGGCGCGTCGCCAACGGTCTGATCACCACCACCGCCGGCAATGGCGAAGCCGCGTACGCAGGCGACGGCGGCCCCGCCGCAGCCGCCAGCCTGGCGTACCCCACGGCCGTCTGGGGCGACAGCCAGGGAGGGCTGTTGGTCGCCGACCGCTACAACCAGCGCCTGCGCCTGGTCCAACCCGACGGCACCATGGCCACGTTTGCGGGCACGGGGCTGTTCGGTAGCAGTGGCGATGGCGGGCCTGCCCGGAGCGGCCAACTGGCCAACCCCACCGGGGTCGCGGTGGACAGCACCGGCCAGGTATGGATCGCCGACAGCGGCAACGACCGCATACGGCTGGTCAGCCGCCTGCGCGAGAGCCATCGGGCCGCCGGGCGCAGCGAACCCGTCCAGGTGGCGCCCGGGGGCGAAGCGCCGGTGCTCGCCATCGGTGTCCGTGGCGACGGTACCAGTCGCCTGACGGCCCTTGCCCTGCGAGTCAGCGATCTGAGCCGATCGACCGGGATCAGCCCGAGCGAGATTGCGGGCCTGCGACTATACCGCAGCTACGATGCGCTGCTGGACCCCACGGATACACGTCTGGCCAGCCAGACCCCGGTGCGTCTGGACTCGACCACTGCCATCGCGCTCTTGTCCCCTGAGGTGCCAACCAACCTGCAGGAGGTGTTCTACCTGGTCAGCGTGGCCATGGCCACCGTGGTGCCCGAAGGACGCGGCCTCAAAGTGGCGTTCCCGGCCGGCGGCCTGAGCACCAGTGAGGGAACCGTCGGCAGCGCCTTTGCCTCGGCCGATTCCGGCCGGGTCAGCGTCGACGTCCGGGCCGACCGGCTGGTCTTCAGCCGGGTTCCGGGCGGCGCCGTCAGCGGTGTGGCCCTGGCCCACCAACCGGTGGTACTCGCCGTCGACGGCTACGGCAACATCGACACCAGCTTCGCCGACGCGGTCAGCCTGACGGCTTTCGGGTACGGCAACACCGACACGACGTTGCGCGACACGGTGGCCCGGAGCCCACGCGGTCCCGGCCGTCTGGGCCCGGCCACGATGCGTGCCGTCGGGGGTGCGGCCGCCTTCGGCGCCGTGTTCTTCGATGCCAGTATTGACAACGAGGCGTTCGCCGTGGTTGCAGACGACACGCCTGCTGGGCTTGAGGGCGACCTGCCGGCCGTCCGCTCGCCGGCGTTGCGGGCCGACATGTACAACGATCCGCCGGTCCTGCACCTGACGCCCATTGCCGTAGGCGAGGACAGCGTCTGGCAGGCACCGGTCGCGTCGCTGGTAAGCGACCCTGACGACTCCGTGTTTTCCTGGACCTGCTCTGCCGCGCACGTTCAGGCAGCGGCCTCGGCCGGGTGGCTGGTCGTCCGGCCGGCGGCCGATTGGTACGGCACCGATACCTTGGCCGTCACCGTGCGCGACGAGCACGGCGCCATGGCCACGGGCCGGACACCCGTACTGGCAAGGCCGGTCAACGACGCGCCGCGCTTGGACCTGCCGGCAGTGATCACAGGCCGCGAGGATGAAACGGTGCGGCTGCCCTGGCGCTCACTGGTGACGGATCCGGAGTCACCGTCGGCGGCCCTGTCACTGGCTTACGCCGGGAGCCCGGGTCTGGGCTGCCGCCAGACCGCCGGCGACACCCTGGTGCTGAGCACCGCAGCTGACTCCAGCGGCCATTTCCGGTTGGTAGTGACGGCGCGTGACCCTGCCGGTGCCATCGGCTCCGACACCGTGCAGGTGGTCTTCCTGGCGGTCAACGACCCCCCACGCCTGTCGCTGGTTGACACCACGATGACGCAGGACGCGGCGGTGCGCTGGTCCCTGGCGGCCCGCACCCGGGACCCCGACGATGCGGCTGCGGCGTTGGTGTGGGGAGGCCGTGGCAGTGCTCATCTGCAGTTGGCTGTCGGGCGCGACGGTCAGGCCATTGTCCGGGCTGATTCCGGCTGGGTCGGCAGCGAGTCCATCGTCATCACCGTGTTCGACGCGGCGGGCGCTGGCGACAGTGCCGCCGTGCGGGTCACCGTGCAGCGGGTCAACCGTGCGCCGGTGATCAGCCCGCTGACCGCGGCGTCGGTGGCCAAGGGTGATTCACTGACGCTGGATCTGGCGCAACGGGCTGCGGACCCCGACGGCGATGCCAGTCCTCTCACCTGGTCGTTGACCCGAACGGCGGACGGCCAGGCCCGCCTTGAGGGCACACGTCTGGTGTTCGTGGCCGCCCGCCGGCCGGCCCGACGGGACACGGTGGGCCTGCGCGTGACCGACGGCCTCGGGTTGTCCACGGAGGCCGTACTGTCGGTGATCGTGAGCAACGCGCCGCCGACGTTGCGGGTCGCGGACTCGCTGACCGCCCAAGCCGGGGTCCCCGTAGCCTTGCCCCTGTCCGGGACCGCCAGCGACGATGGTCCGCTTGCCGACCTGCAATGGGAGGCCGCGGCCGACAGCGGCCTGGTGGCGCATCTCGGGCCCGGACCGACACTGACGGTGGTGGCCGAGGGTGGTTGGTTTGGCCAGCGCCGAGTGCGCCTGCGCCTCACCGACGCTGAGGGCGCAGCGGCGGGGGGCTCTGTTGTCGTGCGCGTGGCGATACCCAACCACGCGCCCGTGCTCATGTCCCTGGCCGACACCACGGTGGACCGCGGCGCCGTCTGGGTGCGCGATCTGACCCGGTGGGCCAGTGATGCGGACACCGCCGACACGGCCCTGGTATGGCAGGTCCGCGTCAGCCCGCCGGGCGCCGCCAGCGTGACGGGTTCGCGCCTTTTTTACCAGGCGGGCAGCGGCCCGGCCCGCACCGATACCCTGACGCTGCAGGTGACCGATGGCCACGGCGCGAGCGCTACCGGCCAGCTGCACATCCGCGTCGTCAGCCAGGCGCCCAGATGGACTGAACCGGGAACGCGACGATTGGCAGTGGGCCAGGTCGACACCGTCGCGCTGGCACCCTGGGTCAGCGACGACAACCCGCTCGCCGACCTGGCGTGGTCAGTCGCCGCCAGCGAGCAGGTGTGGGCGGAGATCGGTCCTACGGGTAGGCTGACCCTGCGCGGCCAACAGGTGGGCCAGGGCCGGGTCACGGTCACGGCCACCGACCCGGACGCCAATGCCGCTTCGACGACGTTCACGGTGGAGGTCGTCGCGGCCGACGCGGACCTGGACGGCGATGGCCAGGTCGGGCTGGCCGATTTCTTCCGCTTGGCGGACCAATTCGGTAGCCAGCGCGGCGATGCTACCTGGCAGGATGGCCCTGACCTGGACGGCGACGGTACGGTCAGCCTGGGCGACTTCTTTTGTCTGGCCGACCAGTTCGGCCGCGGGCTGCTGCTGCCGCCCTTGAGGCTGGCGCCGCTCGGCCAGGTTCTGCTCTATGAGCAGGACGAGGTAACCCTCAATCTGGACGACTACCTGGCCTCCGGACAGGCCGACGAGGTCATTTGGGCGGCCGCCGCGCCGCCGGGGCTAACCATCATTGTCGACCCGCGCGCGCGGCAGGCGCGCCTGCATGGACTGGCGCCCGTCGCTGGCGAGGTGCTGCTGCAGGCGCACGATGGCAGCGGCGGCAGCGTGGAGGGCCACCTGCCGGTACGGGTCCTCAGTCGTGTGCCGGCCGACTTCGCCCTGTCGCTGCCCGGTTCGCTGGAACTGAGGCGGGGTGTGCCAACGGTGATGGCTCTGGACCCGTGGGTCGCGCCCGCCGCCATGGCCGCCCAGCTGCAATGGAGTGTATGGGCGGGCCCGGGTCTGACCGTGCAGCTGGCCGGGCGCAGCGTCGTGGTGCTGGCCACACCCGCTGCCGGGCCGAGCGGCCAGGTGCAGCTGTTGGCCACTTCGCCAACCGGCCACAGCGTGGCGTCGCTGTTGGTGGTAACCGTACGTTAGGGGCCGTAGGGCTGGTGCGGCCGCCGCCGGCAGGCACCCGACGCGCTCCGGCGCCCAGGGCGTCCGGGGGGCGGCCCTACACGGGCAACGCCATGTTCGTGATGCTCCCGGGCGTGCCCGGGGTCCGGCGACTCCTGCGCGAAGCGCACCAGCGGCTCGCGGACGCTCATAGGCGCAGGCGCGGGCGCAGGCGCGCGGGGTCCCGCCGCCGAGGCCATTGCGTGCCGCTGGCGGCTGCGACGCTTAGGCGCGCGCGGGGGCCGGAGCCAGTTGCGCGGCGTGGCGTTGACGGCCCGCGACGATCCGAGGCGCGCGCGGGGCCCGGACGGCCGGAGCACGCCGCTGTGGCGACTCCAGTCCGGTTACGGCCCCTTGCCGCGGAGACACCGGCCGCGGCAGGCGTTTTTCGGGGGACGAGGCATGATCAGGGAGGCCAGAATGCGCGGCAGTGCGAGTCTGACCCCGTGGCTGTGGGTATGGCTGCTGGCCCTGGCGCTGGTGGGCGCAGCCGAACCTCAAGGCGCCGTCACCCCGGCGAAGAAGAAATTCGACCCACCTCGCATTGCCGCCGTGGTGCGGTCACCCGATGTGGGCGGGGGCGCCAGCATAGCCACAACCTACTTCATCGACAAAGGCCAGGAAAGCGGGATTAGCCGCGGCGACGTCCTCAATACCTACCGTGAGGTACGGCTCGACGCCAAGGTAACGCGCCCCCTGCGCATTTACATCGGCACCATGACGATTACGGAATCGCAGTTAGGGCAATCGCTGGGGGTGTTCACCGCGGGGCCCAACATCAACCAGCCCACCATTCGCTACAAGGCCCCGGTCAAAGGCGACATTGTCGTGCCGCGTCTGATTATCGACACCGGCGTGCTGTTCGACACGGGTAAGGCAGACCTGAAGGCGGGCGCCCGGGGCGAATTCGACAAGGTGGCCACGTTCGTCCAGAACTTCTCACCGGGCCGCATCATCGTCGAGGGACACACCGATGCCGACGGCGATGACGCGGCGAACCAGGTGCTCTCGGAGAACCGTGCCAACGCGGTGAAGCAGTTCCTGGTATCGACCTACCCCTTCATCACCGCGGCCATGGTTGAATCGCGTGGTTACGGCGAGAGGCAGCCCATCGCCTCGAACGAGACGCCTGAGAACAAGGCGCTCAATCGGCGCATTGAGGTGATTGTCTGGGAATAGCGGCAGGGCTCAGAACGACCACCGGGCGGCCAGACCAGCCCATCCGGCCGCGGCGCTGCGGCTAGCGGCAAACGCGACGGCCACGCCGTTGCCGGGCGGTATCCGCGCCGCCGCCGGTTCGCCGCGCTCATTGGCGCGGGCACGGGCGTTGCCGGCCCGCACCTGATCTCGCAGGTCGGCCAGGGCGGCCAACTCCAGCCACACGCAGGCCGGGGCCCACCCGGCCGCACCGGCTTTGCCTGTGGCCAGGCCAGTGCCCACCGCGGCCACGGCGAGACCCAGGCGCGTGAACGCCTGCCGTGGCTGGCCGATGCGGAGGTAGCCGGCTCCCGGAACAACCGCCTCCAGCAGCAGATTACCCGCTAGTGAGTGCCGCGACGCGACCACCGCGGACGCGGCCGGCAGGCGCGTCGGGCCCAACTCCCGGGCGGAAACCACCTGGTCCCACCGGTACCATGCCAGTCGCTCCTGGAGCGGCCCCACCACCTCGCGCACCGCTAGGGTGTCGCCGGACAGGCCTTCCACCTTCACCTGGCGAATCCGCCCATCGGTCAGCACCAGTTCGCCCCACAGCCGACCCTGCTGCAGCCGCGCCAACACGGTGCGGGCGTCGTCTGCGGGCGGCGCCGCCGGATCCGCCGCGTGCACCGCCGTCGTCAAGATTACGACCCACAGCAGAACCAAAACCGGGCGCAGCATGTTACCTCGTCAGAAGATGGCGGCTGACAGTACACGTGGCAGGTGCGCTGGCACCGACCGCAGGCGCCGGGCAGCCGCCGCGCGGCGTTGGCCGTAACAGAACGGCTTTCCCAAGGTATCCGCCCGCCCGCCATGGGTCAAGCTCCGGTGGCCGGCAGGTCCTGGACCACGGCTCGCGTACCGACGCTACCGGTGGCACGTCGGGCCGGTTATCTTCTCGCCTCAGCCATCGTCTGCCGGGGAGTGACCATGAATGACGACCTGCTGTTGACCATCGAGGCGGTGCGCGCGGCCGCAGCCACCGCTCTGGGGCACTACCGTCAACCAGGCGCGGTCCAGTACAAAGTGGGCGACGACCCAGTTACCGTTGCCGACCACGAAGCCGACGCCTGCATCCGCCGTCTGCTGTTGGGGGCCCGGCCCGGTTACGGCTGGTTGTCGGAGGAGACCGCCGACGACCCGGTGCGGCTGACCCGTTCGCGGGTGTGGATTGTCGATCCGGTCGATGGCACCCGGGAGTTTGTTGCCGGCATTCCGGAATGGGTGGTCTCAGTGGCGCTGGTCGAAGAGGGCCGCCCGATCGTAGGCGTGATCTGCAACCCGGTCCGGGGCGACCTGTACGCGGCGGTGGCCCAGGGCGGCGCCTTCCGCAATGGACAGCGGGTCTTCTGCAC
>CAITNQ010000294.1 GCA_903893785.1 uncultured Gemmatimonadota bacterium
AGCTGCTGCTGCAGCAGGAGGCTGAGGCGCTGATCGAGGCCAACAACACCACATCTACCGTGCAGGTGCTCGACGTAGCCCGTCCGGCAGAGGAGAAAGCCCGACCGCGGCGGCTGCTGATCATTTTCGTCGCCGGAGTGCTCTCGCTCTTTGCCTCCATCTCCTATGTGTTGGGGGCGGCCTATGTGCGCGCGCTCAGCGCCGAGTGGAAGCGTGACTACCGCTGAGTCGTCGTCCGCCGCGGGGCCGGCCCTGGGAGGGGGTTCGCCCATTGCGGGGGGTGGTTCAGCCGGCCCTGGCGGCCACCGGGTCCGTCTGTCGGTGCCCGTGACGTGCCTTCCGTGGATGGGCGCGGTGCGGCGATGAACCCACCTCTGGTGGTCCGCGTCCGCGTGGCCGGTCAGCAGCCCCTGCCCGAGTACGCCACTGAACACAGCGCCGGCCTGGACCTGCGCGCCGATCTTCCTCAGCCCCTGACCTTGGGCCCGGGCGAGCGGGTGTTGGTGCCCACAGGGCTGTTTGTGGAGATACCCCCCGGGTACGAGGGCCAGGTGCGGCCACGCAGTGGCTTGGCCCTCAAGCGCGGCCTGACCGTCCTCAACGCTCCGGGCACCATTGACGCCGACTACCGCGGCGAACTGGGCGTCCTGCTGGTGAATCTGTCTCGCGACGTGCAGACCATCGAGCCAGGCGACCGCATTGCCCAACTGATCATCAGCCCGGTAACGCGGGCGGTCCTCGTCGCGGTAGAGCAGCTGGGGGACACGGCGCGGGGGCCGGGCGGCTTCGGGTCCACCGGCGTCGGTTGACGGCGCCACCCGCAGAACCACCAGCCGGCAGTGACCCGCGTCCGGTGCCCTGACGCACCGGTGCCCAGTCGTCGTCAAGGAAAGAGCGCCGCCCGCGTCGGGGCGGCGCTGCGTTTTCTCCAGACTTCGTGCTCCAAAGAGCCCAAGTCCGTCACGGGCCACCGTGGCCGGCGGGTTTCTCGTGACGCCGACCGACGGCGTTGTTGCCGGCAGGCCAGCCGGCGCCGCGGCGCGGCGCTCAGTTCAGCTGCGCCACCACCTCTCGCCGGAGCATCGGGCGGCGGAGCTTGGCCAGCGCCCGCGACTGCACCTGCTCGATCTGGGTCGCGCTCATTCCCAGTCGGGCGCCGGCCTTGGCGTGGTTGAGCGGCGCGCTGCCGTCCAGGCCGAAGCACAGGTTGAGGACCTGCATCTCTTGGGCGTCCAAGGCCTGTCGCAGCATCTCGTCAATCCGCTGCACCGAAGCCTGCGATGGCAATGGATGGAGCGGTTCGGGCGTTACAGCCGCCAGCACCGGCTCTGCGGTTTGGGTGTCGGCGGGGGTGGGGTCTGCAGTGCAGCAAGTGCTCATGGTCTTACCTCGTCCTGGTAGCCGGCCTGGCTGCCGCGGTTGCCGCGGCGGGTCGGTTGGCGCCTGAAGGCGCGAGAGTTATTGGGGGTGCGGCGTTTCACCTCACCGCCTGCAATAACCGTGCCGGGACCATCACAGCCGGACCGAGGCTTGCCGTCGGGGGTGGTGCGCAGTCGCCGTGGCCAAGCTGTCACCTGCAGGTGACAACACTGTCACCCCAAAAGGTCGACAGGTGCCCAGGTTGTCACGTTGGCCGCCGCCGGGCCGTGAACTGCCGGAGTGTCAGTTCGTATTGCCTGGGGGCCCCGCGGCGCAGGTCAACCGCCGCTGATGGCAGCTAGCAGAACTACCTCGCTGTCAGCCCCGACGGCCGTGCGGCGGCCCTCGGTGGCCACGGTACCGTCGATGGCAGCCGTGATACCGGGGCGTAGGTCGCCGTTCGGAGTGCAGACCCGCTCGGCGAACCCAGGGAACTCGCCCTCCAGGCTGGCAATTATCTGACCCAGGGTGGCGCCCCCCGCGTGTATCTGAGACTGGCCGCCGGTCCAGGCACGCAGGAGCGAAGGGACCCAGACAGTGGCCATGGCCGGTTCAGCGCGCTGCAACGGGGGCTTCGCGCATCACCTGGGCTGCGGCCAGCACTGCGCGGACAATTTTGTCGTAACCGGTGCAGCGGCACAGGTTGCCGGCCAGCCAGTGGCGTACTTCGTGTTCACTGGGATCCGGGTTGTGGTCCAGCAGGGCCTTAGCCGCCAGCAGGAAACCCGGGGTACAGATGCCGCACTGCAGGGCCGCGTGCTCGAGGAACTGCTGCTGGAGCGGATGCAGGCCGCCCGGTGGCGCCAGGCCCTCGATGGTAGTGATCGACCTGCCTTGGGCTTCCACCGCCAGGACTAGGCACGAGTTCACCAGGGTGCCGTCCATGATCACGTTGCACGCGCCGCAGTTGCCGTCGTTGCACCCCTCTTTGGCGCCGGTGAAACCCAGGGTCTCACGCAACACCTCGAGCAGGCTCTGGCGCGCCTCACAGAGGAACTCGACCGGCTCGCCATTGATCTGCGTCTTGACCTGAATGCTGTTCATCAGGGCGTTTGCTCCGCTGGGGAAGTGACGGCCGTGGGGGTTCGATCAACCGGCGGCGGCGGGTCGTTGGACGGGTGGAACCGTGCCTTGGGCCGTGGCTTCCTGCACGGCATTGAGCACTGTGCCGCCGCGGGCCCGCATCACCGCCCCGGCGAGGGCGCGCTGAGCGAGCACGCCCACTAGGTGCACGCGGAAAGCGGCCGGACCCCGCATATCGGAGATGGGCCGGGCTGCCTGTTTGGCCAGTTCGGCAGCGGCGGCGATGGACGCGTCGTCCACCGGCTTGCCCGCCAACCAGGCGGCGGCTTCCTCGGCCAGCACCGGCGTGGGGGCGACGGCTCCCAGCGCCAGGGAGACGCGGCCGAAGGCGCGGCCACGGTCCACCAACTCGACATGGGCGCCCACGCCCACCACGGCGATGTCCATCTCGCGGCGAGGAATGAAACGCAGATAGTGGGCGCCCGTGTGGCGCCGTGGCGGCGGTACCGCCAGGGCCACCAGGAGCTCACCGGCAGCCAGCGCATTCTGCCCCGGGCCGCGGCAGAATTGGGCTACCGGCAGCGACCGGCGACCGGCGGGGCCGGCGATCAGGGCCGTGGCCCCGTGCACCATCAGGGCCGGGATCGAATCGCCGCTGGGCGCGGCGTTGCACAAGTTGCCGCCCAGGGACGCGCGCCCTTGGATCTGTATGCCGCCGATAATGGCCGCCGCATCGGTCAACCCGGGGTACCGGGCGCTGACCTGGGGGTCGGTGTAGAAACGCCGGCACGTTACCGCCGCGCCCACGCGCAGCCCGCGACGAGGCCCGAAGTCCAGCTCAACCAGTTCGGGGATCGACTTGATGTCAACGACGCGATCGAGCGAGAACCGCCCAGCCCGCAACTGCACCAGCAGGTCCGTACCGCCGGCCATGGCTCGCGACGGCACGCCCGGCTCCGCCAGGAGCGCCACGGCCTCGCGCAGCGAACGCGGCGCGACGTACTCGAAATCTTTCACCGGCCATTCTCCCGTGCGGGGCGAGGTGGGGCGCTGCTACGGCGGCGACGCTTGGTCAGACTCCAGCGTCGGTGCGTGCCGGCCGTTGGCGCGCGCCTAAAAATAGCGAGGGGCAGGTGAGTGTCAACGAACGGCCGCCCGTTGCGGCGCGGCGGCGGTTACGACCTCAGGCCGCCGCGAAAGCGGCCTGGATGGCGTCAATCGCCGTCGCCGGCAGGACCTCATCGCTGATCAGCAACCCATGGCGCAGTTCCAGTACCGCCCCAGGCTCCAGGTGCAGATCGCCGCTCATCAGCAACCCGGCGCCCAGCAGGTTACGCCGCGCAAACCAAGTCACCGGGTAGCGCGGGTTGGCCGGGTGATCCAGCATGACCACACAGCCGCCGGCCGCCCCGGCCGCACGCACCCAGCGCGCGGGCTGCCCCATGATCTGCTCGTGGCCCGCGCGGCCTTCGCTGCACTGGTGCGTCGCGTCGGCAAAGGGCGGGCCCAGGCGCAGTTCGAGACCGCCGTAACGCGCCGCCCTTGAGGCTCCCAGAGTCAGCGCCCCCCCCTCCGGGGCAATGCGCGTCGTCAACTCCCACTGGTACCCGTCGCCTGCGGCCAGCGGCGCCATGGTGACCGAGCGCGACTCGGTTGCCAGCGGCTGGTCGTCGGCGTCGACCCAGAGCAGGCGTTCGTCTACGGCCACCCTGCCATCCGTGGCGTCTAGCCGGGTGAACTCCTGGTGCAGCTGCGCCCCATGGCTGTGGGGAACGTCCTCGTAGTGGCCCTTCTCGGGGATGTACCAACCGCCACCCCACAGGTTGGCGTGGTTGACATGGACCCAGCCATAGTAGAGCCCGGTATGCCACAGGTGGTCGGCGGGGCGGTATTCCGTGATCAGGCGCCCTGCGGGCGTGTAGATCGGCGCGAAACACGGTTTGGGTGATTCGACACGGGCCAGCTCCTCAGTGGCCCGGTACACGGTCACCAGCTGCCGGTCGCACCACACCTCATAGCCCAGCGCATTGGTTGCCAGTCGCAGTCCGTGCACACCCCTCTCCCTGTCAGGCGTTGGCCGTGCCCAATTGGGCACTGAACCAGGCAATGGTACGGCGCAACCCCTCTTCCGGCGCGACCTGCGGTTCCCATCCCAGCAATGTCCTGGCGCGGGTGATGTCCGGCAGTCGGACCCGCGGGTCGTCCTCCGGCAGCGGGCGCGAGGCGATGCGGCTCTGGCTGCCGGTCATCTCGACAATGCGCCGGGCCAGCTCGTACATGCTCATCTCAGTCGGATTGCCCAGGTTCACTGGTTGCGTTACCGACGACTGCAGCAGCCGATCAATGCCGCTGACCAAATCGCTGACATAGCAGATGCTGCGCGTCTGCCGGCCGTCCCCGAACACGGTCAGGTCGCGGCCCGACACGGCCTGGGTAATGAAATTGGGGATCGCGCGTCCGTCGTCGAGGCGCATGCGTTCGCCGTAGGTGTTGAAGATGCGGGCAATACGCGTGTCCACGCCGTGGGTGCGGTGGTAGGCCATGGTCATGGCCTCGGCAAAGCGCTTGGCTTCGTCATAGACACCCCGCACGCCAATGGGGTTGACATTGCCCCAATACTCCTCGTGCTGAGGGTGCACCAGAGGATCACCGTAGCACTCCGAGGTCGAGGCCAGCAGGAAGCGCGCTCCCTTGGCCCGTGCTACGCCAAGGGCTTTGTGCGTGCCCAGAGCCCCGACTTTCAGGATGCGGATGGCCAGCCGCTCGAAATCAACCGGGCTGGCCGGGCTGGCAAAATGAAGGACTGCATCGAGGGCGCCATCGACGTGGATGTAGTCGGTTACGTCATAGTGCACGAAGTGGAAGCGCGTGTTACCGAAGTGATGGGCGATGTTCTCACACCGACCCGTCAGCAGGTTGTCCATGCAGACCACTTCGTGTCCCTGGCCAAGGAAATGGTCGCACAGGTGTGAACCAATGAATCCGGCGCCCCCAGTGATCAGCAGCCTCATCGTTGCCGTTTCCTTCTGCCGGCAGTCCGAACCACCGCCGCGTCAGCGCCGCTGAACCCCGTTGGCCAGCACCGCCACCAGTCGCTCGGCAGCGTGACCGTCCCACAACGGCGGGGGCGTGGGGGGGGACTGCGGCGCGTCCAAGGCTCGCCGGGCTGCGGCCATGATCGCGGTCGGGGCCACGCCCACCAGGACGTTCGTACCGTGAGTGATGGTGACGGGTCGCTCGGTGTTCTCGCGCAGGGTCAGACAGGGCACTCCCAGAACTGTCGTCTCCTCCTGCACGCCGCCCGAATCGGTCAGCACCAGGCGGGCCTGCTCCTGCAGGCGCAGCATTTCGAGATAGCCGACCGGCTCCAGCAGTCGCAGCCGCGGCAGTTGCTCCAGTTGGCTTTCCAGGCCCATGCGAGCCAGGTTCTTGCGCGTCCGTGGGTGAGCCAGGAACAGCAGTTCCAGGTCCTGCTGCAGGGCAGTCAGCGCGGCGAGGATGCCACCGAGCACCTCCGGGTCGTCGACATTGGACGGGCGGTGCAGGGTCACCAGGCCGTAGGCGCCCGGTTCCACCCCCAGTTGCTCCAGGATCGGCAGGGCCGCGGCGCGAGGTCGGCAGCGCAGCAGCGAATCGATCATCACATTGCCGACCCGGTGGATGCAGGCGGCGGGGACCGCTTCGGCGCGCAGGTTCGCGTCCGCGTCCTCGCTGTAGGTGAACAGCAGGTCCGCGATGCCGTCGGTGATGATGCGGTTCACCTCCTCGGGCATGCGGCGGTCGCCGCTGCGCAGGCCAGCTTCCACATGGGCCACCGGCACCCCGAGCTTGTTGGCAGCCAAGGCGCAGGCGACGGTAGAGTTGACGTCGCCCACCACCACGACCAGGTCGGGGGGCTCCGATGTCAGCACTGCCTCGAACTTGGTGAGGATGTCCGCGATCTGGATCACCGCCGAACCGCTGGCTGCCTGCAGGAATCGGTCCGGCGCCGGCAGGCCTAGTTCGGTGAAGAAGATGTCCGACATCTGGTAGTCGTAGTGTTGCCCGGTGTGCACCAGCAAGGGCGTGAAACGGGCCGGATCGGCGTGCAGGGCCGCCAGGATCGGGGCCACCTTCATAAAATTCGGCCGCGCGCCGGCGACCACGATGATCTTCACAGGGCCAACCTTGTCCGCCAGAGGAGGGAGCCACGGGTGGGCCCCAATATACCGCCCCATCGCCGCCCCTAGCAAGGCATCGCCCCGTCGATCGACCGCTCCGCTCCGGCCGTTCCCAAGCCCCGTCGCCCTTGACATAGATCAAAGGGCCGCAATATTGTATGGCCCTCGGAAGCGCCGCGCGGGCGCTTTGGGCTGCGACCCCTGCCAGGGCTGGGGCGGTAGCGATTCCTGACCGGCGGACGACCTGGGTCGGACTGCCGGTTTCTTGTGTCCGTGGGTAACGGCGTAACCGGGAGCAGGAGACGTGAGTGACCACCGAGAGCTGCAGGCCTGGGTGGCCGACATGGCCCGTATGTGTCAGCCCGATCGCATCGTCTGGGTCGATGGTTCGGAGGACGAGAAGGAACGACTGACGCGCGAAGCCATCGCGTGCGGCGAACTCACCGCCCTGAACGAGGAAAAGCTGCCGGGGTGCGTGTACCACCGCACGGCCGAGAACGACGTCGCCCGCACCGAGGATCTGACCTTCATCTGCACCACCCTGCGCGAAGACGCCGGCCCGACCAACCTGTGGATGTCGCCCGAGGAAGGCTACCGTCGCGCCGGCGAGATCTTCACCGGTGCCATGCGGGGCCGCACCATGTACGCCATTCCCTTCTCCATGGGGCCGGTGGGGTCGCCGTTCAGCAAGATCGGGGTCGAGCTCACCGACAGCATCTACGTGGTGCTGAACATGCGCATCATGACGCGCATCGGCGCCCCGGTGCTCAAGCAGTTGGGTGCCGGTGGCGAGTTCACCCGTTGCCTGCACAGCAAGGCCGACTTGGACCTGAAGCGGCGCCTCATCCTGCATTTCCCCGAGGACAACGCCATCTGGAGCGTGGGGTCGGGGTATGGCGGTAACGTCCTGCTGGGCAAGAAGTGCCTGGCGCTGCGCATCGCCAGCTACCTGGGCAAGCGGGAGGGGTGGCTCGCCGAGCACATGTTGATCATGGGCATCGAGGACCCGTCGGGTCGCATCGAGTACGTCGCGGCCGCCTTCCCGAGCGCCTGCGGCAAGACCAACCTGGCCATGCTGGTGCCGCCGGAAGGCCTGAAGGCCAAAGGCTACCGCGTCTGGACCGTCGGCGACGACATCGCCTGGATGCGCATCGACACCGACGGGCGTCTGTGGGCCGTCAACCCGGAGAGCGGCTTCTTTGGCGTGGCCCCGGGCACCAACAGCAAGACCAACCCCAGCATGATGCAGACCGTCAGTCGCGACACCATCTTCACCAACGTGGTGCTGCGCCCCGACGGCACCGTGTGGTGGGAGGGCCACGACGACCCGGCCCCGACCGATGGTCTGGATTGGCGCGGGCGTCCCTGGCAGCCCGGCGTGCCTGGGCCGGACGGCAAACCCATCCCCGGGGCGCATCCCAACAGCCGTTTCACCGCCGCCATCGCCCAGTGCCCATCGCATTCGTTCCGTTCCGAGCACCACCACGGCGTGCCGATCTCGGCGATCATCTTCGGCGGCCGCCGGGCCTCCCTGGCCCCGCTGGTATACGAGTCCTTCGACTGGGAACACGGCGTGTTCGTCGGCGCTACCATGGCTTCGGAGCGCACCGCGGCGCAGTTCGGCAAACTGGGCGAGGTACGGCGCGATCCCATGGCCATGCTGCCGTTCTGCGGCTACCACATGGGCGACTACTTCGAGCACTGGCTGGACACCGGCAAGCGCATGACCAAGCCGCCCAAGGTGTTCCACGTCAACTGGTTCCGTCAGGACGAGGACGGCCACTACCTATGGCCGGGCTTCGGCGAGAATCTGCGCGTCATCGAGTGGATCCTGGACCGGTGTCGTGGCGCTGCCGATGCCACGGAGACGCCCATCGGCTATGTGCCGACCGCGGCCAGCCTGGACCTGACCGGCATCGAGGTGCCACCGGCCGACCTGAAGAAACTGCTGTCGGTCAGCCGCGAAGACTGGCTCGACGAACTGCGCCTGGTCCGCAGCTTCTTCGAGAGCTTCGAGAAGCGGTTCCCCAAGGAGCTGTGGGAGCAGTACGACGGTCTCAAGATCCGCCTTGAGGCACCGATATCGCTGCTGCGCGCCGCCGAAGTGCGCCCCTTGGCGGCCGAGCTCAACGATGTCATCGAACGCGAGAACCCGGCCCTGTTCTACATGCTGTCGGACCTGGGCAAGCGGCTGTACTTCCCTCGCGGCATTCTGGCCCAGAGCGCCGAAGCCAAGGACAAGGCCACGCGCTACGACGCCACCATTGGCATCGCCTGCGCGGGCGGCAAACCCATGTCACTGCCGTCGGTGATGGGGTACTTCAACGGGTTGACACCCGGCGAGACCGTTACGTACGCCCCGGCCACCGGCCGTCCTGACCTGCGCCGGGCCTGGGCAGCGCACCTGCGCTCGAGCAACCCCTCCTTGGAGGGGAAGGCCATCAGCCTGCCCGTGGTCACCAACGGCGTGACCCATGCCCTCAGCCTGGTAGGCGACCTGTTCATCGATCGCGGCGATCTACTGCTGCTGCCCGACAAGTTCTGGGAGAACTACGACCTGCTGTTCGGCGTGCGGCAGCAGGCGCAGTTGGCCACCTTCCCGTTGTTCGACCACCGCGGCGGTTTCAACGTCGAGGGTCTGCGTCAGGCGTTGGCCGGACGCGTGGCGGCGCCCAAGACCCTCATCGTGCTCAACTTCCCCAACAATCCGACGGGCTATGCGATCCGCCAGTCCGAGGCCGATGCGGTGGCCGGCGTCCTGCGTGAAGCGGGCGAGAACGGCTGCAAACTGGTGGTCGTCTGCGACGATGCCTATTTCGGCTTTTTCTACGACGACGATGTCCTGCGCGAGTCCCTGTTCGCCAAGATCGCCGGTTGCCACCGCAATGTGACGGCGATCAAGGTCGACGGACCCACCAAAGAGGAGTACGTCTGGGGGTTCCGGACCGGCATGATCACCTTTGGCGTGCAAGCCACGTACAGCACCGAGGCCCTGTATGCGGCGCTGGAGAAGAAGGTGGCAGGCGCCATCCGCAGCGCCATCTCCAACTGCTCGCATCCGGCCCAGTCCATCCTGGCCAAGGCCATGGCCAGCGGCGCCCTGGAGGGCGAGCAGCAGGGCGGGCGTGAGGCGCTGCGCGAACGGGCTGCCGCCGCCCAGCAATTGGCCAGTGATCCGCAGTATGCCGACCTGTGGGAGGCCTATCCGTTCAATGCCGGGTACTTCATGTGCCTGCGTCTGCGGGCTCTCGATGCCGACACCTTCCGCAAACACGCGCTGACGCGGTACGGGGTCGGAGTTATCGCTGACGGCAAGCACGATATCCGGGTTGCCTTCTCGGCTGTGGATGTGGGCAACCTGGCGGATCTGTACGCGCAGCTGGCCGCGGCTGCGCGCGATCTGCTCAAGGAGAGCGCCGGCTGAGGCAACGCTCCACAGGCAGTTGAGGACCGGGCCGCCGGCGTCCATGCATCGACGCGGGCGGCCCGTTTTCGTGCCACGGCGCCCGGGGCCTGCGGACCCGCACCTGGCCCTCGGCGGCGGCGACTCCGGCAGGCCAAGCGGCAACCGGCCCGGGCTCAGGCGTGTCTGGCTCCAGTAGCGCCGGGTGGACGGCGCGCCGCTGATAGCCCGTTCGGGCCATGGAGAGCCGCGTCAGCGCTGGCGCAACTGCGCTGCCGCCTGACCCCGCTGGGTGGCTGCGCCGGTCCCCTGGGGGCGGTCGGCGCAGGCTCGGGTGTGGCCGCATGCTACGGCGCCGGGCGGACGGCGCGCCGCCAATAGCCCGTTCGGGCCATGGAGAGCCGCGTCAGCGCTGGCCGGCGTGGCGCTGGCGCAATTGCGCTGCCGCCTGACCCCGCTGGGTGGCCTCCAGGCGCTGGCAATACGCCTCCAGCTGACCCCGCGAGTGGAACGGCCCGCCCTCCTGCATTACAGTCCACAGCGGGTCCACCGCATCCGGCAGCGCGGCCATCCGCTGGTCATGCCAGGCGGCCAGCAGGCGCGCCCCCTCGGCGCACACCTCAGGCCGCGCGGTGGCCAAATCGCGCGTCTCGTGCGGATCCGTCACCAGGTCAAACAGCATCTCGGCCGGGTACAGGTGGTAGAAGTCGTGGTACACGCGCATGTACAGCCACGGGCCGAAACGCACCGAACGCATGGCGCCGTGGCAGCACTGGCTCAACACCAGGTGATCCCTGCCCTGGGTCCGGCCGTCCGTGATGGTGGCTGCGTAGCTGCTGCCGTGCCACGCCGGCGAAGCCGGTACCCCCCACAGCTCGGCCAGCGTCGGGCCCAGATCCAGGTTGTAGTGCAGACCGTGGTCCACGTGCCCTGTCTGCCCGCCCGGCCAGCGGATGATCATCGGGATGCGGTGCGTGATCGCGTCGGCGGTGCCGTGCTCGGCGTAGCAGTTCAGCTCGCCCAGGTTCTCGCCGTGGTCTGAGGTGATGACGATCGCCAGGTCGTCCATCACGCCCTGCCGTTCCAGAGCGGCGAGAAGCTCGCCGATATGGTGGTCCAGATAGCGAATGCCGCAGTCATACCCATCTATGAGTCGGCGGAAATCACCGGCGTCGCGGATCTCGCCCGGGTGACGCGGCCACTGCGGTGAGGTGGCGTTGTCCCACATGTTGACTTCGCAGGCGCCGTGGCCGCCGGGTTCGCGGCGATGCGCCGCCAGGAGCGATTCCGACCACCAGTCAGGCACCGGCTCGCCCGCGAAGGGGTTGCCGAACGCCTCTGGCGCCCGGTACGGGGTGTGCGGGTCCCAGTAGTTGACGTGGAGCAGCCACTCGTCGCTGGCTCCGCGCCGCCGGATCCAATCCAGCACATGGGGCGTGATCTGCTCGGCCGATTCGCTGCCGCCGCCGCCGGTGTCCAGCGTCTCGTTGAAACCAGCGTTGAACCACCAGGCCGAGTGACGTTCGGCAAAGGGCGAGATACTGGCCGTCCACAGGCCCCGGCGCCGGGCCAGCTGCCACAGCGAGTCTTGGCGTGAGAACCGGCTGCGGAAACCGCGCTCGCGGCCTTCCAGTCGCAGGTCCGCGGCCGTACCGCCGTGGCCAATCACGCCACTGTCAATGCCGAAGCGGCCCGTGACCAGGGCCGCGCGCGAGGGCAGGCAGGGGGCGTCCGAACAGTAGTAGTCGTCAAAGCGCACCCCCTGCGCGGCGACGCGGTCGATGTTCGGGCTGGTGTTGCGGTGGTACCCGTAGCAGCCCAGGTGGTCGGGCCGCAGGGTGTCCAGGTCCAGCAGGAGCAGGCGCACGAGGAACCCCCTGGCTTGGGTTAAGCCGGCCCTGCCACCGCGTCCCGTGGGCGGGGCCCGCGCTGCCGTGGCGGCGCCGGCTGAGGGGCCGGCGCGGTCGGCTGGGGCTACACGTAGCAGCTGGCGGTGGCCAGGGTCAAGCGCCGGCCGGGGACCTCGGCGCCCGCGGCCGCGACGGCCCCGGTCGCCGCCGAGGGATTTCCCGTCCGTTCGCTGCCTACGGTCCGCCCTCGGGCCGGGGCGGCGCGGCCCGGTGGCACGTCCTGCCGCACGGCCAGACCCGACCGTGGCTCGTCTTTGCTCTGGCGGTGGACCGCCGCCGACGCCCCCGACACGCCTCAGGCGGGCAGGGCCATGGTTGACTTTCGTCCTCCCATTGGATATGCTATCGGCTTGGTCGCTCCCCGCTGCCGCATGCGGCAGCCCAGGGGGCCCGCCGGGAACCGGCATCCGGACCCGTCCCGGTCCGTGGCCCCGCCGATCGCTGTTCTCGCTCCCACCCCTTGCGCCGCGGCTGACGAGTCCGGGCGCCACCCGGAGGACGGTGCTGTCGATGTCGGCCAGCGTCTCCTTCGTCCATCTGCACGGGCACAGCGAGTACAGCCTGCTCGACGGGGCCTGCCGCATTCCGCAGATGGCCAGGTTGGCGGCTGAAGCCGGCATGCCGGCCCTTGGCCTGACCGACCACGGATCGCTGTTCGGCGCCATCGACCATTACAAGGCGTGCCGCAGCGCCAGCATCAAACCGATCATCGGTTCCGAAGTCTACGTGGCCATCGAGAGCCGCTACGCGCGCAAACCGGCGCGGGGCCTCAAGCATGCCTCCAACCATCTGGTGCTGCTGGCCCGGAGCGACACCGGTTACCGCAACCTGACCAAGCTCGTTTCCAAGGGCTACTTGGAGGGGTACTACTACAACCCTCGGGTCGACCGCGAACTGCTCGAGCAGCATGCCGAAGGCCTGATCTGCCTGTCGGGCTGCATTGGCGGCGAAGTCGCTCACCTGCTGCAGCACGAGGGCCTCGACGCGGCTGAAGCCGCGGCCCGGTTCTACCGCGACCTGTTCGGCGAGAACTACTTCCTCGAGATCCAGCGCCACGGCATCGAAGGCGAGGACGCGGTCAATCAGGGCCTGGTGGAACTGCACCGGCGATTGGCCATTCCCCTCGTTGCCACCAATGACTACCACTTCCTGCGCGCCGAAGATCACGCGGCCCACGATGCCCTGATCTGCCTGCAGACCGGCAAGGTGATCGCCGACAAGGACCGGCTCTGCTACCCGGACGGGTTGTACGTCAAGTCGCCGGCCGAAATGGCGGCTCTGTTCGCCGATCTGCCGCAGGCCATCGAGACCACGGTCGAGATCGCCTCCCGCTGCGAGGTAAGTTTCGAATTCGGCAAGTCGAAGTTGCCGCGCTTCCAAGTCCCCGCGGAGTTCGCCGACGAAGAGGCCTATCTGATCCATCTGGCCAACGAAGGCCTACGTCGACGCTATGAGCGGATTCGGCCCGAACTGATCGAGCGCCTTGAGTTCGAGCTGGGCACCATCGTCAAGATGGGCTTCTCGGGGTACTTCCTGATTGTCCAGGACTACGTGCGCTTTGCCCGCGAGAACGGCATCACCGTGGGTCCGGGGCGTGGGTCGGCCGCCGGTAGCCTGGTGGCGTACTGCCTGGGTATCACCGATACCGACCCGATCAAGCACACGCTGCTGTTCGAGCGCTTCCTCAATCCTGAACGCATCAGCATGCCCGATATCGACATCGACTTTGCCGATGTTGGGCGCGACCGCATCATCCGCTATGTGGTCGAGAAATACGGCGAAGCCAACGTCGCCCAGGTGATCACCTTCGGGACCCTGGGCCCCAAAGCCGTTATCCGCGACGTGGGCCGCGTGTTGGGCATGTCCTTTGCCGATGTGGACCGCATCGCCAAGCTCATCCCCAACGAGCTCAAGATCACTCTCGACGAGGCCCTGGAACGCGTCCCCGAACTGCGCGAGCTCGCCGACAGCCGCGATGAGCGCAGTCAACTCATCGACTATGCACGGCGGCTGGAAGGCCTGGCGCGTCACGCTTCCGTGCACGCGGCGGCAGTGATCATTGCCCCCAGCGACATCACCGACTTCGTACCGCTGTACCGGGCGCCGAAGGACGGTAAGGTCACCACCCAGTTCGACGGCCCCACCTGTGATGCTCTTGGTCTGCTGAAAATGGATTTCCTCGGCCTGAAGGAACTCTCCCTGATGGACGAGGCGGCACGGCTGATACAACTCCGGCAACCGGGCTTTGACCTGAACAGCATTCCGTGGGACGACCGTCCCACGTTTGAGCTTTTCAGCCGCGGCGACACGGTCGGCGTGTTCCAGTTCGAGAGTTCGGGCATGCGCGAATACCTGCGCCTGCTAAAACCGGACAAGCTCGAGGATGTCATCGCCATGAATGCGCTCTATCGGCCCGGGCCGATGCAGCGCATTCCGACCTTCATCGACCGCAAACACGGCCGCGAACCGGTGACCTACGACCACCCGGTCCTCGAGCCCATCCTCGCCGAGACGTACGGCGTGATCACCTATCAGGAACAGGTGCAGCGGATTGCCCGCGACCTGGCCGGTTTCACCCTGGGGCAGGCGGACGGCATCCGCAAGGCCATGGGCAAGAAGCTGGCGGACCTGATGGAGAAATACCGCAAGGACTTCCTGCAGGGCGCGGTAGACCGCGGCGTCGAGGGGGACACCGCGGCGCGCATCTGGTCCGATATCGAGGTCTTCTCCGGGTACGGGTTCAACAAGTCGCATTCGGCCTGCTATGCCGAGGTGGCGTACAAGAACGCCTTCCTGAAGGCTAACTACGCCAGTGACTACATGGCGGCTAGTCTGACCACAGACCGGGGCAACACCGACCGCCTGACCGTGCTCCTGGACGAGTGCCGGCACCTCGGTATCCCCGTCCTGCCGCCCGACGTCAACGAGAGCGAACTCAACTTCACGCCCACGGACGCGGGCATCCGCTTCGGCCTGGCCGCCATCAAGAACGTGGGCGAAGGCGCGGCCCAGGCGGTCATCGCCGGCCGGGCTGACGGGCCCTATCGCGAGCTGTTCGACTTCTGTGCCCGCATCGACCTGCATGCCGTCAACCGCCGGGTGATCGAGAGCCTGGTGTCGGCCGGGGCGCTGGACCGGATGCCGGGCCACCGGGCCCAGAAACTGGCTTCGCTGGACATGGCCCTGCGGGCCGCGCAGCGGGCCCAGGACGAGCGCGAGCGCGGTCAGATCAACCTGTTCGACCTCGGTGCCAGCCAGCCGGTCGCGGCCGAGCCCGAGCGCCAGGATCTGGCTGCCGCGCCGCCCTGGACCGAAGCCGAGTGTCTAGCCCGCGAACGTGAGTTGCTCGGCTTCTACGTCAGCAGCCACCCCTTGGATCCTCACGCGCGCGACCTGAAGGCCTTCACTCGGCCGCTGGCCGAGCTGTCGGGGCTCACCGACGGGGCCACCGTGCGGGTCGGCGGTCTGGTCACCCGACTCAGCCGCGCTGTCGACCGCCGGGGGTTGCCGATCGCCTTCGTGACCCTCGAAGACCTGCAGGGAACGGGCGAGGCGACGTTTTTCTCCGAGGCGTACGCTGCCAACCAGGACCTCCTGATCGAGGGCCGCGTGCTGCTCATCGAGGGGCGCATGGCCGAGCGCCAGGGGCGCCTGAACCTGCAAGGCGAGCGTGCCATACTCATGGAGCAGGCCCGCGCGGCCCTGACCCGCTCGGTCAACCTGGCCGTGGGCGGCGACCAGGCCGGGCCCGAACTGATGCAGCGGCTCCGCGGCCTGTGCGAGCAGTATGCCGGTGACTGCGAGGTGCTGCTGCACGTCCGTCGCGACGGGGGCCGCGATACCGTGGTTCGTTCGCGCAGCATCCGGGTCGATCCGTGCGACGAGTTGATCCGGCAGCTTGAGGGCGTGCTCGGCCCGCAGTGTGCCTGGCTGACCCTGAACGGCCCAACGCCGTCACGCGCCGCGGTTCCCGGGGCGCAGGAACGGCGTCGCCGGGCCTGACGCCAACCGGGCTAGGGCGGCGCGGGTCCGCTGTTGCTGTGCCGACTGTGGCGTTACCCGCACAGGTGCGACATCCGAGGAGGGTATATGCGACGTGTCTGGCAGTGGGCAGCAGCAGCGATGTGGGTCATGGGTTTGGTAACCTGTGGCGACCAGGGCAGCAGCAGTGCCGCCGCGGCGCCACCGCGCACCGCCGCGCCGCGCCCGGCTAAGGTGACGCGGGGGGAACAGCTCTTTCCGCCCGGTGGCCTGACCGAGGTAAGCGACTACCAGGGCCTCAAGGTCGACCTCAAGCAGTACCAGGGCCGGATCGTCGTGCTGAACTTCTGGGCCACCTGGTGCGGGCCCTGTCGCTTTGAGGTGCCCCATCTGGTCGAACTGCGTCAGCGCTACAAGCCCGAGCAGGTGGCCATCCTCAGTGCGTCGGTTGACCAGGGCGAGCCGGCGCAGCTCAAGCCCCTGCTTACCCGTTTCGTGAGCCAGATGGGCATCAACTACCCGGTGCTGCTGGACCCCCGTTTTGAGCTGCTGCGCCAGTTCTACCGCGGCGACATGAATGCCCTGGGGGTGCCGCTGACCTACGTGTTCGATCGCGAGGGGAAGGTGTACCGCACCCACAACGGCGTGCCGCAGGGACCCGATGGTCAGCCGGATCCGGGCGGTATCCTGGGCCGCGAGATCGACGCCCTGCTGCAGGAGAAGTAGCCGGTCCGCCGGGGCAGTACACGCAAAGAGCCCTGATCGCGCGCGATCAGGGCTCCGACAGCATGGCACTCAGGCTCAGTAGTCGCTGTATTTCTCTTCCACCGCCTTGGCGCCGTGGCGGCTCACCAGCACTTCTTTGAACTTCTGGATGGTGTCGCCCTGACGCAGGTGCTTGAGCATGGCCTTGCGGCTCATGACCATCATCGTGCCGCGGATGTAATCCGGGAAGCGGCAGAAGCAGGCCGTGACCTTCTCGCCGGTAATGCAGCAGGTGTCTTCTACTTCGAGTTCGACCTGGGAGCCCGGGTCGAACGAGAAATCAGTACCCTCTTCTTCCTCGTTGGCAACCGGTGCTTCTCTTTCCTCGGACATGGCGGCAAGGCTCCTGGCGGCGGGCAGACCAGCAACGGTACAATGGGAACCTCAAAATATAGACGACAGCCGCTGGTGGGCAAGTGAGAACCCAACTCCGGACTGCGTTCGGCGGCCCGGGCCAGCGCCGTGCCATGGGGCCCGCGGCGTCAGCCCCGCTCGTCCGGGCAGGGCCCCGGCGGTCTCAGAAGGGCAGATCCGCGAAGCGCGAGAGCACCACCGGCCCTTCGGGACTGACCGCGACCGTGTGCTCGAACTGGGCCGAAAGCCGCCCGTCAGCGGTCACCGCCGTCCATCCGTCGTCCTGCAGCACCACGTCCGGCCCGCCCTGGTTCACCATGGGTTCGACGGTGAACACCATGCCATGCTGCAGCCGGCGTCCGGTTCCCGGGGTGCCGAAGTGCAGCACCTGAGGGTCCTCGTGGAACCCGCGGCCCAGGCCGTGACCGCAGTATTCGCGGACGATCGAGTAGCCCTGATCTTCGACGAAGCTCTGAATGGCCCACCCGATGTCGCCCAGCCGCTGGCCGGCCACCGCTGCGGCGATGCCCCGCTCCATGGCCTCCTGTGTCGCTGCCATCAGCCGCCGACCCTCGTCGTCGATGGCGCCGACCGCGAAGGTGACGTTCATGTCCCCGTGGTACCCGTCCTTCTTCACCGCGATATCCACGGCCAGCAGGTCGCCTTCGTGCAGCAGGCGGTCTCCCGGGATGCCATGGACCACTTCGTCGTTGACCGATACGCAGATGCTGCGCGGGTAGCCGTGGTATCCCTTGGCGCTGGCCTCGCCGCCGTGGCGGCGGATGTAGCGCTCAGCGGTGTCGTCCAAGAAGGCGGTCGACACGCCCGGGCGAATCTGCTCCATCACCACGGCCATGGCCTCGGCTGCCAGGCGGCAACTGGCGCGGATCAGAGCGATCTCTTTGGCCGTTTTGAGCAGGATCACGCCGGGTGGACCTGTTGGCGGGGGAGGCGGGGCGTACTAGGCGCGGTAAGATCGGCGTCCGTGCGGTCGGTTGTCAAGCCGCTCGGTGGGCGCCCGCCGGCGGCGCACCGCGCGTTGCAGGGGCTGCCATGACCCCCGCCGTTTCGGTCCTGCTACCGCTGTACAACGCCGCGGCCACGATTGACGAAGCGCTGGACAGCCTGCAGATGCAGACCCTGGACGACTTCGAGGTCGTGGCCGTGGACGATGGCTCGGACGACAGCACCGCCGACCGTGTACGGGCGCGCGCGGCGGCCGACCCGCGCCTGCGCCTGCTGACCGGCCCGCATCGCGGGCTCGTGGCGGCCCTCAACCGGGGCCTGGCGGACTGCCGCGCCCCGCTGGTGGCGCGCATGGACGGCGACGACCGCTGCCTGCCCGGCCGCCTTGAGCAACAGGTGGTGCTGGCCCGGCAGCGGGCCGATGTCGACGTTATCGGGTGCCGGGTCGAGTTGTTCGCCGCCGCCGAGATCTCACCGGGCTTCGCCGCCTACGTCGACTGGCTCAACGGCCTCGTGGACCATGAGGCCATCGTCCGGGCCCTGTACATCGAGAGCCCGCTGGTGCATCCGTCCGTGCTGTTCCGACGTGAAGCCGTGCACGCCTTGGGCGGGTACCAGGACCCTGGGTGGGCAGAAGACTATGACCTGTGGCTGCGGTGCGCCGCGGCCGGCCGGCGCTTTGCCAAGGTACCGGCGGTGTTGTTCCAGTGGCGCGAGCACGCCGGTCGCTTGACGCGCACCGACAGCCGTTATTCGGTGGAGAATTTCATGCGTGCCAAGGCCTGGTACCTGGCCACAGGTTGGCTCCGGGAGCGACCGGACTTTGCCGTGTGGGGCACCGGGCAGATGGCCCGGCGGCTGACCAAGCACCTGCAGCGGCTTGGTTGCCGACCGCAGGCTTTCATCGGCGCGCAGACCGGACGTCAGGCGGGCCTGCTGCGCGGCGTGCCGGTGGTGTCGGCGGCCGATTGGGCTCTTGGCCTGAGTGCGCCTGGACAGGCCCGAACGCGCGTGCTAGTGGCACTGCCGTCGCGCGCCGGGCGCCAGGCGGCCAGCCGACGACTCCTGGCGGCCGGGTGGGTGGAAACCAGGGACTTCCTCTGCGTGGCTTGAGTCCGGCGCGCGGCCCGGCGCGGGATGCGGGGGAGGTGCCCAGGGTGCGCTGCGTGGCCTGAGCGGCACCCCATCGGCCGCCAAAGGCACGGTTCTGGTGGTCGTCAGCTTCGGCCTGGGCAGCGGCTGGGAGTGGGGTCCAGCAGCGGCCGCAGCACCGGGCCTGGCGCGCCAGGGATCCGCGTTGTGCGGCGAGGCGCTGACGGCGCTGCGCCCGGAAACGGATGGCCATGGAGACGCACCGGGGAC
>CAITNQ010000295.1 GCA_903893785.1 uncultured Gemmatimonadota bacterium
CGACCGCGCCGCGCCGCACCGCCCACGTCGGCGGCAGGGGCCGCCGGACCCGCGCGCAGGTCGGCTCGGCGGCAGCCGGCCGGGGACCATGGACCAGGGCACCGCGCGCACCGGGTGCTTGATCATATCGGCCTAATTGCGCTTAATGGGCAGACCCGGCCCGCTCGACACCGGGCTGCGGCGGTGCCTCTCGTCCCGTGGCGCTCTGGCCGCCCCACCGTGAGGAGGCTACTTTGGCCAACCCTGCCGTCCCGCCCCCGGCGGCCCCGGCCGCGGCCCGCTGGCGCTGGGCCGGCCCGGCTAGCGCCCTGCTGCTGCTCGTGGTCACTGCGGCGCTGTATGCGCCCGTGGCCGAGCACGACTTCATCAGTTACGACGACGACACCTACATCACCGAGAACCCGCAGTTGCGCGGCGGTTTGACCGCCGCCAACCTGCTGGCGGCGATGACCTCGTTCCGCGGTGCCATCTGGCAACCGCTGACCTGGGTCTCGCACCTGGTGGACGTCCAGCTCTTCGGCCTGCAGCCGGCCGGTCACCACCTGCACTCGGTGCTGTTGCACGGGCTGGCGGCCGTGCTGCTGCTGGGGGTGCTCTGGCGCGCTACCGGGGCGTTGGCGCCCAGCCTGTTCGTCGCCGCAGCCTTTGCCTGGCACCCGCTGCGGGTCGAATCGGTCGCCTGGGCCGCCGAGCGCAAAGACGTGCTGGCCGCCGTTTGGTGGTGGGCGACGCTGGCTTTCTGGCTGCGCTACCTGGCCTGTCCCGGCCGGGGCCGTTACGCGGCCGTAATGGCGTCGCTGGCCGCCGGACTGATGGCCAAGCCGGTGCTGGTAACCCTGCCGGCGGCGCTGCTGCTGTTTGACCTGTGGCCGCTGCGGCGCTGGCGCCGCGCCGACGGCTGGCCGGCGCTCCTGCCGCTGGTACGCGAGAAGCTGCCACTGCTGCTGCCGGTCATCGTCGCCGGCGCGCTGACCGTGGTGGCCGAGCGGCGCTGGGGTGCGGTGGCGTCGCTGACCGACCTGCCACTGGGTTCCCGCCTGGCCAATGCCCTGTTGGCCTGGGTCGGCTATCTCGGCAAGACGCTGTGGCCGGTGGACCTGGCGGTGCTCTACCCGTTGCCGTTGACGCCGCCGTCCTGGTGGGCGCCCCTGGCCTGTCTGGTGGGTCTGGCGGCCCTGACCTGGGGCGCCTGGCGGGGGGTCGACCGGGCCCCCTGGCTGCTGACCGGCTGGCTGTGGTACCTGGGTGTCCTGGTGCCCATGATTGGCCTGGTACAGGTCGGCAGCCACGCCCTGGCCGACCGTTTCACCTACCTGCCGCAGGTCGGCCTGTGGCTGGCGCTGGCGTGGTCTGTGGCTGCCTTGGCGGACCGGCGGCCGGCGCTGCGGCCGTGGCTGGCCGGACTGGCCGTGCTGGTGCTGTTGGCGTGGGCTTGGCAGACGCGCCAGCAACTGGCCTATTGGCGCCACAGTACGACGCTGTTCGCCCGGGCCCTGGCGGTTACCGAGGGCAACTACGTCATGCACACCAACCTGGGCATCGAGCAGGGCCGCGCCGGCGACCTGGCGGGCGCCGCCAGCCACTTCGACGCGGCGTTGGCGATCAACCCGGAATACGCGCCGGCGTGGAACAACCGCGGTATTGTCCTGGCCAGCCAGGGACGGTTGGCCGAAGCCGTGGCCCACTACCAGCGCGCGGTGGCCCTGCAGCCCGGCTATGCCCGGGCCCACACCAACCTGGCGGCGGCGCTGATGTCGCTGGGTGATCTGGCCGGGGCCGAAGCCGCGTGCCGCCGGGCCCTGGCGGCCGATCCGGAATACCTGGGGGCGTGGAACAACCTGGGCATTGTGCAGGCCGCGCGCGGCGAGACCGCGGCGGCGGCGGCCACCTTCGCCCACCTGCTGGAGCTGGCACCCGGGCACCCGGAAGCCCGCCGCAACCTCGAGTACCTGCAACGCGGCGCCGGCGCCGCCGCGCCCTGACGCGGCCGCACCCGCGTTTGCTTGGCAGCGGTCAGCGGCGGCGCTACCTTTAGGGCCCGACGCCCTGGCCACCGTCCCAGGTCGGCCGGTGGCCCCGGTAGCTGCCCTGGCCCGGGCGCCCCGCCCTGGGGCCACGCGTCCGAGCGTCTCCCGACTCCCCTTCAGGGCTGGCCCGTCGCGCCCACGGCGGCCGCGCGGCGCCCCGGCCCGGTGGTGCTGTGCTACCCGCCATGAAGATCCTGCTCGTCGAGGACTCCCTGGGCATGCGCAAGATCGTGCGCTCGATGCTGGGGAATCTCGGCCACCACGAAGTCCTGGAGGCCGGCCACGGCGGCGAAGCCTGGGACCTGCTGCGCCGCCACAGCGCCGATGTGGTGCTGACCGACTGGAACATGCCGGTCATGAGCGGCCTGGAGCTGATCACCAAGATCCGTCAGTCGCCGCAGTTCGACAACGTGCCCGTGGTCATGTTCACCGTGCGGTCCACCCGCGAGGATGTCGTGCAGGCGCTCAAGGCCGGGGCCGACACGTACCTGACCAAACCATTCACGCCGCGCCAGCTGCAGGACAAGCTGGCCTCGGTTCTGGGGCGCCGTTCCCAGGGGCAGGTGGGCTGGGTCCTCAAGGGCGTCGATCCGCTGCGCCGGGACGACACCTATCCGCTGGTGGTCTTCGGCGAAGAAGCCTCGGCCGCGGATCAACTCGCCCAGCCCGACCTGCGCGAGGTAGTCCGCTATCTGTTCGCCGCCGTCACCAGCATCGAGCAGGCCCGCGGCCGCCTTGAAGAAGGGCAGCGCCTCGGGTACTGCCTGTCGAGCAACACCGCCACGCTGGCCCGTTGGTTGCGCGCCTACCGCCAGCGTGTCCGCCTGGTGCTGCTGTCGACGCGCATGTCCGGTAACGGCTTGACGCTGGCGCGGCTGGTCAGCATCAACCGCCAGGGCGATTTCGCCGTCTTCCTGGTCTGCGATGCCGCCGCGGAGGTGCCCCTGCGGGCCCGGTATGCCCTGGAGCGCCTGGGAGTGGTGATGCTCGAGCGGCCGCGTCTGGATGCGGACTCCCTGGCCCAGCTGCTCGACGACTACCTCGTGCCGCGCCTGGGGGTGGCCCCGCCGCGGGAGTTGCTGTCACCGGCCGAGATCCGCGAGCGCTTGGCCACCGATATCCGCCACATGGCGGCGCTACCGGTGCTGCCGCAGGTCCACCAGCAGATTGTCGCCCTCGACCGCGACCCCAACAGCGACATCTCGGCGTGGATCCGCGCCATCGAGGTCGACCCCCTCAGCCGGGCGCAGGTGATCCGCCGGGCAAGGTCGCCCATCTATGGGTTCCGCGGCGAAATCAGCGATGCTGACAAAGCCGTCATTCTGTTGGGCAAGTCGGCCACCAAGGAGCTGATCGTCTCCAGCGCGCTCCGCCGCAGCGTCGAGGGGGTCACCGAGAAAGACTTCAACGTCGATGACTACTGGGTGCACGGGGTGGCCGTGGCGACGCTGGCGCGGCTATTGCACTTCCCGCTTGACGAGTCCGTGTGGACGCCCGACCAGCGGAAGGACTTTGTCGCCTTCGGGCTGGACCGCGAGGCGCTGGACGAACTGCGGCGCCTGCAGTTGTGGCAGCGGTGGTTGCTGTCGCCGCAGCAGGACCCCTTCCTGGCCGGCATGATGCACGACATCGGCAAAGTGGCCCTGGTCGAGGGGTACCCGGGCCTGTACGGCGTCATCCTCGAGGCCATGGCGTCGTCCCATTGGAGCAGCCCAATGGCGGCGGCCGAGGAGGTGATGGCCGGCGGCGCCAACCACGCCGAGGTGGGGCGTATCCTGGCCGACAGCTGGAAACTGGGTGAAGACGTTGCCCGGGTGGTAGAATCCCATCACGCCCCGGGCGCCGAGGACGCCTTTGCCGCGCTGATCGCGCTGGCCGATCTGATCGGCAATGGCATTTACCCGTTCCCACGTCAGGCCACCTACCCCATGCTGCGCCTGCTGCAGACCGAGCCGGACTTGGCCGGCGCCGGCGAGGTGGGCGCCAGCGCGGCCGAGGACGATCCCCTCGAGCCGCAAGACGACCCCTGGCGCGCCGTCACCCGCTTCGTGCCGCCCGGCTTGCTGGCGCGGTTGGGCTTGGAGCTGGCCGACGTCATCCGCCTCGGTCGCTGTTTGGGGCCGACGGTGCGGCGGCTCACCGAAGACCTGCGTCGCAGCTTGTGAACCAGGAGGGCCCGATGAACTGTCTCGACGACCGCCGGCAGCTGCGGCGCCTGTCGTTCGCCGTCCCGGTGCGCCTATACAGCACCCAGGGCCTGCAGCAGGGGACCAGCCGCGACATCTGCATGACCGGCATGATGGTCACCGGCGTCCAGGCGTTGCCCCTGGGGACGGTGTGCGCTCTGGAGTTGGTGCTGACCTCGGGCCTGGAGGAAGTGACGGTTCGCGGCCGCGGCGAAGTGGTGCGCCACCTGCCGCCCACGGCGGGCGGTGAACCGGGCCTGGGATTGCGGTTGTTCGACCTCGACGAGACGTCGCAGGAATACCTGTGGCAGGTTATTCGCCGCAACAGCGCCCCGCCGACGGATGGTTCCGCGTCCACCGTCGGGGCTGGTTGACAGGAAGCCCATGGAAACGCGTGTCCTGGCCCTCGACGACCGCACCTACGCCGAGTTCCGCGCTTACGTCCAAGAGCTGACCGGGATCAGCTACTCCGACGCCAAACGCTACCTGCTTGAGGGACGGATCAAACGGCGCATGGGCGAGATCGGCCTGACCGACGGCCGCAGCTACCTGCACTTCCTGCGCACCGATCCGCGCGGCAAAGATGAGGTGGAGTCGCTGATCGACCAGGTGTCGATCCACGAGACCAGCTTCTTCCGCCATCCGCGCCAGTTTGAGCTCCTGCGTGACGTCTTGGCCGAGTTGGTGGCCGAGCGCCGCGCGCGCGGCCCCCGGCGCCTGCGGCTGTGGTCGGCGGCCTGCTCGTCCGGCGAGGAAGCCTTCACGGCCGCCATGGTGGTCCATGACCTGGTGCCGTCGGCCGACTGGCGGGTCGAGGTCTTCGGCACCGACATCAGCACGGCGGTGCTGAACAAGGCACGCGCCGGCCGCTTTGCCCGGCGCACCGGGACCGCCATGCCCGAGGCCTACGCGCGGTACCTGAGCGCCGATCCGGCCAACGACGAGGTCCTGTGTCTGGCGCCGGAGATCCATCGCATGGTCAGCTTCTCGGTCGTCAGCCTGGTGGATGAGGCGCGCACGCGAGCCATGCGTGACATGGACGTCATTCTCTGCCGCAATGTGCTCATTTACTTTGACCAGGAAACCAAGCAGAAGGTCCTGGCCTCGCTGCACCAGTGCCTGACCCCGGGCGGGTACCTGGTGCTCGGTCCGGCCGACTCGCTGCACGGCCTGAACAGTCCCCTGCAGCGCACGCCCCATTCGGTGTACAATTTCTACCGCCGGGCCCCGGCGCCACCGCGTCCGGCGGCAGCTGCGACGGCGCCGACGGCGCCGACGGCACGCCCGCGGCCGGCCGCCGCGCTGCCGGTGCCACCGGCGCTGTCGGCGACCGACACGTTCCGCCTCAAGCTGCTGGTCAACCGGGTGGATCTGGGGCTGAAGAACCTCAACCAGGAACTGCAGGAGGCGTTGGTCAAGTCCGTGGACGCCCTGGGGGTGATCTCCCAGGCGGTCGACGGCGCGGCGCAGAACGGCCAGTGTTCGCGGCCTGTGGAGCGCGAGCTGGCGCGGGTCAGCTGGCAGATCACCCGCATTCTTCAGTGGCTGGAAGTCGGCGACCGCACCGGCCAGAAGGTCGAGGCCACCCGCGCCTATTTGCAGGAGCTTTCGGACCGGCTGTTCGGCGCGGACCAGGAGGCCCCGGATCTGCGCGTCAACACGGGGGCGTTCGACCACAGCATCCTGCCCACCGAGGCGGAGGCCGAGGAACACCAGGGTGCCATGTCGCAGGACGACATCGACAAGTTGTTCGGCTGACCGGCGGGCCGTCCCGGCGGCCGGGGCCCGCACCCTTCCCCGGCCCCACGCCGGCTCAGGCCAACTCGTGCACCAACGCCGCGGCCAGTTGGTCCAGTGGGCAGACCCTGTCGGCCAGCCCGGCGTCGATCACCGCCTTGGGCATGCCGTAGACCACGCAACTGGCCTGGTCCTGGGCCAGGACGCGCCCGCCGTGGGCCTTCAGGGCGGCCATGCCCTCGCGGCCATCACTGCCCATGCCGGTCAGAATGACGCCGAGGGCGCCCTGACGGAACACCGGCGCGGCCGAGCGCAGCAGGATGTCCACGGCCGGTCGGTGGGGCAGGTCGGCCGGCTCCTGGGCCAGGGCGACATGGGTGGTGTCGCGCGCCAGCAGGTGGCTGTGCCCGGGGGCGATCAGCACCGTGCCCGGCTCGATGCGGTCGCCGTCGACCGCCTCCCGTACCGTCACCGCGCTCAGGCGGTCCAGGCGCTGCGCCAGTTGGGCGGTGAAGCCGGCCGGCATATGCTGCACCACCAGCACGCCCACCGGCAGATCCCCCGGCAGCGCCGGGATGAGGGTCTGCAGGGCCGCCGGGCCGCCGGTGGAGGTGCCGATCAGGATGACGTCGCGGCGCTGCGGGCCGCGGTGACGCACGGGCGGCAGCGGCGACGGGGGCGGCGGTGGGGCGACCGGGCGACGGGGCACCCCGGCCACGGCGCGAACCCGTGCCCCCAGCGTGTCGCGCAGACGCTGCAATTCCAGGGGGCCGGGGCCGGGTTTGGCGATGAAGTCCACGGCGCCCAGCGCCAGGGCCTCCAACGTGGCTTCGGCGCCGGCCGTGGTCAGCGACGACAGCATCAGCACCCGCGTGGGGCACTCCTTCATGATCACCCGCAGGGCGTCCAACCCGTTCATCACCGGCATCTCGATGTCGAGCGTGATGACATCGGGCCGCAGTCGCCGGGCCTGCTCCAGGCCCTGGGCGCCGTTCTCGGCCTTGCCGACCACGGCGATACCCGGGTCGGCCGCGACCAGGCGCTCCAGCAGGTTGCGGGTGACCAGCGAGTCATCGACGATGAGCAGACGGACAGGACCCGTCACGGGCACGATCGGCCTCCGCATTGGCGGCGGGCGGGGCAGGCGGGACGCCAACCGGCGCCTCCGGGCGAACGTCGGGTCGCTAACCTAAGCCCGGCCCTGGCCCGCGGCAACGGCGACGGCGGTCCTAGCCGGGCGTCGCCGACCAGTGCCGAGCCACCATGGCCAGCAGCGTCGCGGGTTCGAATTTGACCAGGTAGTCATCACAACCCGACTGCTGGCCGCGGCGCAGATTGGCTTCGCCGCCCAGTGACGAGTGCATGATCACTGGTAAATGACGAAGGGCTTCGTCGGCCTTCAGGCGGGCGGTGAAGGTGTAGCCGTCCAGCCGCGGCATCTCGACATCGGTGATCACCAACCGGATGGCATCGCCCGGGGTGCCCCGGCCCGCCTCGGCGTGCAGCCGTTCCAGGCCTGCGGCGCCATCGGCCGCCTCCACGACAGCATAGCCAGCCTGGGTGAGCACCTGGGCCAGCCGGCGCCGGGCCACCGCCGAGTCATCGACAACCAGCACCCGCCCCGGGCCGGTGGGCGCGACCGCGGCCGGTGCCGCGGCCGCCGCCAGGGCGTCGGCCGGCCCTTCCAGGTCGGCGACCACGCGTTCGACATCCAGCAACAGCAACGTGCGGTCGTCATCGACCGTGGTGGTGCCGACGATGGAGTTCCCGTGCTGCTGCTGCACCAACGGCGGTGGTGGTTTGACGTGGTCCCAAGCGACGCGGCGGATGCGCTGCGCCTGGTGGATGATCAGACCCAGGGTGTGGCGGCTGAACTCGGCCACGATCGCCTTGCGGCTGACGCCCGCCGGTGGCGCCTCCTGGACCCGCAACCACCGGGCCAGATTCACCGCCGGCAGCTGCACGCCGCGTAGATTGAACAGGCCTTCGATCACCGGGTGGGCATCCGGGACGCGGGTCAGCGGCGGCAGCACAATGATCTCGCGCACCTTGGACACGTTGATCCCGTATATGCCTTCGTAGATTGTCCCGTCTTCGCGCGCCTCGAAGACGCGGAAATCGACCAACTCCAGCTGATTGGCGCTCAGATTCTGAGTCATGGCCGGCAGGTCCCGGGGACCCTCACTCCTCGAAGGCTGCGGCCAGGCGGCGCAGGCTGTCGGCCTGCATCGCCAGGTCGGCCGTCGCGCGATCTGTTTCCTGGATCGACATCAGCGACGCCCGCGCCACCATGTTCACCTCGTCCATGGCCTGGGCCAGGTGCTCGGAGGTTTCGCTCTGCTCGCGCATGGCCCGAGCCACTTCCTCCACCAGCTGCTGCATCTCGGTGAACGAGCTGGACACCACGTCCACGGCCTGGGACTGCTCGCCCATGGCGTGGGCCACGCGCTGGACCAACTCGCTCATTTCATTCGTGGCCGCCACGATCTGGTCACTGGTCAGGGCCTGCTCACGGCTGGCCTCGCTCAGGTGGCGCATCAGTTCATTGACCTGCGACACCCCCTGGCCGATCTGCTCCAGCGCCTCGCCCGAGCGCGCCGCCAGTTCCGTGCCCTCCTCGACCTCGGCCACCCCCGACTCCATGGACCGGACCACTTCCTTGGTGTCGCTCTGGATGCGGCCGATCATGTCGTCAATTTCCTGCGTGGCCTTGGAGGTCCGCTCGGCCAGTTTGCGCACTTCGTCGGCGACCACGGCAAAGCCGCGCCCCTGTTCCCCGGCCCGCGCCGCCTCGATGGCGGCGTTAAGCGCCAGCAGGTTGGTCTGGTCGGCGATGTCGTTGATGACCGCCACTATGGTGCTGATCTGCTCCGACGACCGTCCGAGTTCGGTGATCGTCGCCGCCGACGCCTTCACCCGTTCCGCGATCCTGGACATGCCGGCGATCGCCTGGCGCACGACCAGAGCGCCCTCGCGGGCCGCACTGCTGGCCTGCTCGGCGGTGCGATTGGCCTGTTCCGCGCTGTGGGCCTGGCTCTGGATCGAGGCGGCCAGTTCCTCAATCGCCGAGGAGTTGCTGACCACGCCCTGGTTCATGCGCTCGGCCGATTGGGTCACCGACACTACCGACGCGGCCAGTTCGTTCAGCGCCGCGGAGTTGTCGGTCACCAAGCGGGCCAGATTGTCGGTGTTGTTGGCCACCGTGCGCGACGAGGCGGCCATCTCCTGGATCGCCGAAGCGGTGCCCTCGACGGTCTCCTTCTGCCGGTCCGACCCTTGGGCCAACTGCGCCGCATTGGCCGACAGCTCCTCGGCCGACGCCGCCACCGTGTTGGCGGCGTCGGTGACCCGGGAGGCAACCTCCAGCAGCTGCGTGCTGCGGCGTTGCGCGGCTTCGGCCTGTTCGCGGACCTCGGCCTCCAGCCGCTGCTGCTCGGTGATCACCGCCCAGGCCACCATGGGCCCCTGGTACTGCCCCCGGGCGTCGTAGATGGCCGACGCCCGCAGGTCGAGGATGTGGTGACCCAGGTTGATGTGGGCCTGGTGCGGCAGATTGCGGGGATCAGACAGCAGGCGCCGTTGATGGCTGGGGTTGCGGTGGAAGAAGTCGACGTTCTTGCCCAACACCTCCTCGGGGCGGCACGGCATGACCTCGGCGATCTCCCGGAAGGTCTTCAGCGAATAGGGATTCACATAGGTGATGTTCAGGTCCTTGTCGGCCACCAGGATATTGATTGGCGCGTTCTCGACCACCGCGGCCTTGACCGTGGCCTCCTGCAGCGCCGCGTGGGCCTCGTCCTGCATGCGGTTCATCTCGCCGGCCATCTGGTTGAAGGCGGCGCCGAGCCGACCGAACTCATCCGTGCCGACGCCGTCCACGCGCGAGGCCAGATCGCCCTGCGCCAGCCGGCCAACCCCCCCCATCAGCTGCTCCAAGGGCCGACTGAAGCGGCGGTTGAGCAGCCAGACAAACACCGCCACGCTGGCGCCCAGGAGCAGCAGCGCCACCCCCGCCTGCTCCCACAGGGACCGGGCCAACTGGGCATCGGCCCGGTCGAGCGAGTGGATCACCTCAAAAGCGCCGTGGACCTCGCCCACCCGCCAGTTCTCCATCGGCCCGCCGGTGGGATCTTGGCCCAGGTTGTTGCCCCACAGCGTCGCCGAGTTGCTGGGATTGCCGTGGCACAGCAGGCACTCCTCGGTGAGCCGGATGGGGCGGAAGAAGCGCACTGCGTTGCGGCTCTCGTCGATCTCCACGTACTCCTGCAAGTTTTCGTCAGTAAGCTTGCGCAGGGCCCGGGCCTCCAGCGGGTCCGGGGCGTTCTTGGCGTTGCGCGGCTCGAACTTGGGTACCCTGAATTCGTACCCGCCCTCCGCGGCCGTGGCCATGGCCGCCCGCCACGACGACACCACCGGCACCGCCGCCAGGATGCGGTCCGTCTGGCCCTGCTGGGCCCAGGTCCGCAGCATCTCGGGCGTGATCAACCCCAGGCGCCATTTGGCGCCCATCTCGTTGCGGACGCCCTCGGCCATCAACACCACCGAACGGGCTTCGTTGCTGAATTCCTGCCGCACCCGCGCCCGCGTCTCGGCGTAGTTGAACCAGAACAGCAGGGCGGCCAGGACCACCAGCTGGCCTATGCCCAGCACCATGATCTTCCTGCGCATGTCCATCGAGCAGCTCCTTACCAGCGGGTCGCGGGCGCATCGCCCGGCGCCGCGAATGACTTCCTTGGCGGCGTCGTCTCAGCCGGCAGGCCGTGGCCGCCGGACGCCATCTTCGGCGGCGACCGCGGCCTCCGCCAATTCATTGAGCTGGCCCAGGTCGAGGATCAATCGCACCCGGCCGTCACCCAGAATCGTGGCCCCGGCAATGCCGGTGGCCGGCCCCACATACTCACCGAGCGCTTTGATCACCACGTCTACCTGCCCGAGCAGCTGGTCCACCAGTAGGCCGAAGCGACGCTCGGCTAGCCCGGCCAGCACGACATACCGTTCCCGCGTCCGGGCCGCAGCGTCCGGCACCTGCAGCACCGCCCCCAGATCGATCAGCGGCAGCACCCGGTCCCGGGCGACAATGACCTTGCGGCCCTGCAGCGACTTGACCTCGCCGGCGGGCACCTTGAGCGCTTCGACTACGGCCGACAGGGGCACAATGAAAATCTCGTCGCCGACGCGCACCTGCAGTCCGGTGATGATCGCCAGCGTCAACGGCAGGCGGATCTGGATGCGGGTGCCCTGTCCCGGTCCGGAGCGCACCTCGATGGTGCCGTTCAGGCGGGTGATATTGGTGCGCACGACGTCCATGCCGACGCCGCGCCCGGACACCCCGGTGACCTTGTCGGCGGTGGAGAAACCGGGGAGGAAGATCAACCCGAAGGCTTCCTCATCGGGCATCCGGGCCACCTCGGCAGCGCTGCGCAGGCCCTTCTCCACCGCCTTCTGCCGCAGGCGGTCCGGGTTCATACCACCGCCATCGTCCTCTACCCGGATGACGATGTGGTTACCCTCGTGGGCCGCGGCCAGCAGCACCCGGCCGCGCGCGTTCTTGCCCGCCGCGCGGCGGTCGTCGGGGGCCTCAACGCCGTGGTCGACGGCATTGCGGACCAAGTGCACCAGCGGATCGCCGATCTCGTCAGCCACCGATTTGTCGATCTCGGTGTCGTTGTCCTCGACCACCAGGTCGATTTCCTTGCCCAGGTCGCGGGCCAGGTCGCGCACCAGGCGCGGGAAGCGGGCAAAGACGCGCGCCACCGGCAGCATGCGCATCTTCATCACCGACTCCTGCAACTCGCCGGTCAACATGCCCACCTGTGATGTCGCCTCGTTAAGGCGATTGACCAGCTCGCTTTCCCGGTGCGCCGTCAGCAGCTGGGCGTTCAGCTGCAGCAGCCGGTTGCGGCCGAGGACCAGCTCCTCGGCCAGGGTCATGATCTTGTCGATGCGCTGCACGTCGACGCGGATCACCGGGTCAGCCTCATGGCTGGCGGCCGGGCGGGGGCTGGCCG
>CAITNQ010000296.1 GCA_903893785.1 uncultured Gemmatimonadota bacterium
CAGCGGCAAACGGGCGTGACGGTGCGGATCACGTCGTTGGACGGCGGCAGCGTGTTCGCCAATCTGGTCACCGAAGCCAAGCCCGGCGAACTGTATGCGGCCAACTTTCCCATGTTCGTGGTGGCGCCGGCCTATCGTGCCATGCCGTCCGACGGCAATCCCGCGGATGCCGTGACCGGAATGGGCCTGGGCAGCATCGAACTGCCGCGCTGGAACATTCATACCAGCTACGGCCTCACCTGGCAATGGGTGATCGCCGGGACGGCAACCGCCACCCCGACCCTCACTCCCAGCCCATCGGCGACCGCGGCTGAAACCGCCGGGCCGACGGACACCCCGACGGCCGGACCGACGCCGACCGCCACCCCGACGCCATCTGTCACGCCCACAGCCACCGCCACGGCCTCGCCGACCGCGACCGCCACCCCGACCCAACCTCCTGCCGAGCGTATCTGGGATCCCCGGCTGGATCAGCGCGGCGCGCAGTTGATACCGGCCCAGGTCGCCCCAGGGCAAGGCTACTGGCGTCTGGTGAAGGGCTGGTGGTACGACGAGAATGAACCGCCTTTTGGGGGTAAGCACCACATCTTCGTGGACGCGCGCAGCAGCACGGACCTGCGGCTGGCGGGCGTGCCGATCCAGATCGCATCGTTGGATAGCTCGACGGTATTTGCCACGCTGACGACTGAGGCCAAGCCCGGCGAGCTCTACGCGGCCGACTTCCCGATGTTCCACACCGCGCCCGCCTATCGCGCGGTGCCCGCCGACGGCAGCCCCGCGGACGCGGTCACAGGCCTGGGCCTGGGGAGCATCGTGCAGCCCGACCTGCCGGTGCTGACCAGCTATCTCCTCGTGTGGCAGTGGGTGCTTGCCCCGACGTCGACCCCCACCCCAACCGCGACCCCAACGGCGACCGAGCCGCCCACAGCGACGTCGACACCGACGGCGACGTCGACGCCCACTCAGCCTCCGACCGCCACATCTACGCCCACGGCCACGCCAACACCCTCGGCGTCACCGACGGCCACAGTCACCCCGTCGCCGACGATCGGCGCGTGGCCGGCGCTGCTGCTGACGCCCTACCTGACGGGTCTGGCTTCGCCGGTTCACATCACGCACGCGGGCGACGGCAGCGGGAGGCTGTTTGTCGTGGAGCAGGCCGGGCGCATCCGTCTCGTCAAGAACGGCGTGGTGCAGCCGGCCCCCTTCCTGGACATCGCCGCGCGGGTGAGCTGCTGCGGCGAGCGTGGGCTGCTCAGCGTCGCGTTCCCGCCGGACTACGCGGGCAAAGGCCACTTCTACGTGAACTACACGGACCTGTCCGGCAATACCGTGGTCGCGCGCTATCGCGTCACCGCTGACCCGGATGTGGCTGATCCGGCGAGCGAAGAGGTGGTGCTGCCGGTTGCCCAGCCCTACAGCAACCATAACGGCGGGCAACTGGCCTTCGGCCCGCAAGACGGCTATCTCTACATCGGCATGGGCGATGGCGG
Source organism: uncultured Gemmatimonadota bacterium (assembly GCA_903893785.1). Classification (GTDB taxonomy): domain Bacteria; phylum Latescibacterota; class UBA2968; order UBA8231; family UBA8231; genus CAITNQ01. Next base: position 1,494 of record CAITNQ010000296.1, read on the forward strand.
CTCTGGCGGCGACCCGCAGAACCGCGCCCAAGACCCTCTCGAATTACTGGGCAAGCTGCTGCGGATCGACGTGGAGACGGGCAGCCCGGTCACTTACACCATCCCTGCAACCAATCCGTTCGCCGCACAGCCCGGCTACCGGCCTGAGATCTGGGCGCTGGGCGTGCGCAACCCGTGGCGGTTTGCGTTCGACCGGGCGACGGGCGATCTGTACATCGGCGATGTCGGGCAGAACCAGTACGAAGAGATCGATTTCCAGCCGGGGAGCAGCGGCGGGGGCGAGAACTACGGCTGGCGGATCATGGAGGGCGCCCAGTGCTACAACCCGGCGAACTGCAACCCTGCCGGCCTGGTGTTGCCCGTCGCGGCGTATGACCATGGCCTGGGCTGTTCCGTCACGGGCGGGATGGTGTACCGCGGCCAGGCCCACGCCGCTTTGCAGGGCATCTACCTGTACG
>CAITNQ010000297.1 GCA_903893785.1 uncultured Gemmatimonadota bacterium
CATCTGCAGCAACTGCTCAAGGGACCAACCGTAAAAACCGACAGCGGCAGGGTTGGCCTCGAGCAGCTGCCCCGTGTCGGCGTCGGCGACCAACATGGCGGCGCTGTGGTTGTCGAACAGCGCCTGGAACAGCAACTCACGCTCGCGCAGCACTTCACCCGTGCGTCCGGGTTCGTTGGCGGCCTGGGCGCCGACGGCGACGGGCTCAGGCCCGTCCAACCGATCGAGGGGCGCAGAGACCGTACCCGCGGCAGCCACGGCCATCGGCGCAGCGGGTAGCGGCGCCCCGGGCGCGGGACCGGCGGTCGGCGCGACCTCTGGTCCCGGTCGGCCATCCGTCGCGGCCGCACCTCCGGCAGCCGCCGCCATGGGGGGCTCACACGATGCGGGGGCCTGCACGGGAGTCTCGTCGGGGCGCTTGCTCATCCAGTCCTCTGGGCTTGGGGACCCGCAGCCAACAGATGGAATAACAGGCACCCAGGTGCGGCGAAGCAAGGGGCGCGCGGCACGGACCGGCGCGCATCAGGGGCCGGAACAGTACCGCCCTTATGCCTTCCTTATGCCCCGCGGGCACTTCCTCACAGCATCCATATGCGCCCATGGCTACTCTAGTCTGCAGGGGCCCGCGACCTCACGCGTTGCGGCCGTCCGACCTCAGTCGCCCAACTCAGGAGCAACGCCATGCGAGACTGGCTGTTCGTCGGCCTGATCATCCTATCCTTCGGCGCAGCCGCGCTGTATGCCGCGGCATGCGAAGTGATCCAGACATGGACACGCTGATCGCTGTCCTACTGGCGGTCGCCATCATCGCCTATCTACTCTGGGCTCTGGTTCGCCCGGAAGACTTCTAGGGGGCAACATGGATTGGCGCCCTTGGGCTCAACTCGCCCTGTTCATCGCCATGCTGGCGGCTCTCACCCCGCCGTTGGGCCGGTACCTCACGCAGGTCCTTGCCGCTGACGGGCGGACCTTCCTAGACCCGCTGGTGTCGCCGCTCGAACGCCGCCTCTACCGCTGGTTGAGGTTGGATCAACATCAAGACCAGCCGTGGCGCCAATATGCTGCCTCACTGCTGGCCTTCACGTTGGTCTCCACCCTGTTCACCTACGCACTCCTGCGACTACAACAGCGCCTGCCGTTGAACCCAATGGGGCTCGGCCCCATCAGCGACCATGGGGCCTTCAACATGGCGGTCAGCTTCGCCACCAACACCAATTGGCAGAGCTGCAGCAGCGAGACCGTCCTCTCCTATGGATCACAGATGGTCGGCTTGGCGTTGCACAATTTCGTGTCCGCGGCGGCCGGGATCGCGGTGGCGGCAGCGCTCGCGCGGGGGCTCGCGCGACAAGGGACGGGCACTGTGGGCAGCTTCTGGGTTGACCTGGTACGCACTACCCTGTATCTGCTGCTGCCGCTGAGCCTGGTGTACGCGCTCTTCCTGGTAGCGCAGGGAGTGCCGCAAAACTTCGCTGCGTACGTGCAGGCCACCCCGGTGGACTCGCTTCCGGGCCAAGCAGCAAACGGCCAAGTCCTGGCGCAAGGGCCGATGGCGTCGCAAGTAGCGATCAAGATGCTGGGGACCAATGGTGGGGGCTTCACCAACGCCAACGCTGCCCATCCCTACGAAAACCCGACGCCTCTGACCAACTTCGTGCAGACGTTGAGCATGCTGTGCATCCCCAGCGGTCTCACCTACTACCTGGGGCAGAGGGTTCGGCACCAACGACACGGATGGTCCCTTTGGGGCGCCATGCTCATCCTCTTCGTCGTCGGCCTGCTCGTCTGCTGGCAGGCCGAGTCTGGCGGGAATCCGCGTCTGACAGCGTTGGGAGTGGACTGTTCTCGTGGGAACATGGAGGGGAAGGAAGTGCGCTTCGGCGCGTTTGGCAGCGCCCTGTTCGCGACCGTCACGACCGACGCCTCCTGCGGAGCGGTTAACGCCATGCATGACTCGTTCACCCCGGTGGGCGGTTTGGCGGCGCTCTTCAATATCCAAACCGGTGAGGTCATCTTCGGCGGCGTCGGCAGCGGGCTGTACGGGATGGTAGTGTTCGTCGTGCTCGCCGTGTTTGTAGCCGGGTTGATGGTCGGGAGAACACCTGACTACCTGGGCAAGAAGATCGAGGCGCGCGAGGTCAAGTTAGCTGCCTTGGTGGTCCTCGTGACGCCGCTCGGGGTGCTGGCGCCGACCGCGTGGGCGCTCAGCACCACCTGGGGGCGCTCTTCGCTCGCCAACGCTGGACCGCATGGTTTGACCGAGGTGCTCTACGCCTTCAGTTCGGCCGTGGGCAACAATGGCTCGTCGTTCGCTGGACTCAACGCCGGCACGCCCGAGTACGACACCCTTTTGGGTCTGGCCATGCTCGCAGGTCGCTTCCTCGTCATCGTCCCCGTGCTCGCCCTGGCCGGCAGTCTGTCCCGCAAGAAGGCCGTGGCGGCCACCGCCGGCAGTCTCCCTGTCGCCGGCCCGACCTTTGTCCTCCTGCTCCTTTTCACGATTCTCATCGTAGGTTCGCTGACCTTCGTGCCGGCACTGACCTTGGGTCCGATCGCCGAGCACTACGTGATGCAGGGATCGCTGCACACCTTCTGAAAGGGAATTATGGCCCGCAAGACGCGTCCGCTGCTAAGCCGGCAGACCGCTCTGGTAGCGCTCGGCGCCAGCGTCCGGAAGCTGAATCCGGCGACGCTTTATAGGAACCCGGTGGTGTTCGTCACGGAAGTGGGGGCGGTGGTCACCAGTGGCACGGCACTGATGTCCGCAGTCCACGGCGAGCCGGTTGGCTTCCAGTTGCAGGTTGCCCTCTGGCTGTGGTTCACGGTGCTGTTTGCCAATCTCGCCGAGGCGGTGGCCGAAAGCCGCGGAAGGGCGCAAGCCGAGGGGTTACGCCGCTCCCGGACACGCATGTTCGGCCGGCGCCTGCCTTCGATGGCGGCGTCGGCGGCGACCGCTGTGTCCGTTCCCGCCGAACGCCTGGTTCGTGGGGATCTGGTGGTCATCGCCGCCGCCGAAACCATCCCGGTTGACGGCGAGGTCGTGTCGGGCGCGGCCATGGTGGACGAGTCGGCGATCACCGGCGAGTCAGCCCCGGTTCTCCGTGAGGCGGGAGGCGATCGCAGCGCCGTCACCGGTGGCACGACGGTCCTGTCAGACGAGGTCGTCGTGCGAGTGACCGCCAACCCTGGGGAGAGCTTCATGGACCGGATGATCGCCCTTATCGAAGGGGCCAAACGACAGAAGACTCCCAACGAGATCGCCCTGAGCATACTACTGTCAACCTTGACCGTGATTTTCGTCGTGGTGGTGGTAACGCTGCGGCCCCTGGCTGGTTATGCCGGCGTAACCGTCTCAGTGACGGCACTGACGGCGCTGCTGGTGTGCCTGATCCCGACCACCATCGGCGGTCTGCTGAGCGCCATCGGCATCGCTGGCATCGACCGACTGGTGCAGCACAATGTCTTGGCCATGAGTGGCAGGGCGGTGGAGGCCGCCGGTGATGTGGACGTTCTGCTGCTGGACAAGACCGGCACCATCACCATGGGGAACCGGCAAGCAACGGCTTTCCTGCCGGCCGCCGGCGTCGCCGTCGAGCAACTGGCCGAAGCCGCCCAACTCGCCTCGCTAGCCGACGAAACTCCTGAAGGGCGCAGCGTCGTGGTGCTGGCGAAGCAGTTCGGGCTGCGCAGCAGCCCGGTCAGCAGCGCGCCGCATGGCCGCTTCCTGGAGTTCACGGCGCACACGCGGATGAGCGGCGTTGACATCGGCGGGCGTCAGATACGGAAAGGCGCGCCGGACGCTGTCCAAGCCTTCGTTGGCAGCGCGTTCCCGGAGTCGGTGCGCAGGGATATTGAGCAGGTAGGGCGATCTGGCGGGACGCCGTTGGTGGTTGCCGAGAACGGTTGCGCCCTGGGTGTGGTTCACCTGAAAGACGTGGTCAAGGGCGGTCTTCCCCAGCGCTTTGAGCGGTTCCGCAAGATGGGCATCAAGACCGTGATGGTCACCGGTGATAATCCGGTGACCGCGGCGGCGATCGCGGCGGAGGCGGGGGTGGACGACTTCCTCGCCAGCGCGCGGCCAGAAGACAAGCTGGCGCTCATACGCCGGGAACAGGCCGCGGGACACATGGTGGCGATGACCGGCGATGGCACCAACGACGCCCCGGCGTTGGCTCAGGCCGACGTGGGCATGGCCATGAGCACAGGCACTCAGGCTGCCAAAGAAGCCGGTAACATGGTGGATCTTGACTCCAACCCCACCAAGCTCATCGAGGTGGTCGAGATCGGCAAGCAGCTGCTCATGACTCGAGGCGCCCTCACCACCTTCAGTATCGCCAACGACGTTGCCAAGTACTTCGCCATTGTCCCGGCGATTCTGCTGGGCGCATTCCCGCAGCTTGCACCGCTCAACATCATGCACCTAGGCTCGCCGCACAGCGCCATTCTGAGCGCGGTCATCTTCAACGCCCTGGTGATTGTCGCCCTCATTCCGCTGGCCCTACGGGGCGTGAGGTTCCGGCCTGGGCCCGCCGCCGGAATACTCCGCCGCAACCTTGTGCTGTATGGGCTCGGCGGACTGGTGGCGCCGTTCCCGGGCACCAAGTTGATCGATGCGCTCGTCACTCTTGTTGGGTTGGCATAGGCTATGGGACCGACGCTGAGGTTGCTGCGGGAGGCGGTGACGGTCATGTTGGCGCTGGCCGTTCTGTCGTGCGGCTGCTATCCCCTGGCGGTCTGGGCGGCCGCGCAGTTCCTTTTCCCAGAAACCGCCAACGGGACGCTGAGCCTGCGCCGCGGTGTCGTGGTCGGGTCTGACCGCATTGCGCAGGGATTCGCCGGACCGGACTACCTCCATCCTCGACCGTCTGCGGCGGGGAAGGGCTATGATGCAACGCGTTCGGGTGGCAGCAATCTGGGGCCGCTGTCAGACCGGCTCTTGGTGGCCGTAGCGCAACGGGTTGCGGCCTACCGGGAAGAGAACGACCTGCCGCTCTGGGCCACGGTGCCCGTCGATGCGGTCACAACGTCAGGCAGCGGGCTGGATCCGCACATCAGTGTGGTCAACGCCCGGCTCCAGGCACCGCGGGTGGCGCGGCTCAGGGGGTTAACCCTGGCCGCGGTCGACAGCGTCATTGACCGTTGCACCGACGGGCCCGACCTCGGCCTGTTCGGCACCGCCGGCGTGAACGTCCTGGCCGTCAACCTGGCTCTTGATGCGAGGTAATGGTGCTGCGTCGACGCAGCGAAGGTGGACCATCTGGCGGTCGGACGCCGGTGGGAACCCTGGGCCAGGAAGCCAGTCGCGCCGACGACTCCAGCGCGACTGCGGGGGCCGCCACTGGTCCTGTCAGAAAGGGACCAAATGCATAACCAAGGCGACGGGCGCCCAGATCCAGACGTGCTGCTCGCCCGCCTGAAGGGCACGGCCGAGCGAGCGCAGCGAGCCCGCCTCAAGGTGTTCCTGGGCTATGCTCCGGGCGTCGGGAAAACCTACGCCATGCTCGCCGCTGCTCAGCGACTGCAGGCCGCCATGGGCGGGGTGGTGGTCGGCTGCGTGGAAACCCATGGTCGCGCCGAAACCGAAGCCATGTTGGCCGAACTCGAGGTTCTGCCCCGGCGGCAGGTGGCGCACGCGGCCTCCGTGTTCCAGGAGTTCGACCTCAGCCTGGCGCTGCAGCGCCACCCTCGCGTGCTGTTGCTCGACGAGCTGGCGCACACCAACGCACCCGGATCGCGTCACCCCAAGCGATGGCAGGATGCCCTGGCGCTGCTCGATGCAGGAGTCGAGGTGCACACTACCGTCAATGTGCAGCACCTCGAGAGCATGGGCGATGTCGTGGCTCGGGTTACGGGAGTCCAGGTCCGCGAGACCGTCCCGGACGCCGTGCTTGATCGCGCCGACGAGGTCGTCCTCATCGATCTGCCTCCTGACGAGCTACTCTCGAGGCTCCGTGAGGGTAAGGTTTACATGCACGACCAGGCGGCCCGGGCGGAGAAGAACTATTTCCGCCGCGGCAACCTGATGGCACTGCGCGAGTTAGCGCTCAGGCGTACGGCCGATCGCGTCGACGCCGATGTGTTGACCTACCGGCACGAACACGGCATCGCCGCGACCTGGGCTGCTTCGGAGCGGATCCTCGCCTGCGTCGGCCCAAGCCCGTCGTCAGCGCAGATCATCCGCAGCGCCAGACGACTGGCCGCCGGCTTGCGCTCGCCCTGGGTCGCGGTGTACGCCGATGGCCCCGGCGCGTACCCGGCCGGCGACGATGACCGCGCGCGCCTGGACGACCACTTGCGTCTGGCCGAGTCGTTGGGTGCGGAGGTCGTCCGCTTGGCCGGCAACCGAAGTGCCGCCGCCATCCTCGATTACGCCCGCGAGCACAATGTCACCCGGATCGTGATCGGGAAACCGCGCCATCCCCGCTGGCGCGACCTGGTACGGGGGTCGTTGGTCGGTGACCTGGTACGGGGCAGCGGCGACATCGAGATGCACTTCGTGTCAGGCGTAGCGGATCACTGTCCAGTGCCGCAGCGGCCGAAACCCAAACCGCCAACCGAATGGGCGGCGCTGTTTGGGCCCGTAGCGCTGACGGGTCTGGCGACCGGAGCGATTCTGTTGGTGCGGGATTACCTCTCGCTGCCCGACGCGGCCATGTTGTATCTGCTGCTGATCACCCTCGTGGCGGCTCGTTGGGGCCGTTGGCCGGCGATGCTAACGTCGGCCATGTCGGTCGCGGCGTATGACTACTTCCTGGTGCCGCCGTTCAACAGCTTCGCGGTTGAGAGCCTGCAGCACCTGTTGACCTTTGGTACGATGTTCGGCATCGGTTTGACCGTTAGTGGCTTGGTGGCCCGACTCAGGCGGCAGGAAATAGCGGCTGTCCGTCGCGAGCAACGACTGGCATCACTGCACTCGCTTGGCCGCGAGTTGGAGCCTGTCCTGACGGCTGCAGCCGCAGCCCGCATCGCGGCAGACCATGCCTCCGGCGCATTCGGCGGACGTGCGGGCGTGTTACTGCGCGACCCCACCGGGCAGCTCCTGCCGGCCGCTGTTTCGCCCCCGACTGTGGGTCTTGCCGACGGGGAGATGCTCTTGGCGCGATGGGCCGATGAGCGCGGCCAACCCACGGGCGCCGGCACGGACACTCGGCCCGACGCCGACGTTGCGTGCGCGCCTCTGTGCGTGGGTACCCAACGCCTCGGCGTCCTGTTGGTGGGGCCGGTGACCCCGGCTTCCTTCAGCCGCGAGCAGGCCGAGCACCTGGAAGCCTTTGCCCGGCAGGTGAGTGTCACGATTGAGCGCGCGCGCTTGGGCGATGAAGCCAAAGCAGCGGCCTTGCGCGCCCGGACCGAGGAAGTTAGGTCTTCGCTCCTGAGCGCTGTATCGCACGATCTGCGGACCCCGTTGGCGGCGATCACCGGGGCGGGCACTGCCCTGCGCGACGAGGACGGCAGGATGGACGCCACGCAGCGCGCCGACCTGCTGGAGACAATCTGCAGCGAATCTGACCGCATGTCGCGTCTGGTGGGCAACCTGCTGGACATGATGCGTCTGGAATCAGGGGGGTTGGTCCCCACACGCGAGTGGGTCCCGCTAGAGGAGGTGGTGGGTTCGGCGCTGACAAGGTTGGAGAATCGCTTCGGCCAACGACACCTGGCCATCGACCTGCCACCAGACTTACCTTTGGTATCGATCGACCCCGTGCTGTTCGAGCAAGTTCTCGTCAATCTGCTGGACAACGCGCTCAAGTACACGCCGGTCGACAGCCCTCTTGAGATCGCGGCGTGCGCCGATGCCGCCGGAGTGCGACTGTGGGTCTCCGATCGAGGACCAGGCCTCGCCGCAGGTGAGGAACTGGCCGTGTTCGAGAAGTTCCATCGTGGCCGCGGACACAGCGCCCCGGGCGTGGGCCTGGGGTTGCCGATCTGTCAGGGCATCGTGTTGGCCCATGGCGGGTCCATAGATGCTGAGGCCAGACCCGGTGGCGGCGTTACCTTCCGTATCCACCTGCCGGCGTCCCCGGCCTCTCCGGCGCGACACGAGGAGCCGGCCCCCGGACCAGGGGGGCGAGATGGGTGCTGACAGCCCGAAGGTCCTAGTCGTTGAGGACGACCTGCAGGTGCGCCGTTTCCTTCGCACGGCCCTGTCCGTGCAGGGATTCGGGGTCGTCGAGGCGGCCACTGCTGCGGAAGCCATGACGGCCGTGACAACGGCATGCCCAGACGTCCTGCTGCTCGACCTGGGTCTGCCTGACGGCGATGGCGTTGACCTGACGCGGCAGATCCGCCAGTGGAGCAGTGTGCCGGTGGTCGTCATCTCGGCCCGCGGGCGGGAAGCCGACAAGGTGGAGGCACTAGACGCGGGCGCCGACGACTACCTCACCAAGCCCTTCGGCACGAACGAGTTACTGGCTCGCATCCGCGTGGCGTTGCGCCACCGTACCCGATCTGAGGGCGGCAGTGACACGCCGGCCATCGATCTGGGCCCTCTGCACCTGGACCTGGACCGTCGCAGTGTTCTGGTGTGTGGCCAACCCGTGCACCTTACGCCACTGGAATACCGTCTGCTGACTCTGTTGGCGCGGAATGCAGGCAGGGTGCTGACCCACCGCCAGATTCTGACCCAGGTCTGGGGCCCGGCCTATGCCGGGCAGACTCAGTGCCTGCGTGTCTCGATGGTGCAACTGCGCCGAAAGGTAGAAGCCGACCCAGCGCGGCCACAGCTGCTGGTCACCGAACCGGGTGTGGGTTACCGTATGCGCGAACCGCAGGCAGGGATGGACGCGGTTCAGGGACGCAGCACCGCCCAGCGCGGTGACGCGGTTCCCGGTCCATGACTAGGCCGCCGCCGAGGCAGCGCGCGGACGCCCCTTCGGCAGCGATTCGTGTGTCGCCCTCTGGTCGGCCGCTTGTCGGCACACGGTCGGGCCGACGGCGCCCGCGCCCCGGGTACGCGCTGAGCGCCGGGGCTACTTCATCAGCACCATGCGCTGGACCGAGCGCTCCCGGCCGGCGCGCAGTTGCGCCAGGTACACGCCACTGCCCACCAAGACCCCCGCGTCATCGCGCCCATCCCACTGCACGCGGTACGAGCCGGCGTGCTGGTTACCCGTTACCAGCTGCCGCACGCGCTGCCCGGTAGCCGCGAAGACACACAGCTGCACAGTCTGGGTGCGGGCCAGATCGTATGTGATGGTGGTTTCCGGGTTGAAGGGGTTGGGGTACGCGGGGTGAAGAGCGGTAGCGGGCGGCTTGGCGCCGGCCTGTCGCAGGAGCACCTGAGCGCCTTCGGCCACGGCCACCTGGCCGTCGCCAGCCAACGGCAGGATGGCTCCGCCGATCACCAGCTCCCAGTCCGTGTCGCCCGCATTGCGCCACCGCAGTCGGTCGACGCCGCCCTGCAGGCGCACACGGTACACACCCCGGCCTGGCGGCACCTGCCACGCCTGGACGCGAGCGGCAACGTCGACGCGAGCGTCGAACACGTTGGCGGGAGGGAGTGGCGGCAACTCGACCAACTCTTCCTGGGCCACGCCCAGGGCGATCGCCTGGGATCTGCCCTTCCCTTCAGCCCACAGGACCGCCTCTGGATCCTTGGCCTCACCCTGGATGAGGGCTTTGGTCGTGGGCGCCGTCCGGCCACTCAGGTCAAGGCGCGTGGCCGTCGTCAGGTTCACCCAGTAAGCCTTGCCAGGCTCCATGGTGGTGGCGTTTTCGTACTCACCCGCGAAACCGAACACCGAGATCAGTTCCGGGACCCGATCGCACAGGGCCTTGACGTCCAACGGCACGGTGCCGGGACCGACCATGCTCCAACCCGCGGGCAGCGCCAGGACCAGCGCCGTGTCCGGGTGGGTCGGGCCCCGCACGCTGAGCCGGCCGGGTTGGTCCAGGTCCGCCCAATACCCCATGCCGGCCACGAAGCGGGTCACCGGTTCGTAGCCGCCGGCATACCGGAACAGCGACCGCGCTTGCGGCAACACGCCCGCCAAGCTCGAGTCAGCCACGGCCACCGGCAGCGACACCATGTTCCAGGCACGAGGCAACTCGCAGACATGCGTGCGGAGGGCAGCCGCGGTCACCCGGACCCATACGGTGTCCACCGTGCCGACCGCCCAACCGTCGTCCACGGCCAGCACCACGAAGTACGACCCGGGCACGGTAGGGGCGACCAGCAGAGCCGTTGCCGCCGTGGAGTCGACCAGCGTTAGCGGCGACGCCGCCCGCCACCGGTACCGCAGTGAGTCGCCGTCGGCGTCCAGACTGCGGGCCCCGCTGACCTGCGCCGTATCCCCCGGGGCCAGGTACAGGTCGGGCTCAGCGCCGGCTCGCGGCGCCCGATTGCCGTCCGGCGGTGCCGGGACGCGGAACCGGGCCGTGGTCTGCACGCTGGAGAAACCACACCCGGGCGGCGGCGGGAAGATGAAAATGCAGGCAGGCGGCGCGACCGTAGCGATGACGGTGTAGAGACCGGGCGCTAACGGCCCCACTGGAACGTCCAGGGTCTGCGGCACGAGAACGGTCAGCACGACCTGGCTGCCGTTGAACCGTGCCTCAATGCGCACGTCGATCGTGTCGCCGCTGACCCTGACCGCACCCACGCGCGAGGACCAGCCCGTCGAGGGGAAGAAGAACGAGACCTGCAGGTTCATCGGTACCAGGGGCCGCGCCTGGGTGGTATCGGCCTGCACCGTCAGGTTGTAGGCCACCGGAGTCACGGCGGCCACAGGGCCAACCAAGACGGCGGACAGGGCCACCCACAGGACG
>CAITNQ010000298.1 GCA_903893785.1 uncultured Gemmatimonadota bacterium
ACCTGCTATGAAGGGTTCATGACCCGCGACGCCGCCTTCCTCCACGGCGTCTTCCTGCGCCAGGCAGGCTACCTCGAACGCTGGCCTGTACCGCCCGCGGAGCATCCACCGGGAGCAGCATCCGGAGCACGCGCCTGACCGAGTAGCCCTTCCGGTCGCGGCGGGGACCGGCCCGACAGGTGGCCACCGCACAGGCCACAGCCCACGGCGCCGGGCATCCGCACGCCATGGCGGCCCGCGATCGAGCCGGCACGACCGCTGCCTGCCTCAATGGCCGGACGGTCTTTCGGCGGCCGTCGCGCCCAAATGCCATCGCCTGAGACCCTCGGCCGGACCGCCCCCTGAGCGGACAAGGACAAGCCCCTCCGAGCGCTGACAGCGCGCGCCGCGATGCAGCAAGCGAGCCGGTGACCGCCGTGGGACCGGCTTCAGGCAGCGGCGCTCACCGGCCCAGGAGCCGCCGCCTGATTGCACGGAAGCGGAAGCTCGCCGCACGCACGTGCCGCTGGATGGCCAACTCCCAGGCCAACCCGTAGAAACCAAGGACGCGCCGCGCCCGGGCGAGCAGGATGAGCACGTTGAGGAGGAAACCGGCGGATCGATCCAGATCAAGCAGCGATGTCGTGGTGTATTCGGACACGGCATACAGGCCGTCGCGGCCCCTCAACCACGGCATTCGTCCAGCCTCAAAACCGCCTTGGCGCGTCAACTCGAGGGTGCCCCACTCGCGTAGACTGCCGGGCGCCGTCAGACCGTGCTCCAGGCACAGATCGTAGATAGGCGCACCGGGGTATGGACGCAGGAGATAGATGCCGGCGACGACGGTGGCCGGGTTCAGACGCTTGAGGGCGACCGCGAGGTCAATGGTCTGCCGGGTCTCGGCTTCAGTCTCGGTGGGGAAACCGATGACGAAAGACACGAAGGGCCGGATGCCAGCCGCGCTCATGGTTGCCATGGCGTGGTGAACCTGCTCCAGGGTGATGTCCTTGTGAACGACATCAGCGAGAATGCGCGGACTGCCGGACTCGACACCCATAGCGCCGTTCAACATTCCCAGGCCGCGCATCTCCCTCAGGAACTCCTCCGTCAGGCGCCCTGGCTTGAAGTAGTTAGCCCGCAGGTTGGCACCCCACAGAATGCCCTGTCGCGCGAAAACCCCAGCAATCGAGCGGCTGTAGTCGGTATTGACGAAGAAGACCTCGTCCCGGATGAACGAAAAGCCGATGCCGAGACGGTCCTTGAGGTAGGCCAGGTCGGCCTCGACATGCTCCGGTCGGCGGTATCGGTAGTGCGTGTAGCCGAGGTCCTTGAGGGCCACGTTGACGCAGAACGAGCACCGGTGCGGGCAGCCACGGGCCACGGGGATCCCCAGGCTCGGGCAGTTCCCGTCATAGCGGTTGTGAACCACGTACTTGGGCAGATCGAGCAGGTCCCAGGCCAGGTGGGTCTGCTGCTGCATGTCGTAGAACGGGCCCACCGGGGTACGCACCAACTCGTCGCCCCGGTAGTAGACCAGGTTGTTGACCTGGCTCATGTCCGGGTTGCCCGACGCCAGTTGGTCGTAGAATTGGACGATAGTGTAGTCGCCCTCGCCCACGCACACGTAGTCGACCGAAGGATCGCTGACGGTCTCCTCGGGCAGCAGGCTGGCATGGATCCCGCCCCAGATCACTGGCAGATCCGGCCGGACTGACTTGACGAAGTCGGACACCGCGGCGGCTTCACCCACCTGGGCGGTGAACGAACTCACCCCGAAGAAGACGCAGTCAGCAAGCTCGCTCTCGATGTGGCGGCAGACATCGCTCAACCGGCCCCTTGAGCCATCGATGTACCTAACCTTGACCCCGTGGCTGTGGAGCGCGGTCGCCACGGCCAGAGCGCCGTAGTTGACGACGTGCCGCGGCGACGACCGGTCCGGGCACGGGACGAAGATGATGGCCTCAGCCATGGGCAGGCTCCGCTGGGGACGGGTCCCCGGTTACTGGGCGGGAGCAGGCCATTGCGGCGCGCCGGCCCTTCCGCCGAGACAGAATAAGCCGCGTCTCCCGATGCGCCAGCCGCTGGCTGAGCCAGCGTGGATCCCCTGACGGCAACGTTGGCCGCGACCTGTGCTCCGTTCGGGGCCGCGGCGCTCCGCCAGACGCGGCGGACGGCCACCGGCTACCTTCGGGAGCCGTCGGTTCCGACTCGCCAGCAACCTGGCAGACCGACTCATCCCACAGCCGCGGGTAGTAACGATCCCCGGCGATGGTCACCGGACCTCGTCACCGGCTTTCAGGGCCAGGAGGTAGACGGAGTCCGACTGCTGCAGGCCGAGGCGCCGGGCGTGCACGCCGTCTCGCAGGAACCGCAGGTAAGGGCCAAAGGGCATTGACAGAACCAGGTTCCTGATCACCTCAGCCACCCGTGTTGGCCTCCGGGCCGTGAAGGCGTAGTAAGTCGGTTTGATATCGACCACACGCAGGCCACAACCTGTCAGCACCAGTCGCAGCAGGCCGTCGAGATCGACAAACGAACAATGGTCGATCACCTGGTAACCGCTCAACCCAAAAGCCGGCGACATGGCGTGGTTGAAGATGAAGACGCCGCCCGGGCGCAGGACCCGCTCGACTTCGCGGAGCACGGCGACCTTGTCCGCTAACTGCAGGACGTGGACCAGCACATCATTGGCCATCGCCACATCCACCGATCCGTCCGCAAGGGGCATTGCCGCGGCGTCGCAGTTATAGACCGCATTATACCCAGCACGCTGCGCCACGGCCGCTCGGACCGGATGAAGCTCCACCCCAAGGACCCGTTTGAAGCGCTTCCGTCGAAGGAATGGCAGCCAGTTGCCGTGCGATGTCCCGACATCAAGGACGGTACCCGCCGCCACGCCCGAACCCCTGAGCATCTGGGCCACCACATACTGGCAGGTCTGGAGGTAATACCGGTTCCAGCGCTTCTCACGCCACGAGTCGGCCGTGGCCGCCGTATTGCCGATGCCCTCCAGATAGTCACGGTGCGTCCTGGCGGTTGCTGTCGTGGCTGGCGCCCGGTCGATACGGCCTCCGCACCTGCTTGCCGGCGCCCGCTTGGCGTCCTCGCCGGGGTTCGCTCCCATCTGGTCCGCGGTCAACTGCGAGAGCGCGAACGCCGCGCCCAAGCCTTGGCGCGAAGGAACAGGGCTGAACGCAACCCGCGATGCCTCGAGACCACCGCGATCGGGCGGGGAGCGCCGCCCCATTTCTCCTTGAAGCGCCTGATCCCCTCCTCCTTGCTTCCCGGGGCAGGGTCCGCGGCCACCCCTGCCAGGTCGTAGTACCGCAGTCCATGCTCCTTTCCCCACTCAATGATCGCCCACTTCAGGGCATCACCTGCCGGCAGCGCCTCAGCGTGCGACCGCGGCGCGGTCCAGGCCGCGAACTCATGCCCGTAGCCACCGTGGTGCCACAGGCCCAATCCGGCCAGCGGCTCGCCTGCCTGCTCGGCAAGGAAGAACTCGATCGCGTCGTGCGCCCCGAGGCTCTGCCACATCAGTCGGGTCGCTACCCACTCGCGGGGACCACGTGACCAGGGCTCCTTGAAGCTGCCCGCTGCACCCAGATAGGTCGCCAACCCAAGGCCGTCGGCTTCACCCACCCGCCTGACTCGGACCCCCTTCTCCTCGCATTTGCGTGAATCGCCCCAGGTTTGCCGGAGGCGCCACTTTGTGAGAGATTGGCCGCATGGCGAAACCGACGAGGTACTCCCCGGAAGTACGGGAGCGGACAGTAA
>CAITNQ010000299.1 GCA_903893785.1 uncultured Gemmatimonadota bacterium
TGCTCTTCAGTTCGGCGATGGTGTAACTGGCGACGGCCAAACCCGGCGAAGGCGTGGTGTGCCCCATGGCCCCAGCATAGGCCACCAACCTGGCGCGAGCAATAGCCTTCTTCCGGGCGCCTGTACCGTCAACCGGCCCGTTCCGTAGCCAGCGCCCGACCAAGGCTTGGGCCCCAGTGCTCGCTCACCCGCCTCCCGCCCGTCGCCGCGTTGGCGGGGCGGAACAGCTTGCGCCGTGACGCGCCCAAACGGCCACGAACCGAGGGCCCCGCCCGACACCTCTGCCACCTGCCGGACTGCGCAAGACCAGGTTGCGGGCTGGGTGCGAACCACCGCGACCTGTGCGGGTCGCCCTGTCTATACGCAGGCGCACCGCCGGGGGGCGACCAGGGCGATCCATGCGGCCGTCCGCGGCCTTTGGCGGCCGCGGCCACCAGCGGCCAGTACCGTGGGTGAGAAGGCGCGACCGAGTGACCCGTGGCCCTGCCGCGTTCGCGGCCCGATATGGGCAGTCGCCCCGGTGTTCTCGGGACGACGCTCCGCTGCACCGGCAGGTGACCACGATGGCAGGGGTAGACTGAACAGGAGGAAGTTCGTATAACCAAGTGCAGACACACGTTAAGTCGCCCCGCCGCGGCAACGGCACCTCAGCCGCAATGGGGGCTCTCGACACGACGGCCCCGTGGCGCTGCGCCGATTTCCCGCATACATGGCCTTGGAGGCTGGCATGGCCGGACCCCGTGGCACCCAACCTGACGAATGGATGCAGCGCGTCTTCCGCCCATCGTTGACCGCTTTGGAGGTCTTCGATGTCAACGGCCGGTTGCTTGAGGCCAATGCCTCCTGCCTGGCGCTGTTCGGAGTCACGGATCCGCGCGAGATCCAGGGGGCTGACCTGTTCGCTGACCCCAACCTGGGGGAGAGCGAGAGGACCGCGCTGCAGGCCGGACAGCCCGTGACTATCAGACCGCGTTCGATTTCCGGTGGGGCGCTGCCATCGGGCACTACCACACTTCTCGAGCCGGCTCGGCGTGGCTGGACGTGACCGTGGAACCAGTCCTCGAAGTGTCGGGGAGCGTGAGTGGGTACTGCGTTCGTACCGAAGAGACAGCGATCGCGCCAACCGCAGGACCGCGAGAGGGGCGCGAATGGCGAGAGGTGATGGGCGCCGTCGCCGACGCGGGAGTCGGCCTTTGGGAGTGGGACGTGCAGACCGGCCAGATCGCACCTGACGAGCGCTGGGCGCAAATGGCGGGTTACGACCTGGCGGCATTTGGTTCGCTACCATACGCATCTTGGTTAGCCACGATACACCCAGATGACGTGGGCGACTTCGCGGGACGACTGCGCGGCGCCCTCTGTGGCGAGGCACCAATCATGGATTGTCGGCACCGCGTGCGGCACCGCGACGGTCACTGGGTCTGGGTGCGCGATCGCGCTCGCGTTGCCGAGCGCGACCACGGCGGCCAGCCCACGCGAGTGGTTGGCACACGCCTCGACATCTCCGAATTCATGATGGCGACGGACCGGTCGGCCGTCGAGTTGGCGTTGGAGCGGGTCCGTACCGCGGTACAGGCCATGGTTTACCCGCGCGACTGGCTGCTCGTGGCGGCCCGCGTCGAAGTTGAGCTCCGCGCCCTGCTGGAGTTCTACAAGTGCGCCGTCAATACCCATGTCAACAGCAGCCACGCCGTTGAGTCGTGGTCGGTGCACGGGTGCGGCACGCACTCGCAACCCCCTTGGGAAGACCATCCCGTCTTCGGAACGGTAGCCCAGACGGGCAAGCCGGTGTACCGACCGACCCGTCTGCATCCGCTCTTCGACCCAGGTATCGAGACGGCCGTGCAGAGCGTCGTCGACGTGCCGTTCGCCGGCGGCACCCTGGCCGTCAGCAGCCTGGCCGAATGGGCCTTCAGCGATGGCGACATCGAGTTGCTGGCGCGCTTCGCCGCGGTTCTCTCCGAGGGGCATCTCCGGGTTCTGGACATGACCGCGCGGACCGATGCGCTGGCGCGGTTGCATGACAGCGAAGAACAGTACCGGGAGCTGTGCGAGGGCTTGCCCATCGGCATGGTGCAAGTGGACGCAAAGGGGGTACTGCTGTACAGCAACCCAACGGCAAGGCGGATGCTCGGCCTGCGGGACGAGGCCCCATCGGATGGAGAGGAGGTGTGCCTTCTCGGCGACGACAATGAGCGTGAGCGTGTCCTCGCCGAACTGGGACGCTACGGTGCCGCCTGGTGTGAGCAGACTGTCCAGTTGAGGGGCCAACAGCGCTACGTGCGCTGCACCCTCAGCCGAACTGCCGGTGAGGCGCGGCGGGGGGCTGGCTGGCTGAAGGATACGTAGAGGATGTCACTGAGTTGCGGGAGGCAGAGAA
>CAITNQ010000300.1 GCA_903893785.1 uncultured Gemmatimonadota bacterium
CAGCGTTTCGTTGACCCCCTGGACGATCTTGCGGAAGTCGCCCTGATGCCGGGCGGCATCCGCCCGGGTGGCCAGTTTGCCCTCGACCGCGGCCCGAGCGAGCACCCCGGCGTCGGCCACCAGCGCGTTGACGGCCTCGATGCACTGGTTCAGGTTGTTCTTGATCTCGTTGAAATCACCGTTGTAGTTGTCCGTGATCTTGGGCGGAATGTCGCCCTTGCTGATACGGTCGACGTACTCGGCGGCGACGTTCAGTGGCCCGATGACCGAGTCAAGCGTTTCGTTAACGCCCTGGACGATCTTGCGGAAGTCGCCCTGGTGCCGGGCGGCATCTGCCCGCGTGGCCAGTTTGCCTTCGACCGCCGCCCGCGCCAGGGTGCCGGCGTCGGCCACCAGCGCGTAGACCGCCTCGATGCACTGGTTCAGGTTGATCTTGATCTCGTAGAAGTCGCCGTGATAGGTATCGGTGATCTTGGGCGGGATGTCCCCCTTGCTGATCCGGTCCACGTACTCGGCGGCCACGTTCAACGGCCCGATCACCGAATCCAGCGTGCTGTTGACACCCTGGACGACGCGCTGGAAGTCCCCCTGGTGGCGCGTGGCATCGGCCCGCGTCGCCAGCTTGCCCTCGACCGCTGCCCGCGCCAGCAGGCCGGCATCGGCCACCAGGGCGTTGACCGCCTCGATGCACTGGTTCAGGTTGTTCTTGATCTCGTTGAAATCGCCGTTGTAACTGTCGGTGATCTTGGGCGGAATGTCGCCCTTGCTGATCCGGTCGACGTATTCGGCAGCCACATTCAGCGGCCCAATCACGGCGTCCAACGTGTCGTTGACACCCTTGACGATGCGCTGGAAATCGCCTTGATGCCGCGCGGCGTCGGCCCGCGTGGCGAGCTTGCCATCCACGGCCGCCCGCGACAGCATGACCGCATCGGCCACCAGCAGATTCACTGCCTCGATGCACTGGTTCAGGTTGTTCTTGATCTCATTGAAGTCACCGTTGTAGCTGTCGGTGATCTTGGGCGGGATATCCCCCTTGCTGATCCGGTCGACATATTCGGCGGCGACGTTGAGCGGCCCGATGACCGCGTCCAGGGTGGCATTGACGCCTTCAACGATGCGACGGTAATCGCCCTGGTACTGACTGGCGTCGGCCCGGGTAGCCAGTTTACCTTCGACCGCGGCTTGTGCCAGACGAGCCGCTTCTGCCGTCATGGAACGAAGCGAGGTGATGATGGCCGTCAGCGCCGGGGTGATCTCATCCTGCTCGTCCTTGGCCTTCACATCGCTAGTCAGGTCGCCGGCGGCCACCTTCTTCATGGTCCCGACCACGGTGGTCTGCAGGTCGTCGGCGAACTGGTCCATCGCTTCGGCCAGTTGGCCGACCTCGTCACGGCGGGCCATGCGCAGGCGCACTCCCAGGTGGCCCTTGCTCATCTCCTGCATCATGTGCACGCCCTGCCCGAGCGGCGTGGTGATGGAGCGGGTCAACAGCCAACCGATGAGAATGGCCAAGACCACTCCCACCCCCAGCACCGCCAGCACCGACGAGCGCGCTGAGGCCGCGGTGGCGGCGTTGGCGTCGGAGAGGCGTTTGCCATAGCCGATGCAATACTCGGAAAGGTCGTCCAGGGCCTTCTGCAGTTCGTCGTTGGCCGCTTTGCCGTCGCCGCGAAGGATCGCCAGGGCCTCCTCTCCGCGGTTCTGGCGCACCAGTTGCGCGATGCGGTCGCCGGCGGCCGAGTAGCGCTCGTGGGCCACCACCACAGCGTCCACGTTGCGGCGATCCTGGTCGTCGATCAGGGCCCGCCGGTACTCGTTCTGGGCTTCCTTCAACTGGCGATCCAGTTCGGCGGCGCGGGTTAGGAACTGCTCCGCGTTGGCAGGCGAGTCAGCGATCAGGGCATCACGCAGGTTGACGCGGATGCGCTGGAAGGTGGTGGCCATGTTGACCACGCCCTTCATCGGCGCCGTGGCCTTTTCGTACAGCTGCAGACTGGCGTCCTCGATCACACTGATCTGCGTATAGCCGATGCTGCCGATGACGGCGGCGATGACGGCCACGAGGACGAAACCGCCAATCAGTTTCGTCCCGGTCCTCACGTTGTCCAGCATCTCTCTGCTCCTTGGCTCAACCGCGGTGGGGAGACGCAGCTCTGCTGACCCGGGTGGGGACGGCCCAGGTTGACCGAAGCGAACCGACGGCACGCGTCGCCGGCTGCCTGATTCCAGAGCAGTTTATGTGCCAGCACTGATCGATATGCATATAAGCATGCTGCCCATGGCGTTACTTCAGGACCCGCGCGCCGCGGCTACGAGGAAACCGGCCGAAACGCGAACCACGGGCCGCCATTTCGCGGTTGACCTGGCGCTTTGGCCGCCGGGCTTGCCGACCGGCCCTGTCTCTATGCAAATTGGCCTTGGAGATCACCGACGCCCGTGCCGCGAACGGCTTTGCGCCGGGCGACCTGTTGCGCATCGCCCCGTCCGCCCTCCATCGCGGCGGCGGGTTCACCACCGGCCCGCGAGCCGCCGGGACAATGCTATGGCAAACCGCACTGCCAAACCGATCAGACGGGGCCTCAAACGCGCCCACCTCGTTTACTACCTGCGCGTGTTCACCACCGACACCCACAAACTGCTCGGTCACCTGGCCGACATCACGCCCGAGGGGCTGATGCTGGTCAGCGAACACCCCATCCCGACCGACCGGGAGATGAACCTGCGCCTGGTCCTGCCGCGGGCTATCGACGGCAAAGTCGAGGTCGAGTTCGGCGCCCTCAGCCTGTGGAGCCGAACCGACGCCAATCCAGACTTCTACGACACGGGTTTCCGGCTCGTGCACATCGACGAGGCAGACCGCGCCGTCATCCGGCGGTTAGTGGAGGAATTCGGTTTTGCTGACAAACTGGACTGAAGCGCGGCGCCCCCGCCGCCCGAACCCGATCCCCCGCTGACCCGGTGCGTGGGACCGTCAACCGCCACGCCGAGCCGGCCGCGACCGGTCCGGCCCTGACTCATTCCGGTCCGGTCTCGACCACCGCGTCAGTACCCACCAGCACCTTGTCGATATCGAGCAGGATCTTGACGCTGGAACCCGCCTTGGCAATGCCCAGGATGAACTCGGTATCGACCTGAGCCCCGCCGAAGGACGGCGCGTCCTCGATGTCGTCGCCCGCGATGTTCAGCACCTCGGAGACACTGTCGACGAGCACGCCCATCTGGACCGCTTCCGCGCCTTTGCGCACCTCGACCACGATGATGCAGGTCTCGCTGGTGTCTGCCGTGGTGGCCATGCCGAACTTGGCGCGCATGTCAACGACCGGAATCACCTTGCCCCGCAGGTTGATCACCCCGCGCACATAGCTGGGCGTCTGCGGCACGGCGGTGATCTCCATGACGCCGATGATGGTCGTCACGCGGAGGATCTCCAGACCATATTCCTCGCCGGCGAGTTTGAAGGTCAGGTATTTGCCCGAGCGAGACCGGGAGTCGCCGGCGGCCGACTGCACCGCAGCCCCTGTTGCCTGTGATGCCATGGTGGCTCCTTTCCGCTGTGTGCCGCCGTCGCCAGTGGCCGACGGCTCAACCCGTGGTTTCGACCAGATCCGTGTCGGCAACGCTGGTGGCCCCGGGCAGGCTGGTACTGCCGCCGGCGCTGTCTACCAGGCCGTTGGCATCGAGGATCAAACCGACCCGACCGTCACCCAGAATGGTGCAACCCGCGAGGCTGGGGTCCTGCCGTAACTCGTCGTCGAGTCCCTTGATGACTACCTGCTGGATGCCTAGCAGTTCGTCCACCAACAGGCAGCCACGCCCCCCCTCTGCCTCGATGACCACCACCAGGCCCTCCCACGGCTTCTCGCTGCGGGGGGCAATGGCGAACCGCTCGTGCAGGCGCAGCAGCGGGAACAACTCGCCCTGCACCTGCACCATCTCGCCCTCGCCCATCACTGTGTGGATCTGATCCGGGGCCGGTCGCAGCGAACGGATGATCGACGTCAACGGCAGCACGTAGCGCTCGCGGCCAACGCCCACCACCATGCCCTCGATGATCGCCAGGGTCAGCGGCAGACGGATGGCAAAGGTAGATCCCCGCCCCACCGTCGAGCGGACCTCGACTTTGCCGCGCAGTTTCTCGATGCTGCGGCGGACCACGTCCATTCCGACACCGCGTCCCGAAATGTCGGACACAGCTTTGGCCAGCGAGAAGCCCGGGCGGAACAGGAAGTCGTAGACCTGCTCGTCGGTGAACTCCTCGTCGGCCCTGGCTAGGCCGCGCTCGACGGCTTTGGCCAGTATCTTGGCGCGGTCCAGCCCCTTGCCATCGTCCTGCAGCTCGATGACGATGTTGCCGCCCTGGTGGTACGCTTCGAGCGCCACGGCCCCCTTCGCCGGCTTGCCCGCCGCGACTCGGTCGGCGGTAGTTTCGATGCCATGGTCGACGGCGTTGCGGACCATGTGGATCAAGGGATCCACGATCTCCTCGACCATGTTCTTGTCGAGCTCGGTCTCCTCGCCTGACATCCGGAACTCGACCGGCTTGTCGAGTTTGCGGGCCAAGTCACGCACCATGCGGGCCATGCGCTCGAAGGTCGGTCGGATGGGCACCATGCGCATGGACATGGCGACTTCCTGGATATCGCGCGTAATGCGCCCCAACTGGGCCAGATCACGGGTCAGTTTCTCGCTCACCAGCCGCCGCACATCAGGATTCTGGCTGACTTGGGTCTGGGCGATGACCAACTCGCCCACCATGTTGACCAACTGGTCAAGCTTGCCCGTGCCCACTCGGACAAAGCCCTGGTCCAGGTGCCGCGATTCGGCGGCCTGGGAGGCCTCGCGGGCGGCGGCGGTTTCGGCTTCCGCCGGAACGGCTGTCGCGGCTGCCATCGGTGCCGCGGTCGGTGGTGGTGCGGCGCCACCCTGTCCCACAGCCTGGACCAGCCGGGCGACAAACCCGTCGATATCCTGCGGCGGCGGCGCACCCCCTTCGAGCCGCTTCTGCACCCCGGACAGGAGCGCTTTGAGCAGGTCGATGGACTGGAGGGCGCTGTCCAAGATGGCGGTGGTGATGCTCAGCTTGCCTTTGCGGGCCGAGTCGAGGACGTCTTCGACGGTGTGGGCGACGCGCGTGACCTCGGTCAGATTGAGGAACCCGGCGGCGCCCTTGATGGTGTGGAAGGAGCGGAAGACGCCGTTGATCAGTTCCACGTCGCCAGGGGTGCTCTCCAGCGAGAGCAGCGTCGTCTCGGCGGTGGCGAGATGCTCTTCCGCTTCCGAGAGGAAGTCGAAGAAGATATCGGCGTCTACGGGCAGGGACTGCGAGTCGACCGCGGGCGGCGGCGGGGTTGGCGTCGCGTCAGCGCCACCGGCCTCGGCCGCCGCCCATTCCTCGGCCGTGGGTTCATCGCCGGAGTCTTCGACCGGTTCGGCGGCTGGGTCCAGGCCGATGGTGTTGGAGGTGCACAGCGCCAGCATCTCGGGCGGGACGCTCACTTCGTCGGTTTCGCAGCCGTGGCGCTGGTGGGCGATTTCAAGCCGCTGCAGCAGGGCCACCCCACGGGCCAGAAGGTCCAGTGGATCGGCGATGTCCTCGCACTCGTCCAGGATGATCCGCGACACCAGGGTCGCCAGACCGGTCGCCAGGTCGGTCAGACGCGAACGGCCATCGCTCTGGCCCAACTGCGCCAACTGCTCAAGCCCGGTGTGAATCCGCGCGACCCCGCGCAGATCGTCAAGGCCGACCGTCATCACTTCGACGGCGATCTGGTCGAGGATTTCCTGCACCGTGGCGCCCGCGTCTGACATCTAGGTCAGCCCTCCCGGCCCGACAGGGGCATGGCGTGGCGCCAACGGGCGATGCGAACCAGCGCCTGGTTCACCGCCTCGACCACCAGGCCGATGTCCTGGAAGGGCTTGACGAAGTAGTCGACAGCGCCATTGCCCAAGCAGTCGACCACGTGGGCCATCGAACTGTACCCCGTCACCATGATGACATTGCACAGCGGGTTCAGCTGCTTGAGGCGCCGCAGGAGCTCGATGCCATCCATGCCCGGCATCTTGATGTCGCACACGGCAACGGGGTACAAGCGCTGGCGCATCCATTCCAGCGCCTCGATCGGGTCCTGACAGGCTTGCGCCTCGATACCCTCGACGCGCAGGCGGCGACGGATGGTCTCGCCAACCTCGACCTCGTCATCGACGATCAACACGACATCGCGCGTAGGCATGGGTCCTCCTAGGCCGTGGCCACCGGAGGCAGCTTGACCTCAAACCGGGCGCCGCCACCGGGCACCGGGGCGAAACCGATGGTGCCGCGATGGTCGGTGACGATGCCGTGGCAGATCGACAGCCCCAGACCGATGCCGCTGCCGGGTTCCTTCGTTGTGAAGAAGGGGTCGAAGATGCGTTCGTGCAGCGATTCGGGCACGCCCGGGCCATTGTCGGCCACCGAGAGCACCACCCAACCCGCGTCGTCCCGACGCAGGTCGACGGAAACGATGCCCCCGGCCCGGTCGGCCAACGCCTGAACGGCGTTCTGCACCAGGTTGACGACCACCTGGGTCAGCTCCTGCGCCACCCCCAGCACCCGCACCGAGGCCAATGACGAGCGCACCGCGACGCCCTCGCATACGGACGCGGTCAGGGACAGCGCTTCTTCGATGCACTTGGCAAGGTCCACCTCCTGCGGGGCGCGGTTCTCGTCCGTCCGGGCGTAGAGACGCACCGCGCTGACGATGCGGCTGATGCGCTCAGTGCCCGCCAGCATGGCGGCCACCAATCCGGGGAACTCCTCGACCAGCACCTGGAGGTCGCGATCGCCTGCCTGCGCCACCGCCGCCTGCAGCGCCGGCTCAGCCCGCTGCCACAGCCGTTCGAAAGTCTGCAGGTTGCCGCGAATGGCCGTGGTGGGATTGTTGATCTCGTGGGCGATGCCGGCGGCCATGGTGCCCACGGTGGCCAATCGGCCGGCATGGACCAGCTTGGCGCGTTCTTCGACGAGGGTCTGCTCGAGGCGCTTCCGCTCCTCGACCCGCTCGAGCAGGGACACGAGCTCGTCCAGCTTGACGGGCTTGCGGATGTAGTCGTAGGCCCCGCGCTGGAGTGCCGATACCGCGGTGTCCACGTCGCCGTGGCCGGTGATCAAGATGACCGGCACCGTGGGGTAGCGGACGCTAACCACCTCAAGGAGGGCCAGGCCGTCCATCTCGGGCATCCGGATGTCGCTCAGCACCACGTCCGGCACGTCGCGGCCCATCTCTTCCAGGGCTTCGCTGCCGTTCAGCGCGGTGGAGACCTGGTGGCCGCACCGGCTGAGGAACCCGCCGACAGCCTTGAACACGATCTCTTCGTCATCGACCAGCAGTAGCTTCATCTCGTCTCTCTGGGCGCGTCGTGGGGGGCGACCTGGGCAGCGGCTCAGGCCGCCGCATGCAGATCGAGAAGCTATCCGGGAATACCCTTGAGCAATCTATATGCCACTGGCAGGCAGTCCTGGCATGTCGTTGCCCAAGAGTGCATTACACACCCTTCGGAGCCACTCCAGCCGCGCCGGACGAGCCAAAGCACGACCGGGGCTCGCGGTTTGACCAGATCCAATCCAGCTGAGCGTTACTCAATGCCGTATTTCTTGATGCGGTAGCGCAGCGCGTCATGGCCAATGCCTAACAGCGCCGCCGCGTCGGTCTGCACTCCGGCGGTGCGCGTCAGCGCCAGGCGGATGGCCTGTTCCTCGAGGGCGGCCAGGTCCAGGGTCGGCAACTCGCCCGCCGCCGGGGCCGGCCCCGCCTCGGCCAGGTCCGGGAACTCGGGTCGCCCCAGGACCGGACCGTCGCACAGGATGACAGCCCGTTCCACCAGATTACGCAACTCGCGCACGTTACCGGGGAACGGGTATCGCCGCAGCAGCGCCTGCAGCGCCGGATCCAGGCCCACGATGTCCTTGCGCAGGTCCGCGTTGTATTCCCGCAGGTAATGATAGGCCAGTAACAGCACGTCGTCGCCGCGCTCTCGCAGGGGCGGCATGCGGATGGTGAACACCTTCAGGCGGAAGTACAGGTCTTGACGAAAGGCTCCCCGCTCAATCAGGGAGGGCAGGTCCTGATTGGTGGCCGAGATCAGGCGCACATCGACTGCCGTTTCGCGTTCCCCACCGACCCGGCGCACCCGGTGTTCCTCCAGGGCGCGGAGGATCTTGGCCTGGGCTTCCAGGTCCATATCGCCGATCTCGTCGAGGAACAGCGTGCCGCCGGCGCCCAGCTCGAAGAGCCCTCGCCGGCTTTCACGGGCATCGGTGAAGGCACCTCGCTCGTGCCCGAAGAGCTCGCTTTCGAGGAGCGTCCGCGGAATTGCCGCGCAGTTGACGCTGAGGAACGGCCGCGCGGCGCGGGGGCTCTGGGCGTGGATGGCGCGGGCCGCCAGCTCCTTGCCCGTGCCACTCTCGCCCTCGATAAGGACCGCGGTTCGCTCCGCTCCCGCGACTTTGGCAATTAGCCGGCGGACCGCCTCGATCGCCGCGCTCTCACCGACAATCTCGTGACGGTCCAGACGCCCGCCCTGGGCGTGCAGCAGGGCGTCCAAGCGCTGCTGGATCTGGTCCTTCTCGCGCCGCACCTCCATGTAGCGCCGCGTGCGCTGCAGGCAAGCCAGCAACTCATCGAGCTTCAGCGGCTTGCGCAGAAAGTCGAAAGCGCCGCGCCGAAGGGCCTGGACGGCCACGTCCATGTCGCCGTGGCCGGTGATCAGGATCACCTCGGTACCCTGCGACAGCCGCCCCAGTTCGTCCAGCAGCTCGAGTCCGTCCATGCCCGGCATGCGGATGTCGGAAATGACCACGTCCGCGCCCTGTTCCTGGAACAGCCGGAGCCCCTCCTCGGCGCGGTCGACACACAGCACCGAGTACCCCATGCGCTCGAGGAAGCCACCGACGCTGCGATGGACGACTACCTCGTCGTCAATGAGCAGCAGGCGCAGTTCCGCCGCAGGTGGACGCAGGACGGCGGCGGAGGAGCCGCTGTCGGCAACCTTGGCCATACCGGGAAACGGTCTTTCGCAGGCGTTCGCAGGTGGACGGGTGGCCGCGTGTTATCCAAGATGGCGCCGAGTGCCCGCGTCGCGCGGGCTCGGCGACCGGCCGGCCCCCGAACAGGCGGTGGACCGGGACCGGCGACCAACCCCAAAATGGGTCCCTGGCCTCTGCCGCACAAGGGGATGCCCACACGATGCACAAACTCACCCGGGGCCGGACCCTGCCTGGGGCCGGTTCCTGGGCTATATTGCCTGGTCGACAGCCGGGGCGCAGACCGACCGCTGCGCCGCAGACCCGGGCCGCCAACGGCCGGCGAACGGAGAGGGACGATGAGGAGCATCAGCAGGGTGGCACCCGAGTGGTGGGACTACACGACGTTGGACCGCGCGATTCTGGACGACGCGGCCGCGCTGTCGGAACGCGACATCCGCGGCCTGGAACGGGAAGGCTTTGCGGTACGGTTCTACGACACGGTGGAGGAGTTCTACCTGGCCGAGGCGCTGGAGTACATTGGCGCCTGGCGCCAGTCAACTCCCGACCGCCCGGCAGGCATCTGCGGTCCCATCGGCCCCACCGAGCAGCTGCCCTTGGTGGCCCGCCTGGTCAACGAACTGGGGCTGTCACTGCGGCACGCGCATTTCTGGGGCATGGACGAGTGGGTGGTCGATGGCCGTGAGGTGTCGCGCGAGTTTCCGCTCGGCTTCGCGCGCACTGACATGGACCTCTGCTTCGACCGCATCCGGCCCGAATTGGCCATGCCGGCCGAACACCTGCATTTCCCGGCCGCGCAACCGGGGGAGTACCAGCGCAGCTGGGACCAGATCCGCTGCGTCGTGATGCAGGGCGGGCAGGGAGAAGTGAAACACTGGGCTTTCAACGACCCGCCCAAGCGCCAGGGGGCCCATGCGCAGTCACCGCCGACGCCGGAAGAGTTCAGGCGACTGGGCACGCGCGTCGTTGATCTGCACCCGATGACGCTGATGCAGAATGCCCGCACGTCGGGCGGCGGCACGGTGCAGAATGTGCCGCATCAGGCCGTCACCGTCGGGCCCGCGGAGACCTGGAAGGCCGAGAAAGTATCGATCTGGCATCCGGGCCACCACGACAACCCCTTCGGCATGCGGCTGACCACGCTCATGATCGCCAAGCGGATCCCGGACGCCGCCGTGCCCATGTCGCTGCTGGCTGACCACCCCAACGTGCAGTTCAACTTCCTGCGCGCCGGGTTGGGGACCTGTGACGTCGAGATGCATTGACATGCGCCCCCGCGTCCTGGCCATCGCGGCTCACCCGGACGACATCGAGTTTGGCATGGGGGGCACCCTGCTGCTCCTGGGCCAGGCCGGCTGCGAGATCCACTACCTCAACATCGCCGACGGCTCGGGCGGCTCGGCGGTCCACGACGGGCCAACCACCGCGGCTATCCGCCTGGGTGAAGCGCAGCAGGCAGCTGCCCTGTTGGGCGCCGTTTTCCACGCGCCGCTAGTGCCTGATCTGGAGGTCTTCTACGAGAAGGCACTGCTGGCCAGGGTAGGGTCGGCAGTGCGCCTGGCGGCGCCGCAGATTGTCCTGGCACAGTCGCCGCAGGACTACATGGAAGACCACATGAACGCCTGCCGCCTGGCGGTGACGGCCGCGTTCTGCCGGGGTATCCCCAACTTCACCGTTGACCCGCCTCGTTCGCCGGTGAACGGCGACCTGGCCCTGTACCACGCTCAACCCCACGGCAACCGCGACCCATTGAACCGGGTGGTGGAACCCGACTTCTACGTCGACATCGAAGCCGTGCTAGAGCGCAAGACCGCGGTGCTGGCGGCCCACCGCAGTCAGAAAGAATGGCTGGACCACAGCCAGGGGATTGACTCGTACCTCCACGCCATGCAGGGGTATGCCGCCGAGGTCGGCCGGTGGTCCGGACGGTTCACCGCAGCAGAGGGCTGGCGCCGGCACAATCCCCTGGGGCTGGGCCCGCCGGGGTACGACCCGCTGATGGGCCTTCTGGGGGCGACGGTGCACGAACCCGGGCGCCGGGTCTGAGCCGCGGCGCCCACCGGATCGGGCCACGCATGGACCCGCGATCGGTGGCACGGCAGCGCGAATTCGCGACCCGCAATGGCTGCCGGTCGGTCGCGTTATCCCGACCGACCGGCAGCGAAAGCAGGCCTGACTCCCGCAGTCCCTCGCCACC
>CAITNQ010000301.1 GCA_903893785.1 uncultured Gemmatimonadota bacterium
CGTCTGCACTGCCCAACGGCGCATGTGGCGGCTCGGCCCCTGACGTGCCGACCATGACGCCCAGGACCCAGGCTGGCGGCGGGACGGCAGGGAACCGTGCCCGTCTGCACTGCCCAACGGCGCATGTGCCGGCTCGGCACATGAAGTGCCGGCCTTTAACCCCCAGGACCCAGGCCGGCGGCGGGAGGACAGGAGACCGTGCCCATCTGCACTGCCCCGCGGGGGGGGTGGCCGGCTCGCCGCATGACTTGCCGAGGTCGCGGACATGCACGTGTTTGCTTTTCTGACCGCCGTCGGGAGACGGCGGCGCCGACTGGAGCCACAGCCAACGGGGGGGTATGCAGTTGCGGGTGCGCGATGCCGCTGAGCTTTTCGGCGTGGACGAAGCCAGCGTCATGGACTGGGTCGCGGAACGGGGCTTGCCGGCGGCACGTATCGGGCAGCGGTTCCACTTCAATCGCGACGAACTGCTCGAATGGGCCACGGTGCGGCAGGTCCGGTTCTCCAGTGCCGTGTTCGCCAGGCTAGTCGAGCGCGATGCGCCTGAGGAAGCCGGCCTGGCGGCTGCCCTGGCCATCGGTGGGGTTCACCACGACGTCCCGGGTGAAGACCAGCGCGCCGCCCTCGCCGCGGTGCTCGAGCGCATGCCGTTGCCCGAGGATGTCGATCGCCTGGTGATGCTCGAGGTACTGCTGGCGCGTGAGTCGCTGGGCTCGACTGGCGTCGGCGGCGGCGTTGCCATACCGCATGTGCGCCATCCGGTGGTATTGCAGGTCCGGGCCCCGCTCATCACCCTGTGCTTCCTGCGTCACCCGGTAGCCTTCCAGGCGCCGGATGGTCAACCGGTGCACACCCTCTTCACGCTGGTCTGTCCCACGGTCCCCAGTCACCTGCGGCTGCTTTCTCGCCTGGCCCTGGGCCTGCACGATCCGGCTTTCTCCCAAGCCGTCGCCGCCCGGGCCTCGCTGGCTGGCTTGGTCGCAGCGGCCACGGCTCTGGAAGCGCGCGCCGACGCTGAGCGCGCCCCAGTGAGACGGCAGTGATCCCCCTCGGCCTCCCGCCTCTGCTGCTGTTTGTCGGCGCCCTGATATGTCTTTGCCTTGCCGGACGGCCCGTGTGGGCGCGGCGCGTTGGGGTGTCCACGGCCCTGGTCGGCGCCGCCGCGGGTTGGGCGCCGGCGTGGACGACGCTCTTCGCCGGCCGGGCGCTGGCCGAGCAGTGGGCCTGGCCGCTGCCCATGGGCAGCGTGGCCCTGCGCCTCGATCCCCTGGCGGCGCTGTTCGCGCTGCCGATCCTGCTGCTGACGGCGGTGGCGGCGGTGTACGGCGGTGAGTACTTCGGCGGCTCGGGTGCCGGGCCGCACGGCGAGTCTGTGGGACCCGACCTTACCTGGTTCTGGTACAATTGCCTCACCGGAAGCATGGTGCTGGCTATCCTGGCTGCCGATGCTATGCTGTTTCTGCTCGCTTGGGAGGCAATGTCGCTGGCCTCCTTCTTTCTTGTCGTCCACGAACACGGCAAGCCTGAGGTCCGCCACGCCGGATGGCTGTATCTGGTGGCAACCCATGTGGGCGCCGCCTTCCTGCTGGCCTTCTTCGCCCTGTTGGGGAACGCGGCCGGCAGTCTGGATTACCCATCCCTGGGTCGGGCGGCCCTCGGCCCGGTTGCCGGCGCCGCGGCCTTCTGCCTGGCGCTGCTGGGTTTCGGCACCAAAGCGGGCTTCGTGCCGCTGCACGTGTGGCTGCCCGAGGCCCATCCGGCCGCTCCCTCACCGGTGTCGGCGGTGATGAGTGGCGTGATGATCAAGACCGGCCTGTACGGTCTGCTGCGAGCTCTGACCTTTCTGGGCCCTCCACCTGCCTGGTGGGGTTGGTGCCTGGTTGCTGTGGGCGCCGTTTCGGGGGTGTTGGGAGTTCTCTTTGCGCTGGCCCAACACGATGTGAAGCGACTGTTGGCGTACCACAGCGTCGAGAATGTCGGGATCATCACCATCGGCTTTGGTGTGGGCCTGCTGGGGGCTGCTTACCACTGGCCCGTGGTGGCGTTCCTCGGCATGGCAGGGGGGCTGCTGCATGTGGTCAACCACGCGCTCTTCAAGGGCCTGCTCTTCCTGGGGGCGGGTGCTGCGGCACGGCAGGCGGGTACGCGGGAGATTGATCGATTGGGCGGCCTGCTGCGACGGATGCCAGTAACCGGCGTTACCTTCATCGTCGGTTCGGCGGCCATCTGTGGCCTGCCGCCATTGAACGGTTTTGTCAGCGAACTGCTGGTGTACCTGGGGGCCTTCCATCTCCTTGTCGGTGACCCGGCGGTAACGGCCATCAGCGCTGTCGTCGGGGTGGCCGCTGCCGCTGCCCTGGCCCTCATCGGCGGCCTGGCGCTGGCCTGCTTCAGCAAGGCGTGCGGCGTCATATTCCTCGGTGAGCCGCGTTCCGCCGGCGCCGCAGGGGCTGTGGAGGTGGGGCCGGCGATGCGCTGGCCGATGCTGTTCCTGGCCGCCGCCTGCCTGGGGGTAGCCCTGACGGCGCCCTGGTTGCTGCCAGGCCTTGAGCGGGCCGCCGCGGTGGTGGTGCCCGGCTCGCCAACCGGTAACGGGGCTGCGACCCTGTCCGCCGCCGCCGCGTGGGCAGCGGGTCCGGTGGCCTTGGCGGCGTCGGCGTCGGCCGGTCTGCTGGTTCTCTTCCTGACGCTGGTCGGCTACCGCCAGGCACTGCTGCGCCGGCGCCCGGTGGGCCGCGCTGTTACCTGGGACTGCGGCTACGCGGCACCCACCCCGCGCATGCAGTACACGGCTTCTTCCTTCGCCGATCCGCTGAGCCGGCTTTTCGGCGCCGTGCTGCGAACACGGCGTCGTCTGCTGCCGCCAGTGGGCCTGTTCCCGGAGTCGGCTTCGTTCGCCAGCGACACCCCCGATGTGTCGCGCGAGCGGCTGTTCGGCCCAGGGTTCGCCCGGTTTGAGGCGGCTCTGGCCCGCCTCCGCTGGCTGCAGCACGGCCGGCTGAACTTGTACATCCTGGCCATCGTAGCCGCGCTGGTAGTTGCGCTGGCCTGGGCGGCCCGGTGACCCGTGGGCGCTGACGTGGGCACGAGCCTGTTTGGCCCTTGGGGTCAAGACCCCTGGCGGGGCCTGGCGTTGGCCAGCGGCCTGGTGCTGGCACCGCTGCTGTCGGGGGTGATCAACCGCGTGAAGGCCAAGGTGGCTGGCCGCCGCGGCCAACCCATGCTGCAGCTGTATTACGACCTGGCCAAACTGCGGCGCAAAGGTGCCGTGTACAGCCAAACGACCACCTGGGTTTTCCGTCTGGTACCGGTGTTGGGCCTGGCGGCCGCCACCATGGCGTTACTGCTGGTCCCGGCTGGCACCTCTCCCGCCGCCGGGCGCTTCGCCGGCGATCTCTTCTTGTTCGCCTACTGCCTGGGCCTGATGCGCCTGGGGACCGTGCTCGGGGCGCTGGACACCGGATCGGCATTCGCGGGCATGGGTGCCAGTCGCGAGGTGCAGTTCGCCGCTGTCGCCGAGCCGGCCCTGCTGCTGGCCTGGGCCACGCTGGCCCGGCTTACTGGGTCCCTGAGCCTGAGCGGCATGGCCGCCGGCTTGGCCGAGGCCCGCAGCGAGGTGGCCGGGGCGGTACCGGTGATCGTGTTGGTCGGCGTCGCGTTGTTCATCGTCACGCTGGCAGAGAACTGCCGCGTGCCGTTCGATGACCCCAACACTCATCTTGAGTTGACCATGGTCCACGAAGCCATGGTGCTGGACTACTCCGGCCCTGACCTGGCTGCGGTGCTGTACGGTGCGGCGCTGAAGCTGTGGATTCTGGGCGCCGTCGTGGTCGACCTGGCGGTGGCTGCTTGGGGCTGGCACGGGACGGCCGGAGCCGCGGCTTTCGCCTTGGGCATGCTGCTGCTGGCCGCCCTCATCGGGCTAGTGGAGTCGGTCATGGCTCGCCTGAGCCTGCTGCGCGTGCCTCGCCTGCTGGTGGCCGCCGGGGCGCTGTCCCTGCTCGCCTTCTCGTTGACCCTGCGGAGCGGCTGGTGACCCCCTGGGCAGACGCCATCTTGGTACTCATCGTGCTCAGCTCGTTCCTGCTGCTGGGGTCCAGTCGTTTGGCGGCCGGCATCCGGGTTGGCGCCGGGCAGGGCGTCCTGGTGGGGCTGCTGCCATTGGTTGCCACCGGTCCTCGGATGCGCCTGGAGGCCGGGGCCATGGCGGTCGCCATCGTGTTGCTGAAGGGGTGGGTATTCCCCCGGTTGCTGCTCCGCGCCCTGCGGGAGGCCGAGACGACGCGCGAAGCGCAACCCTTGATCGGTCACGGCACATCGCTGTTCGCGGGCGTTGCCATGCTGTGGGTGGCCACCGCGTTGGCCCTGCGCGTGCCCCGCACAAGTCCGTATGCGCCTGACCTGTTGGTGCCGGTGGCCCTGTCGCTGCTGATGACCGGCGTCTTCTTGATGGTGGCGCGCCGCACCGCCGTCAGTCAGGTGATCGGCTATCTGGTGCTGGAGAACGGCATCTATGCGCTGGGCCTGGCGCTCGTGGGCGGCGTACCGGTGCTGATCGAACTCGGCGCGCTGATGGACCTGTTCGTCGGAGTGTTCGCCATGGGCATCGCCATCTTCCGCATCAACCGGGCGTTCGACCACATCGACGCCGATCGGTTGACCGCTCTGCGGGGCTAACGGTGATCGCCGCCTGGCCCCTCTGGGCCCTGATTCTGATGCCGGTCCTGCTTGGGGTGGCTAGCCTGGGCCTGCCAACGACTCGAGCCGTACTCCGCTTCGGGTTGGTGGGCACGTTGGGTTGGGCCGGGCTGGCCCTGAGCGTCGGCTGGTTCGTCGCCGGCGCCGACGCCAGCCGGCCTCAGTTCGCCGCCGGGCGTTGGCTCATGCTCGATGCGCTTTCGGCTTTGCACCTGATGGTCATGGCGCTGGTGTACGCGTTGAGCGCCGCCTACGCGCAGGCCTATCTCGGCCATCTGCTGACCCAGGGCCATCTGGGGCCCCGCCAGATGCGCCGTTACCACGGGCTCTGGTTCGGTTCGCTGGCGGCCATGGCGCTGGTCCTGCTCGCCAACAACCTGGGAGTCATGTGGGTGGGGATCGAAGCGACCACCCTGTTGACCGCCTTCCTAATCTGCACCGAGGCCTCGCCGGCTTCGCTTGAGGCCATGTGGAAGTACCTGCTGGTTTGCTCCGTTGGTGTCGCCCTGGCCTTCGTCGGCACGCTGCTCGTGGTGGCGTCGGCGGCCCCGCCTGGCGGCTTGACGGCCACCGCTGGCGGGGCGGCAACGTCGCCCCTCACCGGCACCGGGGCCATGCTCTGGACCAACCTGCACGCCGCGGCGGCTGGCCTGGACCCGGTGCTGCTCAAGGCTGGGTTTGCCCTTATTGTGGTCGGCTACGGCACCAAAGCCGGCCTGGCCCCCATGCACAACTGGCTGCCGGACGCCCACAGCCAAGCGCCGGCCCCGGTATCGGCGGTGTTCTCGGGGTTCCTGCTCAACTCGGCCCTGTACTGCATCCTGCGCTACCTGCCGATCGTCGAAGCCGGCACCGGCAGCCATGGTTGGGGGCGGGGTATGCTGCTGGTGTTCGGTCTGCTGTCGCTGGCTGTGGCCGCAGTGTTCGCCATGACCCAGACCGACGTCAAGCGCCTGCTGGCCTACTGCAGCGTCGAGCACCTCGGCATCATTGCCGTCGGTGTTGGCCTGGGGGGGATCGGGGTGTTTGCCGGGCTGCTGCACGTTATCGGGCATTCATTGGCCAAGACGGTGTCGTTCGGCTGTGCAGGCCGGGCGGGGCAGTTGCGCGGCAGCCACGACCTGCGGCAACTGGGCGGGATAGCGGCGACGGCGCCCGTCTGGGGCGTGGGGCTGGTGGCCTCGGTGTTGGCCCTGGGCGGCCTGGCGCCGTTCAGTCTGTTCATCAGCGAGTTCATGGTCGTGCGTGCGGCGGCCGCGGCGGGTGCCTGGTGGGTGGCGGCGATCTTTTTGGGCGGCGTCGGCGTGGTGTTCATCGCCATGCTCCGCAGTGCCATGGGGCTTGCATGGGGGCCGCGCGGTGAGGTCGGGCTCGACGCCGGGTGGCGTTGGCAAGACGCAACGATCGTCTTCGTGCCCCTGCTGGCATTGTTGATGCTGGGGGTGTGGCTTCCCCCGGCCGCGCGCCAGTTCATCGAAGGGGCAGCTCTTCTGGTGGCGGCGCGGCCGTGGTGACGGTGCGCGGCCCCGTTCCTGCCTGTGGAGGGAGAGCTTGAACCACGACATCGCCCTGGCCAACGGCTCTGCAGTGGCGTTCGAGCTCGTGCCGTGCCTGGCGCCGTCTGAGTTCGGCGCCCACGTCACGTCCAAGGTCGCGGCGGGCGCGCGCCTAGTGGCCCTGTGCGGATGGCCGGAAACCGACGGGCTGCGGGTAATCGCCGTTACGGCGCGGCCCGAACAGGGCCTGCTGCAACTAACCAGCACCCTTGCCGAGGCAGCCCTCCCGTCGTTGACGCCGAACTGCCCGCAGGCGCACCTCTTCGAGCGCGAGCTCGCCGAGACCTGGCGCCTTAACCCGGTCGGCCACCCCTGGCTCAAACCCGTGCGGCATGAAGCGCCGCGACGGCCCGGTACGGACCTGTGGCCAGACCATGGCGCCCCGGTCGTGGCCGGCGTCGGTTCGTTCTTCACCGTGGCTGGGGAGGAAGTGCACGAGGTCGCGGTGGGGCCCGTCCATGCCGGTGTCATCGAGCCCGGGCACTTCCGCTTCCAGTGCCACGGCGAGACCGTCCACCACCTCGAGATCGCGCTGGGTTACCAGCACCGCGGCATCGAACGGCGGCTGGCCGGCGGACCCCACGTGCGCTCGGCCCACTACGTGGAGACCATGGCGGGCGACACCAGCATTGGTCACGCGCTGGCGTACGCCCATCTCATCGAGGCTCTTGCCGGTACCCGGGTGCCGGCCCGTGCCCAGGTGCTGCGCGGCATTGCGCTTGAGCTTGAGCGGCTGGCCAACCACGCCGGCGACTTGGGGGCGCTGGCCGGTGACGTGGCCTATCTGCCCACGATGGCCTACTGCGGCCGCCTGCGCGGCGAGTTCCTGAACCTGACCGCGGCCCTGTGCGGCAACCGTTTCGGCCGCGGCCTGGTTCGCCCCGGCGGCGTCGTCATCGATGCCGAGGGATTGTCGGGCCCCGAACTGGCCGACCTGTTGCGGCAGGCCCAGCAGGAAGCCGCCGCTGCGGTTGACCTGCTTTGGGCCTCGCCGTCGGTGATGGCGCGCTTCGAGGGCACCGGTGCCCTGACGCGCGCCGTGGCCGAAGAAATCGGCCTGGTTGGCGTGGCGGCCCGCGCCTGCGGTCTCCGGCGCGACGTCCGCCATGACCATCCGACCGGCATCTACCGGCTGGCGCAGATCCCGCTGGCAGCCTGGGACGGGGGTGATGTCCTGGCTCGCGCGCGCGTTCGTTGGCTGGAGATGGAACGCTCGGCGGCTTTTGCTGTCGAGCAGCTGTGCTCCTTGCCGGCCGGCCCTACCTTGGCGGCCGTGGATCGCCTGGCCCCCGACCATGTGGCGGTGTCACTGGTCGAGGGGTGGCGGGGCGAAATATGCCACCTGGCCTGCACCGATGCCGGCGGCCGCCTGGCGCACTACAAGGTGATCGATCCGTCTTTCCACAACTGGTTTGGCCTGGCCCTGGCGCTGCGGCAGCAGCAGATCTCCGACTTCCCCCTGTGCAACAAGAGCTTCAACCTTTCGTACTGCGGCCATGACCTGTAACCAATCCATCGTGAGGAGCAGGGGATGAAGGGCCTGCTGGCGACCCGCCTGGCACAGGGATCCCGGACCATGGCATACCCCGAGGGGCCACCGCCGGTGCTGCCGCGGCATTTCCGCGGGCGTCCGGTGCTGTCACCGGGCACCTGCCAAACTGACTGCCAGCGTTGCGTCGCCGCGTGTCCAACGAATGCCGTCGTTGTCCAGCCGGCGTCGGCGCAGGTGGAACTCGACCTGGGGCGCTGCCTGTTCTGCGCTGACTGTGCCCGGGCCTGCCCCACCAGTCGCATTTCCTTCGGAACGGACCACCGACTGGCGGCCCGCGGTCGCGACGAATTGCGCTTGCGTCCAGGTGGTCAGGACGTGCTGCCATTGATCGACCGGCAGGCGCAGCGTCTCTTCGGTCGCTCGCTCAAGCTGCGCCAGGTCAGCGCGGGCGGCTGCAATGCCTGCGAAGCCGACGCCAATGTCCTGAACACGCCGGCGTGGGACCTGGGGCGCTTCGGCGTGCAGTTCGTCGCTAGCCCGCGCCACGCCGACGGCCTGCTGGTTACCGGGCCGGTTTCCCGGCACATGGCCAGCGCTCTCCGACAGACCTATGCCGCCATGGCCGAACCCAAGGTGGTGATTGCCGTGGGCGCCTGCGCCATTTCGGGCGGTCTGTTCGCCGACCACGCTGAGACCTGTGCCGGCGCGACTTCGCTGGTACCCGTCGACCTGTACGTGCCGGGCTGCCCGCCCCACCCGTTGACCCTGCTCGACGCGTTGCTGCGCTTCCTCGGGCGTGCCCGCTGAGCCGCTCCAGTGGGCCGGCGGCGCACGGGGCGGGTGGGCCCCACTGACGCCATTGCCCTTGGGCGGAAACGCTGATCTTGCGCTGTGGCCGAACGCCGCCCATCATCATGGTCCAGGCCACGTCCGGGGCCCCATGACCCGGGCCGCCTTCACTGGGCGCGGCCGGCCCGCCACCCCGTAACGGGGCGCGCCCGAGGCGCTGCTGCGCCGGGCCTCGCCCTCAACCGGATGGAGGTACGGTGGAACCGACGACACAGGCTTCCCAGGCCACAGACCCCGGGCGCGCTTGGGCCGTTGTGCCCGTCGCCGGTGGCGGCGCACGACTGAGGCCGCATACGCACACCCGGCCCAAACCCCTTCTACACGTCGCCGGCCAGCCGATTCTCGGGCACATCCTGGACCGCTTGGCGGCTGCCGGGGTGCAGCGCGTGGCCCTGATCGTGGGGCATCTGGGCGAGCAGATCGTGGAATACGTCGAGTCGCGACGTGATTTCGTTCAGGTCGAACGCATCGAGCAGCGCGAGCGTCTGGGCCTGGGGCATGCCGTGTCG
Source organism: uncultured Gemmatimonadota bacterium (assembly GCA_903893785.1). Taxonomy (GTDB): domain Bacteria; phylum Latescibacterota; class UBA2968; order UBA8231; family UBA8231; genus CAITNQ01. The sequence goes on from CAITNQ010000301.1 coordinate 9,105, forward strand.
CTGGCGCAGCCCGTGGTGGGCGATGACCCGCTGCTGATCGTGTACGGCGATACCATCTTCCGGGCCGACCTAGCACCGATCCTGGCCGGGACGGCCGACGGGGCGCTAGGCGTTCAGCGGGTGACCGACCCGGCGCGCTTCGGGGTGGTCGTGGAGCGCGATGGGCGGGTGACGCGACTGGTTGAGAAACCCGCTGCGTTCGTGTCCGATCTGGCCATCGTCGGCGTCAACCTGATACGCACCTCGGACCACCTGTTCGCCTGCCTGCACCGATTGGTCGCCGAGAACCGCCGGACCCGCGGCGAGTACCAGCTGACGGACGCCCTGCAGATGATGGTAGAGGAGGGTGCGCGGTTGACGACCTTCCCCGTGGACGGTTGGTTCGATTGTGGGACGCTCGAGGCCCTGCTGGCCACCAACCGCGCTCTGCTGCGCGGTTGCCCGCCGCCGGGGCACGTCGAGGACACGGTGATCGTGCCGCCGGTACACGTGGACCCGACCGCACGCGTGCGCCATTGCGTACTGGGGCCCGATGTCTCCATCGGCGCCGGTGCCCAGGTGGAGCGGGTGATCGGCAGCAACCTGATCATCGGTGCTCAAGCCGTGGTGGCCAACGTCCTGCTTGAGGAAACCGTGGTCGGTTACGAGGCGGTTGTCCGCGGGCGCCCCGGTCGCGTCAATGTCGGCGACCTGTCGGAAGTGACCATGTGATCCTGTCGGTCGCCGCCCGTGACCCGCTCACCTCGTTTGGACCGCCAGCGACTGCCGGTTCGTAGTGACCGCATGGGGCGAGCCTGACCCGCGCCTTCCCACACCGACGAATGCGGCAACCTGCCGCCGACCTGATGGTGTCGCTCCGGGTCCCGAGGGCAGGACCGACCCGACCATCAGCCGCGGGCTGAGGCCGACCCGCGCCATGCCACGCCGACCCATGCCGCAACCTGCCACCGACCCGATGGTGTCGCTCCCGGTCCCGCGGGCAGGACCGACCCGACCATCAACCACGGGCTGAGGTCGACCCGCGCCATGCCACGCCGACCCTCGGCGCGACCTGCCGCCGACCCGATGGTGTCGCTCCCGGTTCTGATGGCAGGACCGACTCGTCCGGGGACCGCTGGCCGAGGTTGACCCGGTGGAAGCGCGGCGCGGATCGCCGCAGCCGCCGCCTCACCGCTGTCTTCCTGCTCCCTGCCCGGCTGTCGGGCTGGCCCGAGCGGCCACCGCCCACGCCGGCGCTACCCCGTCCGCCGCCGATACCCACACCCGCGGCCACAGTGGGTAGCCCTCTCCCCACGGCTGTTACCCCCGGGGGTCACCGGAGCGCCCCGTTCCACTCGCACAAGTGCACGGCAACCGACTCCGGGGCAACATCTTATCGTCTAGAAGGAAAGGCTGGCACGGGTCGTGCTAACAGGCACTCGGCGCCTGTCCGGCGGCCCCGTCGCGCGGGCGATGGCGCCTTCCCCAGCCCATGGAGGGTGTGCCATGTCTCTGTGTCCGACGCTGCCATCGGTCCGTCGGGCCGCGCGGTTGATGCGGCCGTTGTGCATCGTGCTCCTCCTCCTGGCCGGCCCCGTGGCCGGCGTTTCCCACCCGGTACTCCACGAGGTGCTCTACGACGGCCCGGGGACCGATCCGGACGATGTCTTTACCGAGATCACCGGGCCGCCCGGGACGATCCTTACCGGATGGAAACTCATCGGCATCAACGGCGATACCGGCGAGCCGTACCGCACCATCACTTTCGGCACCGCGGCCATACCGGCTGACGGGGTGCTGGTGGTGGCCACTGCCGCCGCCGCCGGGCAGGCTCTGGCCCAGCGCGACGTGGTCGCGGATGTCGACTGGCAGAACGGCCCTGACGCCGTCCAGTTGACCGACGCCGGCGGCCAGATCATCGACGCCCTTCAGTACGGCGATGCGGCCGCCTTTAACCGGGGCGAGGGCCGGCCGGCGCCCACGGTGGCGGCCGGTCAGAGTCTGTCCCGCGACGCTACTGGGACCGACACCAACGACAACCTGGCCGACTTCTCGGTCTGTGCGGCGCCCACGCCGGGTTCCGCCGCCGTGGCCACGTCGGCCGGGACCCGGGCCCGCGTCCTGGCTCTGCCAGACACGGCGGTGGCCGCCGGCGCTACGGTTTCGCTGCCGCTCTACCTGCGCGGATCGGGAGGCGCTGGCATCGTTGCCGCTGAGGTTTTCATCAGTTTCGACCATACCGTCATGGAGGTGGACTCGGTGAGCACCGCTGCCGGGATTCTGGGGGCTGCCTGGACCGCTGTCAGCCACGTCGTGATGGCCGCGCAGGGCAGCATTGACACCCTGCGGACAGTGATGGCCACCGGCACTGACACCCTCGCCGATCACGGGGTGCTGTTCACTGTCCACGGGCGCACGAAGCACCTGAGCGCCCCTGGGGCCACCCGTCTGGGGCTTGAGCACGCGGTGTTCAACCGCGATCTGGGCGCCGATACGCTGACCCATGGCCGGGTCCACGTGGTTGGGATCACGGGCAAGCTGGACGCCAGCCCGGCGCACCTGCCCCTTCCTGGCGTGCTGCGCATCGAGGTCGCCGACGGCGATCAGAACCGCGACCCGACGGTCACCGACAGCCTTGCGGTGGCCGTGGCCGAAGGCTCCGAGGTCGAGTCATTGGTGGCCCGCGAGACCGGCGTCGACACGGGCGTCTTTGCGGCTCTGGTCAGCGCCGTCGCTGCCCCGGGCGTGCCAGGTGACGGTGTCCTGCAGACCCAGCCTGGCCGGGTAGTGGCCCTGACCTACGCCGACTCGCTGGATTCCACCGGGGCTGTCCGCCAGGTGGTGGCGTACGTCCAGGCTGCTGGCGGCGCCGATGGCGTCCTGACCACCACCCGCGTGATCGAGCCCGGCGACACGCTGCACCTCCAGCTGGTGGACCCGGACCTCAACACCAGTGATGCGCGCCGCGACACGGCCTGGCTATGGACCAGAGCCGTCGGTCAGGCGGATAGCGTTGCGGTCGCCGCTGTGGAGGTCACTGAGGCGGACAGCGTGTTTGTCGTCGCGCTGCCCACTGCGGCCGCGCCCGCGTCGCCCGGCAGGATGGCGGTGGCCGGCGGGGATTTGGTCGTCGTGTCCTACCTCGACCTGGAGACCGTTCAGGGAGTGAATAGGCGAGTCGCCGATACGACCAGGGTGATCGGCGCGTTTGGCGACGTGGACCGCAACGGCCTGACCCAGACCTATGACGCAGCGGTTGTTCTCAGCCACGTGGTCATGCCGTCGCTGGCCGGTCTGGATTCGTTGGCCGCCAACCTTGACGACGCCGCCCCCTATGGCGGCATCACGCCGATGGATGCCTCCCTGATCCTGCAGCAGCGGGTCGGCCTTCTGCGGCGCTTCCCGGTCCAGGAACGCCGATCGCGCAACCACCCGCACCCGCCGGGCAGCGGCGGGTCGGCCAAACCCCTGGCGCGCGCCTGCGCCGCCCACCTGAGCTGGTCTGAGGACCAACTCCTGGTCACCCTGGAGGACCGCGGCGCCGTGGTGGCTGGCGACCTGGTCCTGTCCGGGATCGCCGGCGATGTGGTACCCGGCGAGGGCATGGGTGACTACCTGGTTGCCTGGCGGGCGCAGGCCGGCGAGCTGCGCGTGGCGCTGGCCGGGGCTCGCCCGGTTGGCGGCCAGGGCGAGCTAGTGCGCATCCGGCCCACCTGGATCGGCCCGCAGGTGCGCTTGGTGGCCGGGGTCTTCGACGATGGCGCGGTGCAGGCGGAGGTCGACCCCGGGGGAGTGATCGGGGCCGCCCCTCAGTCCTGGCAACTGCACCGCTGCTGCCCGAACCCCTTCAACCCGGCAACCGAGATCGCCTTTGAGACGCCAGCCCTGGCGCAGGTGGATGTTTCGGTGCTGGACCCTTTGGGGCAGCAGGTGCGGAACTTGGTGTCCGGGCTGCTCCCGGCCGGCATGCACCGAACCGTGTGGGATGGCCTCGACGACCAGGGACGTCGGGTCGCCAGCGGGGTGTACCTGTGTCGGCTGCAGGCGGGTCAGGTCTGCCAGCTGCAGCGCCTGGCCCTCATTCGCTAGTTGGCGTCCCGTGAAGACGAAGCAGCTCGTAGTCACTAATGCGAACCAGCGTGAGGGTATCGCCAATGGCCCCGCCGACGGCTCCCCGGCCAGGTACTCGCGCTATCGCCACCCGCGCCAACTCGGCACGCAGTGCGCGCTGGCAACGACGGCCCCGGACGCCAAGAGCCGGGGCACGCCCTGAGGGCCCCATAGATGGCGGCACCGGCCATCCCCTGTCGGTGGGGCGACCCGTCCCGGAAGAAACGTCTCTGGTCCGGCGGCACGAACAACGCTGCCAGGCCGCCTTGAGGGGGCCGCACAGGGCCACGTCGATCGCTCCCCGGGTGGGTTCCCCCGCCTGCGTCCTGGGCCGCAGACCGTCCAACGGCATTTCCCGGCTCGAGACGATCCGGACGCTACTGGCTGCCCGACGCCTTGACGGCGCAGTCGATGACGAAATCGACCAACTCCTGGCAATGGAAAAAACCCTCCCACATCGAGTGTCCTTGGCCCGGCGGCACAAGGAGCGTTGCCGGACCACCCAACGCCCGGTACCGAGCCACCAGCGCCGCCGAGTTCTCGGCCAGAGGTACCACCGTGTCCTGATCACCGTGGAGGTGGAACAGGGGCACGCGGGCCTGGGAGAGTGGGACCAGGCGCGCTACCGGGTTGTGCTGATCCAGGTGGCGCGCCATGTCGGCTTCACTCAGGCCGTACGCCGGGCTCGCCTGGGCCAGACCCGGCCAACTGGCCGGGTTACAGACCGGGTAGATGGCAGCGATGCCGGCTACCGCGCCCGGGTTCTCGACCGCCCAGTTGTACAGCATCAGACCGCCTCGGCTGCGGGCAAGCAGGCACGGGCGCCTGGCCATGCTGCGTTCCTGGACCAGGTACCGGTAGAAGGCCGAGAACCCGGCTCGGCCGGCCACATTGCCGAAGGACTCGCCCACGTCGACGCCAGCCACGGCCAGGCCCGCAGACAGGAACTGGGTGAACATCCAGCGCTCTTCCTCACCGGGCAGCCCCGGCAGGGTGGGGGCGTACCACACCCACGGCACGTTGCCCTGGGGCGGTATCGGCCCGGCCGGGGGAGTGATGAGGAAGGCAGTCAAGCCATCGACCGCGAACACCTGGCCGGGGAGGGGCAGCGATTTCTCCATCGGGTTACCTCGGATCTGGAGAGATGTCACCTTCGCGGTGCACGCCCGGGCGATCGGCCCGGCCGACGCCGGCGTGCGGTGGCCGTCGCCCCCGTCGGCAGTTGCGGCGGTACCCCAGGAACCGGGACCCCGTCAGTACCCACCGCACCGTTCGACTGGAGGTAGACCGTGATCGAAGCATTGCAATACCAGCAAGCCTGTGCCGAGGCCGAGAGCCGCGGCGAATCGCGCGGTCGACAGGACCGGCTGAGGGCAGATGTGGCCGAGGTGCTCACCGTCCGCTTCGGGCCTTTGCCGGCGCCCCTGCGAGCCCAACTGCGCCAGGTGGGAAGCCTGGGCATGTTGGCCGCCCTGCATCGCCGGGCGGTGGTGGTCGAGGGGTTGGCCCTTTTCGCTCACGAACTGGCCCTGGCGCAGTTGGGCCAGCCGCAGTAGGCTCCGGGTTCCAGACCGCCCAGCACAGGGGACCGCTGAAGCCGCAGAGCACCGCGCGCCGGTCGCCGAGGCCTGCGCCGGCTTCGGCGACTGCGTCGCCGCGGGCCTATCCCTCCTACCCGCCGGCGGGCCAGCCGAAGAGCCCGCGTTCCTTGATGACCCAGCCAACGGCGGTCGGCACATAGCGCTCCCACGCCGGATCGCCCGCTTGCAGCAGGGCGAGCACATCGTGCGAACGGATCGCCGGCAGATCCGGACTGGACGGCGCCAGGTCCTCGAGGAATTGGTTGGCAAGCAGGTACGCATGCAGGTGTCCGAGCCCGGCGGGCACCTGCAGGTTGGCAGCGGTAAGCAGCTCGCCCGTGCCCACCTCCCGGCTGGGATACACGTAGAGCCGCGTCGGGTTCTTCAGCAACTGGCCCAAGCCACCCAGCAGGCCTCCCTCGGCAATGTTGTAGAATGATTCGTCCAGGATCTCGCGCAGCTTGGAGGCCCCCATGGCGATACCCAGAGGGCGGTTCGTGTATCGGGCCAGATACGCAGCCAGCCGGTGGTAGCGCCGGAAATTGGAGATCAGGACCGTCTGTCCCAGGCCACCCAGGGTGTCGGCGCGGGCCAGGAAGTCGCTGTGATCAATGGCGTCACCCGTGGTCAGGTGACGAAGGGTCATCTCCATCAGCACCGCCGGGGTCTGGCCGGCCACCGCAGGATCGCGCACAAAGCGCTCCAACGCCCCCAACATGACATCGAGCGTTGCATTGGTCACCGGCCGGAAGCTGCCGCGCTGCACCAGTACGGGCCGGTTGTGCAGCACCTCGGCCAACTGCACCGCCTCTCCCTCGGCAGTGAAAACAGCGGCTTCCGTAAGCCCCTGCCGCACCAGCTGCAAGGCCATCAGGCGGTTGTCGATGCCCGCGAAGCTGGGGCCCGAGACGCGGATCATGTCGGCCTCGACGCGTTCCCAGGTAAGGTTGTCGAGCAGCGAGCGGATCATCGCCGGCGGATCGTGGTGCAGGTAGAAGGCGCCGTGCACCAGGTTCACACCGATGATCCCCAGGGCCTCCTGCTGCCGTAGGTTTTCTTTGTCCAGCATGCGGACGTGAACCAGGATCTCCGAGGTCGCTTCGTGCGGGTGTTCCTGGAAGCGGATGCCCATCCAGCCGTGGCCTTCGGCCGGGCGGGTGTAGCTGCGCGTGGCCACGGTGTTGGCAAAGGCGAAGAAGGCAGTGCGGTCGCCCCGGGTCGGCTGCAGCCGTTCCACCAGCAGGTCATATTCGTGGGCGAGCATGGCACGCAGGCGCTGCCGGCTGACGTAGCGATCCGCCTGGCCGTACATGGCATCACTGATCTCCATGTCGTAGGCGGAGATGGTCTTGGCCACCGTGCCGGCGGCGCCGCCGGCCTGGAAGAACCAACGGGCTACCTCCTGCCCGGCGCCGATCTCGGCAAAGGTCCCGTACCGGTTGGCGTCCAGGTTGATCTGCAGAGCCTTCTGCGAGGTGCTGAGCGGGCCGTCGAGCATGGTTACCCGGGGAGACAGGTTGGCGGGGAGCGGTACGTCGGTGCCGGCGGCCGGCGTCGCTGCCACTCACACAAACTGGTCGTCCGAGTCGTTGCGGACAATAGTGATCTGGCCTTGCTCCTCGAGCTGGCGGACATGCTGGACAATACGGAGCTGCACCTCCTCGACTTCGCTCAAGCGCATCGGGCCCATGAATTCCATTTCTTCCTGCATGAAGGCCCGCACGCGCTCCGACAGGTTGGACATGATTTTGTTCTTGAGTTCCTCCGACGAGGCCTTGAGCGCGATCACCAGATCCTTCTGGTCCACCTCGCGCATCAGGGTCTGGATCTCGCGGTCGGTCAGGCGGGAGATGTCCTCGAACACAAACATCAGGTTGCGGACCGACTCGGCCACTTCCGGGTCAATGGCGTCCATCTGGTCGAGGACCGTCTTCTCTACACTGGAACCGGTGAGGTTGAGAATGTTGGCGACCACGCCCGGACCACCGGCGTCCTGGTTGCCTCCCAGGATATCGCGCAGGGAAGTCTCCAGGCTCTCCTCAATCTGCTGGACGACGTTGGGCGTGATGTTCTCCATCGTCGCGATGCGGTAAGCCACGTCGGCCTGCAGACGTTCGGGCAGCTGGGTCAGAATGCCGGAGGCCTGCACCGGATCCAGCTGCGACAGAATCAGGCCGATGGTCTGCGGGTGCTCCTGCGAGATGAAGGGGGCGATCTGATCTGCCTGCACGTTCTTGAGCATATAGAAACCCGACGACACCCTGGCCGTCACCCGGTCAAGGATCTCCTGCGCCTTGCGGGCTCCCACCGCCCGTTCGAGCGCGGCGCGCGCGAAGTCGACGCCGCCCTGGCTAACCCAGGCACCGGCCAGCATGTGCTGCTCGAACTCCTCCAGAACCTGGGTCATCACCTCCGGGGTGATATTCTTGAGCGAGGCGATGCACTGCGTGATCTCCTCGACCTCGTTGTCCTGCAGGTTCTTCATCACCTCGCCAGCCACCTCGGGACCGAGCGCAACCAGGATCACCGCCACCTTCTGGTCGAGCGGCAGTTCGCGGTCGGTACTGGTTTCGGTGTCGGCATCGGTGCGGATCCGGGTTGCCATGCTTGCGTCCTCCGGCTGGGGCGGGTTGCTCCAACCCTATTATCGGCACTTCGCGCCCGCCCCGCACGTCCTTCGGCGCCACTTGGTTGAGGGCGCCAATGCGCGGCGATGTGACCTGCCGCACAGCGTATTGGCGTCGGGTTACCGTGCGTAGTAGTATTGTACCACACACGGCATCCATGTATGAGGGCCCGTGGTGGCGCGGCGGCCGGTGCCCCGCTTCGTCAGCCCGGTAACCGGCTGCGGGCCACCCGACCCTTGCCGGACATGGCACCGTCCGGAGCACGGCTTCTGGTATTCTGGTCAACCAGCGGTAGTTGCGGGCAGATTCGCCCCCCGTTGACGAACTGGCCACCACGTGTCACGCAAGGAGGATCGCCCATGCGATCAGCGCTTCTGGGTCACACGAGGGTACTGATTACCGCCGCGATCCTGGTGGCCGCCGGCCCCGGGTGGGCCGGCGCCGGGGCCACCCTTTTCCCGTACATC
>CAITNQ010000302.1 GCA_903893785.1 uncultured Gemmatimonadota bacterium
GGCCGGCTGGCCGGGTTCGAGTGCAAGTGGACGGCGGTGCGCTGGCGACCACCCACAGCCTTCACGGCTGCGTACGCGGAGAGTGAGACCTGTTTGGTCAACCGGGACAACTACCTGGACTTTCTGACCGTCTGAGGGGGCGGGCACGGACAGGGGTTTTGAACTCCGATGACCTCCTGGCATTTGGCGCGACCGCCGGGTGTACCGTATAATTCCTTGTGTAGTTGGTCACAGGTAAACGGTTGATTCGGCAATGGGCTCCTTGTGCCGGCGTGACTCCGGCCTTTTGGGAGGATGACGATGAAGCAACCCAGGATCGTGCTGGCTCTGGCTGTTCTGGCGGTGCTGCTGGTGGCCGCCCCGTTTACGCTGCCGCTGCTGGCCAGCCCCGACTACTCCTACCACTTCGAACCGGGCGCCAGTTACACCCAAAGTGATGCCCGGGCCGCGCTCAAGGTCTTCGGTTTCAGCGGACCGCCCTACCCGGCCCGGGTGGATTGGGTCGCGCCCAACGGCACCACCGTCTCCTACTGTCCGGCAGGGGGCTGCGGGGTCTCCTACGATCAGGAGCTTGCCGATAACGGGTCCCTGGTGTGGCGGACCTTCTACTTCTACATCGCCGGACAGCAGCGCGCGGCGGGCACCTACACCGCGATTGCCTATTGGTACGAGGGGATGGGCCTGTACACGGAGATGTTCCGGGCCGATTTCACCCTCAGCGGCAGCCCCGGGCCGACCAGCACACCCGCGCCCACGCTCGTCCCGCTGGGCAGCATCGACACGGCTTTCGGCGCCCAAGGGGTGGTCATGACCGACTTCGACGGCTACGATGATCCCAGCCGCGCGGTGGCCATCCAGGAGGATGGTAAAATCGTGGTGGCCGGTCATGCCGACCCGGCCGGCGGGTGGCAATATGCGTTTGCTCTGGCGCGCTATCGCGCTGACGGCAGCCTGGACCCTGACTTCGGCGTCGGGGGGAAAGTCACCACCACCCTCCCAGGCGGCTGGACCGAGGGCAACGCGGTGGGAGTTCAGACTGACGGCAAGATCGTGGTCGCGGGAACCTACAACGTCTCGACGCCGGCGCGCAATTACGGTTACTTTGCGCTGGCGCGCTATGACGACCACGGCATCCTTGATCCCGGCTTCGGCGCCAACGGCATCGTGACCACGACGATCGGCGCGGAAGGGGGATATGATCGGGCCAACGCCGTCGCCCTGCAGGCGGACGGCATGATCGTGGTGGCAGGGCATGGCTATACTTCGGCTGCCAGAGATCGAGGCGCCTTTGTGCTGGCGCGTTACGACACCTACGGCAGCCTGGATCCCGGCTTCGGCGCCGGCGGCAAGGTGACCACGCAGTTCGCCAACGCCTGGTGGTACGATCGCGCACTCGCGTTGGCCGTGCAAAAGGATGGCAAGATCGTGGCAGCCGGTGCGAATAACGGCAGTTTCGCGCTGGCGCGCTACAACAGCAACGGCAGCCTGGACAGCGGCTTCGGCGCCGGCGGCCAGGTGGTGACCCTTGGGATTTATACCGCGCGGTCGGTTGCGCTGCAGGCGGACGGCAAGATCGTGGCGTCGGGCACGCAGGGTGGGGCGTTCGCGCTGGCGCGCTACACCGCCGACGGCTATCTGGACGCCAGTTTCGGCAGCGGTGGCAGAGTCATCACCGACTTTAAGGGTGATGACGCGGTGGGCAGTGCGGTCATCGTGCAGGCCGACGGCAAGATCGTGGTGGCAGGCTATCGGCGTAAGGGCAGCTATGCTACCGTCCTGGCCCGGTACAACACCGATGGCACGCTGGATACGAGCGCGGGCACCAGCGGCATCCTGATCGCGGACGAGCACGATTACCGGGTCTTCTGTCGCGCGGCGGCCGCGCAGACCGACGGTAAGATCGTGGTGGCGGGCGATCAGTATGACCATGACTTCGTGGCGGCACGCTACGTGCTGAAGTCAGCCACCGCCACGCCAACGGCTACCCCAACCCATACGCCGACGTCCACACCCACCGACGCGCCGACCTCCACGCCGACCGATGCGCCGACGGAGACGCCGACGTCCACACCGACCATCACGCCGACAGGTACGCCGACGCCAACCGCGACGCCGGGCAGGCTCTACCTGCCCAGTCTGCTGAAACAGGCCGGCGGCCAGGATTAGCTCGGGGACCGATCTGCATGGGGGCCTGAAGCCGGACGGCATTTTACAGGATGGACAGGATATACAGGACGACGACTGGAC
>CAITNQ010000303.1 GCA_903893785.1 uncultured Gemmatimonadota bacterium
AACACCTCTTCCCATTCCGAACAGAGCCGTTAAGCCCTCCTGCGCCGATGGTACTGCTAGGGACACCTGGTGGGAGAGTAGGGCGCTGCCGGATCTAAATGCGAAAGGGCACCCCGCCTGCGGGCCGGGTGCCCTTTCCTGTGTACCCCTTCCCCACCCCACTGACCGGCCGCCCGACAACACACGGCCCCGCCTGCCCCGCTGACTTGGCGGCGGCGCCGGCGTCAGTTGACCACCGCCTGCATGCACCGCGGCCGTGGAGCGCTGTCCGGCCGAGGTCGGGCCGGCGGGGTCCATCGGGGTGCACGGGTCCCGTTCAGGCGCCCTGGCCGACGGCGGCCCGCTTTCGGTCGGCCCGACTTGACATACCCATACCAGGGTGCGACTTTTACGGGTTCGCCACAAACCGGATGCGTGCGTTTCCCGAAGCGGCCGCTTAACGCCAATACCAAGGCCTGTAACACCTTAGCAAGGGAGCTACCGTTGGCAGCCAGCACTGACCAGACCAGGAACATCGCCCTGTGCGGGCATAGCGGCGCGGGCAAGACCACGTTGTCCGAGGCCATGCTGTTCAACATGAAGGTCGTGAACCGCATGGGCCGCATCGCCGACGGCAGCACCGTGAGCGACTTTGACAAGGCCGAGATCGACCGCAAGATGTCGCTCCGCATGGCGTTGATGCACGGGGACTGGAGGGGCGCCAAGCTCAACATCATCGACACGCCGGGGTATGCCGACTTCATTGCTGAAGCCAAAGCCGCGCTGCGGATCGCCGACGCCGCGGTGGTGGCCGTGGACGGCGTGGCCGGCGTCGAGATCGGTACGGAACGCGTGTGGCGTTTCGCCGAGGAGTTCCGGCTTCCCACGCTGGTGGTCATCAACAAAATGGACCGGGCCGAGGCGGATCCGGACCGGGTTGTGGAGATGGCCCGCGAACGGCTCGGAAAAGGCGTCGTCCCGCTGCAGATGGCGGTCAACCCCGGCGAGTCCTTCAACCAGTTGGTCGACCTGATCAGCATGAAGGCGGTCACGTACAAAGGCGGCAAAGCCGAGGTGGGCGACATCCCGGCGGACCAGGCTGACGCGGCCCAGGCGCTGCGCGAGCAACTGGTGGAGGCGGTCGCCGAGACCGACGAGGCGCTGCTCGAGAAGTTCTTCGGCGAGGGCGAACTCAGCCAGGATGACCTGCTCGGTGGGTTGCGCAGCGCCATCCTGTCCCGCGCCCTCACACCGGCGTTCTTCAGCGCCGCCCAAAACGACATGGGCGTAGACCTCCTGATGACCGCCGTGGCGGAGTACCTGCCCGGCCCGGCGCATAGCGCGGGTCTGTCGCTGGTGGACTCGGGCGAACCCATGGTCGCCGGCGACGGCGCGCCCTTGGCGGCTTTCGTGTTCAAGACCATTGCCGAGCAGCACGTGGGCGACCTGACGCTCATGCGCGTGTACACGGGACACATGAAACCGGGCGACGAGGTTTTCAACTCGACCCGCGGGGCCAGCGAACGAATCGGGCAGATGTTCCGCCTGAACGGCCACAATCGGGTCGACGTCGAAGAGGCCGCCGAGGGCGATATCGTCGCCTTGGTCAAGCTGAAGGACACCCACACCGGCAACACACTGTGCACCAAGGCCAAACCGGTCAAACTTCCGGTCGTCGAAGTCCCCGAGCCGCTGATCTGCGTGGCGGTGGAACCCAAGGAGAAGGGCAGCGAAGACCGCATGGCCACGGGTATGGCCCAGATCCACGACGAAGACCCCAGCTTCACCTTCCGCTTCGATCCCGAGGTGCGTCAGTCGTTGCTCTTCGCCCAGGGCGAACTGCACCTGGACACTATCGTGCAGCGGCTCAAGGGGCGCTATGGCGTCGAGGTCAACATCGAGTCGCCCCGCATCCCCTACCGCGAGACGATCCGCGGCACTTCCGAAGGCCACCATCGCCACAAGAAGCAGAGCGGCGGCCGCGGCCAGTTCGGCGAGGTCCAGTTGCGCATTTCCCCGCGCCCCCGCGGCGAGGGCTTCGACTTCGGCTCCGAGGTCGTCGGCGGCAACATCCCGGGCAATTTCATCCCTGCCATTGAGAAGGGCATCGTCGAGACGCTGGTGGAAGGGCCCGTGGCCGGGTACAAGGTCGTCGACGTGGGCGTCAGCGTCCTGGACGGCAAGTACCATGCTGTGGACTCTGACGAAGTGTCGTTCAAGATTGCCGGCTCCGTGGCCTTCAAAGACGCCTTCCTCAAGGCCAAACCGATCCTGCTCGAGCCCATCTACAGCCTGACGATCACTATTCCTGAAGAGTACATGGGCGACGTGATGGGCGACCTTTCCTCCCGCCGCGGCCGCATCAGCGGCATGGATACTTCCGGGCACTCCCAGATTATCCGCGCCGAGGTGCCCCTGTCCGAGCTGGAGCGCTATGCCACCACGCTGCGCTCGATGACCCAGGGCAAGGGCATCCACTCGCAGAAATTCGAGCGCTACGAAGAGGTTCCGGGCGACCAGATGGCCAAGGTGGTGGACGCTAGCAAGAAGGCCAAGACCGAGGACTGATAAGGGAGGCAAGAACCATGTCGGGGCACTCCAAATGGAGTACCATCAAGCGGAAGAAGGGCGCCATCGACGCGGCTCGAGGCAAGCTCTTCACCAAGCTGATCAAGGAATTGACCGTGGCCGCGCGCGACGGTGGCGATGAGAACGCCAACGCCCGTCTGCGCTCGGCTGTCCAGAACGCCCGCGGCGCCAACATGCCGCAAGCCACCATCGACCGGGCTATCCGGCGGGGCACGGGCGAAGAACCGGGTGTGATGTACGAAGCGGCTCTTTTTGAGGGGTACGGCCCCGGCGGCGTGGCGGTCATCGTTGAGACCCTGAGCGACAACCGTAACCGCACCGTCTCCGAGGTGCGCCACGTCTTCTCCAAGTACAACGGAAACCTGGCCGAGAACGGCTCGGTGGCCTGGATGTTCGAGCAGAAGGGCGTCATCGAGGTTGACAAGTCGGTGGTTGACGAGGAGCAACTCATGCTCGCCGTCATGGACGCCGGGGCCGAGGACATCCAGGACAGCGACCAAGTCCACGAGATCACGGCGCCGCTGACCGAGTTCGAGGCCGTCAAGCAGGCCCTGGAGAAGAACGGCATCGCCGCGTCCCAGTCCTCGCTGGCCTGGCTGCCCAAGAACATGCTGGAGGTCCAGGGCGACACCGCCGAGCAGATCATCCGACTGCTGGAGGCGCTCGAGGACCTGGACGATGTGCAGAAGGTCTACTCCAACTTTGATGTCGGCGAGGATGTCCTGGCCAAGCTGATGGCCTGATCCCACGCCGGCTGGAGCTTCCGTTGGGTCGGTTGGGCGGCATCGGGTGGTCCTGATAGGAGTCGACCCCAGCAGCACCAGCACGGGGTACGGCGTGCTGCAGTGCGTCGGCCGACGGTATACCTACGTGGCAAGCGGCTGCATCCGCCCGCCGCGAGGTGCTGCTGTCGACGACCGACTGGTAACACTGCACGCGCAGTTGGCCGAGGTGGTGGCTCAGTTCAGGCCCCAGGCCGCTGCCATGGAGCGAACCTTTGTCGGCCGCGACGCGGCCGCCGCCGCCACCCTCGGCCAGGCTCGAGGGGTGTTGGTGCTGGCCCTGCGGCAGGCCGGGGTGCCGGTGGCGCATTACACCCCGGCAGAGGTGAAGAAGGCCGTGGTCGGCAACGGTCAGGCCACCAAGCAGCAGGTTCAGTTCATGGTGACCCGGTTGCTGGGCCTGGCGGTGGCCCCCGAACCGCTGGACGCTTCCGACGCCCTGGCTATCGCCCTGTGCCACGCCTGCCAGCCGGACTTCCTGGTGGACTCGGCCCACGGGCGACGGGCGCGGCCCGAGATCGACGCCCTGTTGCGGCGCATGGTGCGGCGTTGACGCGCCTCGGGGCTGCTGCCCGGGGCGGGCCACCCGTTGGCGGCTGCGACCATGGGTCCCACCTGCCCTGTGCGCTTACGGGCCGCGGCGCCCACTGGGGGCCTGTTTGATAACCCATCTACGCGGTACTCTGGTTCAGCGCGGTGCGACCTCGGTGGTTGTGGATGTCGCCGGCGTTGGCTATGCGGTTTCGGTCTCGCTGCAGACCTCGGAGCAGTTGCCTGTCCCTGAGGCGCCCGTGTGCCTGCTGACCTACCTGCAGGTCCGCGAGGACCGCATGGAGCTGTATGGGTTTGCCACGGCCCCCGAGCGCGAGCTTTTTGAGCTGCTGATCCAGGTCCCCGGGATCGGCCCGCGCCTGGCCCAGACCATCCTGTCGGGCACCGACCTGGCCGAACTCCAGGACGCCATCTGCCATGGGCGCGTCAATGAGCTGACCCGGATCAAAGGCGTCGGCCGCAAGACCGCCGAGCGCATGGTTGTCGACCTGCAGGAGAAGGTGCAGCAGACCCTGCAGCAGCACGCGGCCGGTGCCGCTGGTCCCCCGGGTGGCGACGTTGCCATGGCCGACGAGGCGGCGCTGGCGCTGGCGGCGCTGGGCATCGGCGTCGCCGCTGCGCGACAGGCTGTCAGCAAGGCCATGGCTCGCGCCGGCCGCGTCGATAGTGTACAGCAACTGGTGAAACTGGCCCTCAAAGAGCGGTGAGGCCCCGTCGGGCCGCCCCGGAAGCCATGGCCGAACGCATCGTCGATCCGGACCCGGAACCCGAGGAGCAAGACCGCGACTACACCCTGCGGCCTACCTCACTCGATGAGATGACCGGGCAGGCCAAGGTCAAAGAGCAGTTGCGCATCGCGATCCAGGCCGCCCGTCAGCGTGGCGAGGCCCTCGATCACGTGCTCCTCTACGGCCCGCCAGGTCTGGGCAAGACGACGCTCTCCTATGTCATCGCCAAGGAACTGGGCGTGCAGCTGTCGGCCACGTCAGGCCCGCTCCTCGAGCGCCCTTCGGACCTGGCCGGGACGCTGACCAATCTGGCCGCCCGCGACGTGCTCTTCATCGACGAGGTCCACCGCGTCAACCGTACGGTCGAGGAGTACCTCTACAGCGCCATGGAGGACTTCAAGATCGACATCATTATCGACCAGGGACCGGCGGCCCGCTCGGTGAGCCTGCCCCTGGAGCCGTTCACGCTTATCGGCGCCACCACCCGGCAGGGCCTGCTGACCTCGCCCATGCGGGCCCGCTTCGGGATCACGGCGCACCTCGACTACTACACGATCGATGAGTTGTGCGCCATTGTGGAACGCGACGCCCGGCTCCTGCGCTTGGCGCTGGAGCGCGACGCGGCGATCCAGATTGCACGCCGCTCCCGCGGCACCGCCCGCATCGCCAAACGCTGGCTGCGGCGCGCTCGCGACTACGCCCAAGTGGAAGGCGACGGGCGCATCGATGTCGACACGGTCGAGGCCGCGCTGCGCATCCTCAACGTGGACGAGCATGGTCTGGACGAGATCGACCTGCGTCTGCTGGCGGCTATCATCGACCGCTTCCACGGCGGCCCGGTGGGCCTGAATAATCTCGCCGCGGTGGTCGGCGAGGAAGCCGAGACGCTGGAAGAGGTGTACGAGCCGTACCTGATCAAAGAGGGGTTCATCCGCCGCACCCCCAGAGGCCGTCAGGCCATGGAGCGGGCATACCTGCACCTGGGGCGCGACCCGCGGGCCCTGCAGTCACCTCAGCTTGGGCTGCTGTGAGCGCGGCAGCGGGGGCCCAAGCCAAACCGGCGCCTGGCGCCAGGGCATCGCGGTGCTGACTCTCGGGATCGATACGGCTACCGCCGCCGGCAGCGTGGCGCTGATGGATGACGAGCGCCTGGTGGGCCTGCGTCTGCTCGACGCCGGCGTGCAGCACTCACGCCGCGTTTTTGTTGAGATCGACAGCCTGCTGACCGCTGCCGCCGTGGTGCCGGGTCAGCTGGGCGCGGTCGCCGTCACTATCGGGCCCGGATCGTTCACCGGCCTGCGCCTGGGGCTGAGTGCGGCCAAGGGCATCTGCCTGGCCACCGGCGCGGCGCTCGTGCCCGTTGGCACGCTGGCGGCGCTGGCGGCGCGCGTGCCATTCTGCCAGTACCCGGTCTGCGCCCTCCTGGATGCCCGCAAAGGCGAGGTTTACGCGGGCGTATACGGGACCGAAACGGGTTGGCCCGAGGAGCTTGAGACGCCGCGCGCCCTGACACCGGCCACGCTGGCGGCGGCGCGCTCCGGCCTGCCGACGGTGTATATCGGCGATGGCGCCCTGGTCTGGCGCGAGCCGTTGGCGGCCCTCGGTGACGCGGCGCACTGGGCGCCGGCGCTGCTGGCCCGGCCGGACGCGGCCACGGTGGCGGCGCTCGGACGCCGGCGCCTGGCGACGCACCCAGCTGCTGACCTGGCCGGCATCGAGCCCGATTACCTGCGCGCCCCGGATGCGCGTCCGGGCCCGCCGCCTCTCGGGCGCCCTTGACCGCGGCGGCCGCGCCCGCGGCCTCGGCCTCGGACTCGGACTCGTTGGCGGGGGTTCTGCCGGCGCCACGGTCCTGCTATCTTGGTAGCACCACGCCTTTACGGGCCCATCCCCTGACCGGCCCACGGAGCCCCAGCCATGGCTGAAGTGGTCCTCAAGAACGTCCGCAAGGTGTTCGAGAAAAGCGTCGTCGCCGTTGACGACGTGAACATCGAGATCAGGGACCGCGAGTTTGTCGTCCTGGTCGGTCCGTCCGGGTGCGGCAAGTCCACTACCCTGCGCATGATCGCCGGCCTCGAGGAGATCAGCAGCGGTGAGATCTACATCGACGGCCTGCTGGTGAACGACATCCAGCCCAAGGACCGCGACATCGCCATGGTGTTTCAGAACTACGCGCTCTACCCCCACATGACGGTGTACGGCAACATGGCCTTTGGCCTGAAACTCAAGAACTATCCCAAAGACGAGATCGACGCCCGCGTGCGCGAGGCGGCTGAGATCCTGGGCATCGAGGATCTGCTCGAGCGCAAGCCCAAGGCGCTCTCCGGCGGCCAGCGGCAGCGGGTCGCTGTCGGCCGTGCCATCGTGCGCAAGCCCAAGGTGTTCCTGTTCGACGAACCCCTGTCCAACCTGGACGCCAAGCTGCGGCTGCAGATGCGCACCGAGATCAGCAAGCTGCACACGCGCCTGGGGGCCACTATGGTCTACGTCACCCATGACCAGGTGGAAGCCATGACCATGGGCGACCGCATCGTGGTCATGAAAGACGGTCGGGTGCATCAGGTCGATGCCCCGCTGGACCTGTACAATCGGCCGGTCAACCAGTTCGTGGCCGGTTTCATCGGCAGCCCCTCCATGAACTTCATCACCGGCCGTCTGCAACCCGACGGCGACGGCCTGGCCTTTGACGAAGGCCACCTGCGGTTGCCGTTGCCGTCGTCTCTGGTCTCGGCGCTGGCCGCCCACCGGGGCCAGGACGTGGTGCTCGGCATTCGGCCGGAAGACATCCACGCCCCCGAGACGGTGAACCCCGGCGTGGTTACGGTGCCGGTTTCGGCGCGCGTCGAGGTCGTCGAGCCGACCGGCGCCGAGGTGTTGCTCTATCTGACCACCGGCACCTCGTCCTTCGTGGCGCGCGTCGATCCCCAGCACATGCCGGTCGTCGACCAGCAGGTGGAACTGGCCGTGGCCGTGGCCAAGGCGCGCTTCTTCGACCCACAGACGCAACTGAGCCTGCTGCGCTGACGGCTTGCCGCCGCGCACCGGCCCCGGGGGCCACGTGTCGTTCAACGACGTCATCGGACAGGAAGCGGCCAAAGCCCAGGTCCAGGCCTGGATCAACGCCGAGCGTCTACCCCACGCCATTCTGGTCTGCGGCCCCGAGGGCACCGGCAAACGCCGCTTCGCCCTGGAACTGGCCAAAGCCTGCTGCTGCCACGCCGGAGGTACCGACGCCTGTGACGCCTGTTCGTCGTGTCGTCGCGTTGAGCAACTCGCCCACCCGGATCTACACCTGCTGGTGCCGGCGGCCCCACGCAGCGCCCGCAAGGCGAAGGCACGCGACGAGGGGGGCGAACCCGAGGACCCACGGGCACCGGTGCGCGACTTCCTGGACGGCGTCGCCGCCCCTGCGGGCGGCAACATCAGCGTCGACCTGCTGCGCCGCCTGCAGGACGACATGGGCTATGCCCCGGTCGAGGCGCCGCGGCGCCTCGGGCTGATCTTCAATGCCGACATGATGCATCCCGCCGGCGCCAACGCCCTCCTCAAAGTGCTGGAGGAGCCGCCCCGGCGGGCGGCCTTTGTGCTGGTCACCGCGGCCCCCGAACGCCTCTTGCCCACGGTGTTGTCGCGGTGCCAGCGGCTGACCTTTCGGCGGCTCCGGCCCGACGAGGTCCGGGCCCATCTGACGCGCCAGGGGGTGGCCGGCGAACGTCTGGAGCTGGCCGTCAGGTTGGGCGCGGGCAGCCTGGACCGCGCGGCGCGGGTTGCCGGTGGCGAGTTGGACGAGTTGCGCGACCAGGTCGAGCAGTTCCTGACCGCCAGCATCGAGGCCCAGACCACCCGCTACTGGGAGTTGCTCGACCCGCTGGTGGCAGGCGGTGACCGCGCTGCGGTGCAGCAATTCCTGACCCTCGTCGGCGTGCACCTGCGCGACCTGTTCCTGCTGGCCCACGACCGCGGCGACGAGGTGGCCCTGCTCGACCGCCGCCCGGTGCTGCTGGCGCTGGCGACCCGGCTCGACCGCGGCCGTCTGGAACAGGCCGCTGTCGAAGTAGACCGCGCCAACGACTATCTGGGCCGCAACGTTAACCTGAACCTGGTCCTTACCGACCTGTGGCGGGCCCTGAGCGGGGCCTTCACAGGCCGTCAGGCCGTCTGCTGATGGCTGCCGGCTCCGTTCCGCCCGCCGCCGCCGGAGGGCGCCCGGAACCGCGAACGCGGCTGCCTGCGCCGCGGCCGCGCAAGCGCTTCGGTCAGCACTTCCTGGTCGACCGCGGTACCATCGCCCGGATCGTGGACCTGATTCAGCCTGAACCTGGCGAGATCGTGCTTGAGATCGGTCCCGGCCGGGGGGCCCTGACTACGCCGCTGCTGGCCCAACGGCCGCGACTGGTGGCCGTGGAAATCGATCGCGACCTGGCGGCCGACCTGCGCCGCCGTTGGCCGGCCGAGGTGCTGCGCCTGCTCGAAGGCGACATTCTCGCCGTGGACCTGGCGGCGTTGCTGGCCGAAGAGGGCGGCCAGCGGCTGCTGGTGGTCGGCAATCTGCCGTACAATATCACCGCGCCGTTGCTGTTCCACTTGCTGGCTTACGCTGACCACGTGGGCCGGGCCGTGCTCATGGTCCAGCGCGAGGTGGCAGCCCGCCTGACGGCGGCCCCGGGGTCGCGCGAGTACGGACTGATCACGGTCCTGCTGCGCATGCGAGCCCAGGTGGAGGTCCGCCTGCAGGTGCCCCGGACGCGGTTCCGGCCTGTGCCCGGCGTCGATTCGTCGGTCATCGAGCTGCGCTTCTCGGCCGCTGATCAGGTCGCCGTGGGCGACCGCGCTGCCTGGCAGCGCCTGGTGCGCGCCGCCTTCGGCCAGCGCCGCAAGATGCTGCGCAATTCGCTGCTCGCTGCCGCGCCCGGCCTGCTCCGCGACGACCTGCAGGCCATCGCCGAGCGTTCCGGGATTGACCTGGAGCGCCGCCCCGAGACCCTTGATCTGGCCGAGTTCGCCCGCTTGAGCGATGCCCTGGTCACCTTGGCCGCGGAGCGGCCGTGAGCGCCGCAGGGCCGGGGGCCAGGGCCTGCCTGGCCGTGGCGCTGGCCTGCCTGTCCCTGCTGTGGCCTCCCCGCCCGGGCCACGCGCAGCAGTACAACCTGCGCTTCTCCCGGACCCTCAACCGCATGTCTTGGAGCCACACGCTCCCCGCGCTCACCTACAAGGTCCCGGTGCGCATGGCCGCCCCCGGCGACTCCACCTCCATGTTGCGCATCACGGCTTCGGGTTCGCTCAGTTCTACCCTGGATGAGCGGCCCACGGGCAACACCTGGCAGGACCTGGCTGCGGTCAACAGCGCGGTCAACTACCCCATCCTGGGGCCCCGGGCGTCGATTGGCATCGGCGCCACCATGTCGGTGCGCAAGACCACCCTGACGCAGCAGAAGAACCGCAACCAGACGCTCAATTTCCGGTTCCAGTACAGTCCCTTCACCCGGGGGCGCTTCAGCAGCCTGCGCGTCAATGTCACCCCAGGCATCATCCACGCTAACCGTGTCAACCGCGCCACACTGGACAGCGCGTTCGCCGAACGGGGCGTGCAATACAGCGCCTCGCTGCAGGTGAACCCTGAACTAACCCTGGGCGGCCAGAAACTTACCCCGGCGGTCAGCCTGGGGAAGACCGACAACACCCTGACCGCCAACCGCAATCGCACCGACGACTTCAGCACCAGCTTCGGCTATAACCTGCCGGGCCAGGTGCGGACCCAGTGGAGTTTCGGCGAGTCGCGCTCGCAACTGGGAGCCCCGCGCAAGGTAGTCACTGAGCAGGCCGAGGCCGGGGCGGTGACCCGCGACACGGCAGTCGCCATCGAGCTGTCGGCCAGCCGCAACACCCACGTTTCGGGCCGGGCCGACGCCAAGGTCGCCGGCTTTGATCTGAGCACCAGCATGGCCTATGGCCAGAACCTTCACACCAACACCGCCAGCGCTGATCAGGATCTGGGCAACCGGTACTTCGGCACCGACCGACGCAGCGACAACTGGAACCTCGAATCCGAGGCGAACGGCAAACTCACGCGCCAGGTGATCGGCCGTGCGTCGGCCCGCTGGACTGCGCAGGACGAGCGCTATCTGCCTGTGCGGCTTGCAGGTGGGGGGATCTTTCGCGACCCGAGTTCCGATTTGGCCAAGCGCAGCTTATTTTTATCCGGTTCACTTGACTGGCAGGTGGGTGAAGGGCGTTCGCTCAAGCTTACCGGCCGTGGTGAGATGGAACGGGGCCGCAATCCGGGCGACCGGACCCAGGACCGCGACACGCACCGCAACGGTGCCAGCGTCAGCTACGAGGTCACGCTGGCCAGCGGCGCCCAGATCAAGGTCGTTCTGGACCGCTCGTACGAACACAAAGTGAACCTCGATGCGGCGCATTCAGGCGACAACTACCGCAACCGCGACCTGGGGCTGAACCTCGATTCGCGGTACGAACGGCTCGGGTGCAGCGTGTCGCACGCCTTCGGCGTGTCGGCCAAACGCACCGTGTTTGACTTTGACCGGCAACTGAGCCCGGCGGCGGTGGATCGCCAGAGCAGCATCCGGCGCAGCTGGAGCACGTCCCATTCGCTACGCCGTCCTCTGCTGGCGCACCTCCAGGTCAGCGGCCGTTACAGCTACCGAGCCGAGGATTTCGGTCGGTTGCTGGCCGAAGACGAGGCCCAGATCGTCGAGGAAGACGACAGCGATCACAACGCCAGCCTGGGCATGACGTACAGCCTGGGGGCGCAGTTCTCCACCAGCGTCAATTGCACGTACCGGCTCGACCGGCAGTGGCAGCATGACTACAGCCGGGGGGGCGAGGAGCGCTATCTGTACCAGCGCACTCCCTATCGGACGTTGAGTCTGAGCACGGGGTACAATCCCAGTTCCACCACCCGACTCTCGCTGCAGGGGAGTCGTTCGCGGCAGCGGACGCGTACGTTCGACAGCTTCAACGTTTCCTACAGCCGCACCCTCTGAAGCCCGCCGGGAACGGGCTTCGCACGGCGGGTTCATCCCAGGAAGCAGGCGACCATGGCCATGCCGCAGTCGGAGAAGATCTGGTTCAACGGTGAACTGGTACCGTGGGAGGACGCCAAGATCCATGTGCTGTCCCACGTTGTTCACTACGGCTCGAGCGTGTTCGAGGGGATCCGGTGCTATCATACGCGGCGGGGGCCGGCCGTCTTCCGCTTGGACGAACACATCCGTCGCCTGCTGGATTCGGCCAAGATCTACCGCATGGAGGTCCCCTACACGCAGGAGCAGTTGACGGGCGCCGTCTGCGACACCATTCGCGCCAATCGGCTCGATGCCTGTTATGTCCGGCCCATTGCGTTCCGCGGCTACGGGGCCCTGGGCGTGCTGCCCTTTGCCTGTCCGGTCGATACGGTCATCGCCGTCTGGGAATGGGGCAAGTACCTCGGACCCGAAGCCCTGGAGCAGGGCGTCGATGTCTGCACCTCCTCGTGGCACCGGGTGGCGCCCAACACCCTACCGTTCTTGGCCAAGGCCGGGGGTAACTACCTTAATTCGCAGTTGGCCAAAATGGAGGCCAAGATCAACGGCTACGACGAGGGTATCGTCCTCGGGCCGGATGGTCTGGTCAGTGAAGGCAGCGGCGAGAATATCTTCGTCATCCGTAACGGCGTTCTCTACACCCCGGATTCAAGCCACTCCATCCTGCCCGGGATCACGCGCCATACGGCCATCACCCTGGCGCGCGAACTCGGGTTCAAGGTCGAGCAGCGTCCCATCCCCCGCGAGGGGCTGTACATCGCCGACGAGGTGTTCTTCACCGGTACGGCGGCCGAAATCACGCCGGTCAGGTCCATCGACCGCATCACCATCGGGGCTGGCCAGCGGGGGCCGGTGACGCGGCAGTTGCAGGAAGCCTTCTTCCGGGTCGTCAACGGCGATGCCGATGACACGCGCGGCTGGCTCACCGCCGTCTGAGCCGGAAGAGGGAGGCCACACGCGTGCCTGGTTCGTCCGGGCCGGCGGACGGTTCGCCAGGGCCGCTGGCCCGAGTCACCACGGCCGGCGGTACAGCCAGGCTGGGCTGCGGTGAACGAGCCAGCTGCGCCGGTGCCGGCCGCTGATGCAGGTTCGGAGGCGCCGACTGCGGCCATGACTTGGACCGTGCACCCTTTGGTGCAGGAACCCTGGCCACGAAGCCTGGCGCTCATGGCCGCCATCGCGGCGTTTGCCGCCGTCGCGGCCGTGGGTATGGGCGGGGCCGGCTATGCGGTCATCAGCGTGGTGGTGCTGTGCGCCTCGCTGTCGCGTTACTGGTTGCCGACCCACTATGGTCTAGATGACACCGGCGTGTGGGTCGAGCACCTTGGGCAGCGTCGATGCTGGGCCTGGCGCGATCTGCGCCGCTGGCAGCGCGTGCGCGGTGGCGTGGTCTTGAGCCCCCTGGCGCGGAACAGTCGTCTGGATGCCTTCCGCGGCGCGTACCTGCGCTGCGGCGATCGCCAAGCCGAGGTGGTGGAGTTTGTGGCTCAACGCCTGCCGCGCTGACGCCTGGCGTCGCTGGTGGCGTCACGCCTTTGCCGTGGCCGCGCCCGTCGAGCCCGACGAGGCCGACCGCGACCTGGCGCGCCGCCTGGCCCGGCACGTGGTCCGACGGGGTCTGACCGCGCCGGCGTTGATGGCCCTGGAGAGCGGTCGACCGCTCAGTTTTGTTGGCAGTCAAGCCCTGGCCTTCCTGGGCCCTTTCGCCACCTTAGTCCTGCCGGCGGCAGACTATGAGCGGTTGGTACGGTTGTTGGAGCAGCGCGCCGGTATCGATGTCTTGATCACGGCGCTGCAAGAAGAGGGAAGTGGGCCGCATGAGTGACCTGAATGTGATCATCGCCACGGATTGTGGCAGCACGACCACCAAGGCCATCCTGATCGAGCGCAAAGGCGAGGTGTACCGGCAGACGTTCCGCGGCGAGGCGCCGACTACGGTGGAGGCCCCGTTCGAGGACGTGACCCGGGGGGTGCTCAACGCCATCCAGGAAGTCGAGGAGTTGTCGGGGCGCCAGATCCTCGACGGCGAACGGATCATCACCCCGGCGGAGGGCACACGCGGCGTAGACATTTATGTCTCTACCAGCAGCGCCGGCGGTGGGTTGCAGATGATGGTGGCCGGTGTCGTCCAGGCCATGACCGGCGAGAGCGCGCAGCGCTGTGCCTTGGGGGCCGGGGCCATTGTCATGGATGTACTGGCCGCCAACGATGGCCGCCAACCGCACCAGAAGATTGAGCGCATCCGTCAGCTGCGTCCGGATATGGTGCTGCTGTCGGGGGGGACCGATGGCGGCACGGTCAGCCACGTGGTCGAGCTGGCTGAATTCATCGCCGCCGCAGACCCCAAACCGCGCTTTGGCACGGGCTTTCAATTACCGGTGATCTATGCCGGCAACCAGAGTGCGCGCCCCGAGGTGGAAGCTGTTCTGGGCCACCGCACGGCCCTGACGGTCACCGAGAACCTGCGGCCGGTGCTGGAGCGCGAGAATCTGGGGCCCGCGCGCCAGGTCATCCATGATCTGTTTCTCGAGCATGTCATGGCGCAGGCGCCAGGGTACCGGCGGTTGATCGAATGGGCCGGCGCGCCCATCATGCCCACGCCCGGCGCGGTGGGCACCATCATCCAGACAATTGCCCAGCGCCAAGGGATCAGCGTCGTCGGCGTGGATATCGGCGGCGCCACCACCGACGTTTTCAGTGTCTTCAGCGAGGTGTTCAACCGCACCGTCAGCGCCAATCTGGGGATGTCCTACAGCATCTCCAATGTCTTGGCCGAGGCCGGGTTGGCCAACATCATGCGCTGGGTCCCCTTCGCCCTGGACGAAGCGGATCTGCGCGACCGCATCAAGAACAAAATGATCCGGCCCACCACGGTGCCGCAGTTGCTCGAAGAGCTGCAGGTCGAACAGGCCATCGCCCGCGAAGCCCTGCGCCTGGCCTTTGTCCAGCACCGGCAGTTGGCTGTGGGCCTGAAAGGCGTGCAGTCCGAACGCACCCTTTCGGACGTCTTCGACCAGAGCGCTACAGGTGAGTCGCTCATCCGCATGATGGCGCTGGACCTGTTGGTGGGCAGCGGCGGCGTGCTCTCCCATGCCCCACGGCGGGCTCAGGCCGCGGCCATGCTCATGGATGCCTTCCAGCCCGAAGGCGTCACGCGCCTGGCAGTAGACAGCATCTTCATGATGCCCCATCTCGGCGTGCTGGCCACCGTTGACGAGAAGGCGGCGACTGACGTCTTCGAGCGCGACTGTCTGATTTACCTGGGAACCTGTGTGGCCCCGGTCGGCAAGGGCAAGCCCGGCGAGGTCTGCGCCACGTACGAAGCCGGCCTGCCGGCGTGGTCGCGGGCGGGGCAACTGCGCGTCGGCGAGTTGCTGCGACTGCCTCTGACCGCAGACCAGGAGGCCCGGTTGGTGGTCAAACCGGCGCGCGGCTGGGATGTGGGGGCAGGACGAGGCCAGGAACTGCAGACCGTGGTCAGGGGCGGCGTCGTCGGCCTGATCCTCGACGGACGCGGCCGGCCGGTGCAGCTGGACGAGACCGATGCGGGCCGTCTGGCCCAGCTGGAGGCCTGGAACCGGGCCCTCGAGCTCTACTGACGGAGACCGATCCATGGCGCATGCGTATACCCCGGGACTGCGGGTCACTCGGCAGGCAGTAGTGCGGCGCGAACGGCGCCTGCCGTTGAAGGGCGAGGTTGTCGTGGCGCCCGGCAGCGCGGTGCGGCGTGACCAGGTGGTGGCCCGCACCGAGCTCCCCGGCGACGTGGCCACGGTCAATCTAGTCAACCGCTTGGGCGTGTCGCCGGCCGAACTGCAGCGGTACATGCTCAAACACGAGGGCGAGGCCGTTGCTGCCGGCGAACCACTGGCCGAGACGCGGCCCTTGATCAAGTGGTTCAAGACCACGGTAACGTCGCCGGTGAGCGGCACCGTGGAGAGCATCTCCGCGGTCACCGGCCAGGTGATCCTGCGGCAGGCACCCCGGCCGGTGGAGGTTCTGGCCTACATCGACGGTACCGTCGTCGAGGTTTTCCCCGGCGAAGGGGTCACCGTCGAGACCCGCGGTGCCTTCGTGCAGGGCATCTTCGGCATTGGCGGCGAGCGGTGGGGGACCCTGCGGCTGCTGGTCCAGAGCCCCGATGAGGCCCTCGAACCGGCGGCCATCAGCCCTGACTGCGCCGGCCAGGTGATCGTCGGCGGCAGCCTGCTCAGCCACGCCACCATCGAGCGCGCCCGCCAGGTGGGCGTGGCCGCGATCATCGGTGGGGGCATTCGGGACCAGGATCTGCGGCAGTTGCTCGGTTATGACCTTGGCGTCGCCATCACCGGCACCGAGGAAATCGGCCTGAGTCTCATCGTGACCGAGGGGTTCGGTGCCATCGCCATGGCCCGCAAGACCTTCGACGTGCTGCGGGCCTGCGTCGGGCGCGAGGTGTCGGTAACCGGGGCGACGCAGATCCGCGCCGGGGTGCAGCGCCCTGAGATTGTCGTGCCATTGCCGCAGGAGGCTACCCGGGCCGCCGAAACCGGCCACCCGAGCGAAGGGTTGAAGCCCGGAGACCTGCTGCGGGTCATCCGCGTTCCCTACTTCGGCCGCATTGGCCGGGTCAGCGCCCTACCCCCCGAGCTGCAGCAGATCGAATCGGGCGCCCGCGTCCGCGTTCTCGAGGTCCAGTTCGAGGACGGCGCCCGCGCTGTGGTTCCCCGCGCCAACGTGGAACTGATCGAGGAGTGAACATGGACACGCGGATCGTGGGACTGGCGTTGTTGCTGGCGGCTACTGCTGCCGCCGCGTTGGCGCCGCCGGCCGGAGTCAAGGCCATTGACACGCCCAATGATGCCGGACGCAGCCTGACGGTCGTCTGGAACCGCGATCCCGCCGCGCCTCCCGGGACCGTGTACCGCGTGCGTGTGGCCACCGCGGCGGGCGGTCCCTTTGGTCTGGCCGCCGAGGTACCCGCCGTGGGGCGGACCCTGGCGGATGACCCGGCCTCCTTCGGTCACACGCTGGGCAACGAGAACTACTCCTTCGCGCCGGTGCAGCGCTTCCGGCTCGATGGCGCGGCCCGTGAAGACACGCTGCAGGACGGCCGGCCGTATTGGATTCGCGTCGATGCGGCTGCCGGTACCGAAGAGGCGATCGGCACCACTGTGGCGCAGGCCGTGCCCGTGGGCAACCTACTCAACTGGAGCAAGCTCAACAACCTCATCGCCGGCGCCCTGTTTTCGGCCATCGTGCTGCTGATGATCGGCAGGGCGCGCCGCGGTGACCTTTATATTCGCCGCATCGCCGGTCTGGAAGCCTTGGACGAAGCCCTCGGCCGCGCCACCGAAATGGGCAAGCCAGTGCTCTTTGTCCATGGCCTGGATGGCATGAGCAGCCCCTCAACCATCGCGGCGACCAACATCCTCGGCCGGGTGGCGCAGCGGACCGCGCGCTACGACACCGCGCTGCGGGTGGCTAACTGCGACCCCATGGTCATGGCTGTCAGCCAGGAAACCGTGCGCGCCGCCTACCTTGAGGCGGGTCGACCGGACGCGTACAACTCCGACAATATCTTCCTGGCGGCCACGGAGCAGTTCGCCTATGCCGCCGCGGTGGAAGGGATGATGGTTCGCGAACGGCCGGCAGCCCACATCATGATGGGCTACTTCTACGCCGAGTCGCTGCTGCTGGCCGAAACCGGCACCACCACCGGCGCCATCCAGATCGCCGGTACCGACGCCTACACGCAGTTGCCGTTCTTCGTCACCACCTGCGACTATACGCTGATGGGCGAAGAGCTGTACGCCGCCAGCGCCTATCTGGCGCGCGAGCCGCGACTGCTGGGCAGCCTGAAGGGCCAGGACATGGGCAAGGCCGTGTTGCTCGCGGTCCTGGTACTCGGCAGCCTGCTGGCCACCCTGGGCTGGCCCATGCTCACTTACGCGTTCACGTCCTACTGAGGGGCCGCCATGCTCTTCGTCAAGCGCACGCTGCCATTGGTCCTGGCCTTTGTTCTGGGCGTCACGGGCATTGCCATCTACTACGTGCCCCACGCTTCGTCGCAGTACCTCGAGGAGGTGCTGTCCATCTGGCTGCGGATCATCTCGGCCTTTGCCTTCTTCCTCGGGCTGATCAGTCTGCTCAGCCTGCATTGGCGTCATATCCGCGTGCGGCAGGCGGGTTGGGGTTACAGCCTGGTCGTCTACCTCAGCTTTGGTGCCATGCTGCTGGCCGTGCTCTATAACGACGGTCAGGGGCCCTTCGGGTCGCAGGCCGATACCGGGCCGTACCAGTGGCTGTTCCTGAATGTCCAGAACCCCTGCGGCTCGACCATGTTCTCGATCCTGGCCTTCTTCATTGCCTCGGCTGCCTATCGGACTTTCCGGGCTCGCAGCCTGGAAGCCACCATCCTGTTGGTGGCCGCCGTGGTGGTCATGCTCGGGCGGGTGCCCATCGGCGCGTTCATCTCTGACGCCATCCCCACAACCGCGCAGTGGCTCATGTCCGTGCCGAACCTGGCGGCCAAACGGGGCATTCTGCTGGGTGTCAGCCTTGGCGCCGTGGCCACCTCGCTACGCATCATCTGCGGCATCGAGCGGTCCTACCTGGGCGGGAGCGACGAATGATCGATCGGCTGATGCGCCTCGACCGGAGGGTGATCTTCCTGTTCATCTTCCTCGGTGTCGCCATACCCCTGCTGCTCGATTTCCACTTCCCGATCAAAGCCACACCACCGGTGCGGTCGGTGTTCGCGCAGATCGAGCGCGTTGCCGCCACCGACGGCACGGTCCTGATCTCCTTCGACTACGGCCCCGGTTCAGAGGCCGAACTGCAGCCCATGGCCCGGGCCACCCTGCGCCACTGCTTCAGCCGCGGCGTCAAAGTGGTGGCGATCTGCCTGTGGCCCGATGCGCCGGGCCTGGCCCAGGAAGCCATCGCGCAGGCGGCCAAGGAATACGACCGGGTCGCGGGCCGCGACTATGCCTTCATGGGCTACAAGGCCGGCGGCGCCAGTGTGGTGATGAACATGGGTCAGGACTTCCGCACGGCGTTTCCGCAGGACGCCTGGGGCAACTCCGTCGACACCCTGGCGGCGGTGCAGAAGATCCACTCGCTGCGGGATTTCTCCTTCGTCCTCTCCCTGGCCGCAGGCAACACCATTGACCAGGTCTGGATTCCCTATGGCCAGGAGAAACACCGGTTCCCCCTGGCGGGTGGCTGTACCGCGGTCATGGCGCCTGACCTGTTCCCGTTCCTGCAGTCGCGCCAACTCATTGGCCTTATCGGCGGCCTGGCCGGTGCCGCCGAATACGAGGAGCTGATCAAGCACCCCGATGTCGCTACCACCGGCATGCGGCCGCAGTCCATCGCCCACCTGATCCTCATCGGTTTCATCCTGCTGGGCAACGTCATGTATTTCCTGTCGCGGCGCGCCAATCGGCAGGCCACGCCCGGCTCGCACTGAGGACAAGCAGATGAACCGTGATACGCTCTTGCTCCTGGGGTTGGTGCTGGTCTTCGCGGTCGTCAACGGGGTGCTGGTGGCCAGCGGCCGACTTACGCCGGACTGGGATGGTATCGGCATCATCGTCGGTGCGGGTCTGACCCTGGCCCTGTACACCTTCCTGTACAAAGACAACCCGCTGTTCAAACTCGCCGAGCACATCTTCGTCGGCGTCGCCGCGGCGTATTCCTTCGGCCAGGTGTGGTACTCTACCCTCTACCCCGAGGTCATCGCGCGTCTGGGCGGGCTGCAGGGAGGGGCAACCGGCGACCGTTACTGGTACCTGGTGCCGACCGTCCTCGGTCTGCTCATGCTGACGCGACTGTCCCGCCCGTTGGGGTGGCTTAGTCGTTTCGCCTTTGCCTTTGTCGTTGGCCTGGGCTCCGGGTTCGCCATTCCCCGGGTCATCTCATCGTTCCTGCTGGCGCAGATCGAGCCGACGCTGACGCCGCTGACTTGGAGCGCCGAGGGTTTGGACCTGCTGCTCATCCTCATCGGCGTGGTCAGCGTGCTGGTCTACTTCTTCTTCTCGGTCGAGCACCGCGGCGCTGTGGGCGCGGTGTCCAAGGTGGGTATCTGGTTCCTGATGGTGTCGTTCGGGGCTTCCTTCGGTTACACCATCATGGCGCGTATCTCGCTGCTGATCGGCCGCATGACCTTCCTGCTCGGTTCTTGGCTGCACCTGCTGAACTGAGCCATTGTCGGTAGGGCCGACCGGCCCAACGTGCGCGTCCGCCCGCCTTCGACGCGGCCGACACCCACGCGCTGTGCGTAACCTCGGCCGCCCGGGGGCGCGTTCGTCTTGGGTGTGGGGCTGCCTGGCGCATCGCCTGCCGACCCGCCCAACGCGTCCTGCGGCCGCCTGCTTCCGGCCGCGCCCCCCACTCGCCGCGAACCGGGTCCTGGCCCGGTGCGTCGGTCCCTGCCGATCAGGGCGCCGGCGGCGCCTGCTTGGCGTCCATGAGCACCGCTGGCATGATCTCGTTGGCCAGCAACTGATCCAGCGTTTGGCGCTGCCGGATCAAATGCATGTCGCCGTCGGTGGCCAGTAGGACCTCGGCTGCTTCGGGAAACGAGTTGTAGTTCTTCGCCGACATGCCGGCGCAGTACGCGCCGCTGCCGCCGATAACCACCGCGTCGCCGATGCATGCGGTGGTCAGCAATCGGGGTCGCAGACCCTCCGGGTTAGCCGGCTCCGGGGTGAGCACATCACCGCTCTCGCAGCAGTGGCCGGCCACCAGATACTCCGCCTGACCGCGCGCATCGTCGCCGGCAGCCACGACGCTGATCGGGTGCTGGGCCCCGTACAGGCTCGGCCGCAGGACCTCGGTCATACCGCTGTCGACCTTGATGAAGGAGTACCCCGAGGGGCCGGTGTCGACCACGTCCACGGCGGTGCACACCAGGGCGCCGGCATTGGCGGTCAGGAACGTACCGGGTTCGATCTCCAGCCGCAGACGGCGTCCATGGGCAGCGGCGAAGCGTTCCATCTCGGCCGCCACCGGTTGGCCTGCCACCATCAGGTCGGTCGAGGTCTCGCCCGGCATGCGGCCGACCTTGAAGCCGCCGCCCAGGTTCAGTCGAGTCACTTCCGGTAGGCGGGCGGCGATGCCCAGCGTGAGTCGGGCACAGTGCTGCCACACTTCGGGATCGCTACCCGAGCCGATATGGCTGTGGACGCCGGTGACGTGCAGGCCGTGCTGCTGACAGACCGCCAACGCCTGATCCAGGTGCTCGTGCCAGATCCCGAAACTAGCCGAAGGGCCGCCCACATTCGTGCGGTTGCTGTGGCCCGAACCCAGGCCCGGATTGACCCGGATCGACAGCTCCCGGCCGGGAAAGGCGCGGCCAAAGGTGGCCAACTGGCTGATTGAGCAGGCGTTGAACCGTATCCCTGCCTCCACCAGAGCCACCAGATCGGTCGGTAGTTGCTGGGCGGTGATCTGAATATCCGCCGCCGGCACACCGGCGCGCAGGGCCCGAGTCGCTTCGAACCCGCTGCTGGCGTCAATGTGCAGCCCGCACCGACTGAAGACGCGGATGACCGCGGCCGCCGGGCACGCTTTCATGGCAAAGCGAACGGTCAGCCCATAGGGGTTGGGGAAGGCCAGGGCGCGCTGCGCCTGCGCTTCCAGGCCGGCCTGGTGGTAGACAAAGGTCGGGGTCCCGAAGCGCTGCTGCACGCTGCGGACCTGCGTCCCGGTCAGGAAGGTGCCGGTCTCAACGGCCATCGCCGTACTCCCTATCTTGCTATTTTTACTGAAAATGGCTAGCTTAAGGCAAAATTGTCCGACGGTTGGCGGCGGCACAGTATCGCCTACCCTCACGGCGCTGTCAAGCGTCGCCCTCTCCTTGTCCGTCCGGCCATGCCCACCCACGTTCTGGGGATCTCCGCCCTCTATCACGACAGTGCCGCCTGTCTGGTCACCGACGGCCAGTTGGTCGCTGCCGCCCAGGAGGAGCGGTTCACGCGCGTCAAGCACGACGCCCGGTTCCCGCGCCAGGCCGTCGCCTACTGCCTCCAGGAAGCCGGCATCCAGGCCCGTGACCTGACCTGCGTGGGCTTTTACGACAAGCCCCTGCTCACCTTCGAGCGGCTGCTGGAGACCCACCTGGCCACTGCCCCGCGCGGCCTGCGGTTGTTCTGGAAGAGCATGGGCGTGTGGCTGGAACAGAAACTGTGGATCCCGCAGCTGGTCCAGCGCGAACTGGCCTACGACGGCCCGGTGCTGTTCGGCGAGCACCACGAATCGCATGCCGCCAGCGCCTTCTACCCCTCGCCTTTCGCCGAGGCCGCCATCCTGACTCTCGACGGCGTCGGCGAGTGGGCCACTACGAGCTACGGATACGGCCGCGGCGCCGATATCCATCTGCTGGCAGAGCTGCGTTTCCCGCATTCGCTCGGGTTGCTCTATTCGGCCTTCACGTATTTCACCGGTTTCCGCGTCAACTCCGGCGAATACAAGCTGATGGGGCTGGCACCGTACGGCGAGCCACGCTATGTGCAGCGCATCCTGGACCACTTGGTAGACCTGAAGGACGACGGCTCGTTCCGCCTCGACACGCGCTACTTCGGCTATGTCGATGGCTTGCGCATGACCAACGATCGTTTCGCGGCCCTGTTCGACGGGCCGCCGCGCCAACCCGAGTCGCCCTTGACGCAGCGCGAGATGGACCTGGCTCGGTCCTGCCAGGTCGTCACCGAAGAGATCATGCTGCGCCTGGCGCGTACCGTGCACCGCGAGACCGGCATGGACGCGCTCTGTCTGGCTGGCGGCGTGGCCCTCAACTGCGTCGGCAACGGTCGCATACTGCGCGAGGCGCCCTTTGCCCGGGTGTGGATTCAACCCGCGGCCGGGGACGCCGGCGGTGCCATCGGTGTGGCCCTGTCCCTGTGGCACCGGTACCTGGGGCGGCCGCGCCAGGTCGACGGTCAGCGGGATGCCATGCGCGGCGCCCTGCTCGGCCCTGCCTTTGACGCCGACGCCATCACCGCCTTCCTGACCCAACAGGGCGCCGTGGCCACGCGGTTGGCACCCGGTGACCTGCCCGGGCGGGTGGCGGCGCTGCTGGCCGAGGAGAAGGTCGTCGGCTGGTTCAACGGCCGCATGGAATTCGGGCCGCGGGCCCTGGGCGCACGTTCCATTCTGGGCGACCCCAGGTCGCCGCGCACCCAGTCGGTGATGAACCTCAAGATCAAGTTCCGCGAGAGTTTCCGGCCTTTTGCTCCCAGCGTGCTGCGCGAGCGCGTCAGCGACTACTTCGAGCTCGATACCGACTCGCCGTACATGCTCCTGGTCGCGCCTGTGGGCCGCCAGCGACAGATCGCGATGACGGCGGCTCAGGACGGCCTGTTCGGCATCGACAAGCTCAACGTGCCCCGCTCGGATATCCCGGCCGTCACCCACGTGGACTACTCGGCCCGGGTGCAGACCGTAGCCCGCGAAGACAACCCCCGGTATTGGGAGTTGATCAAAGCCTTCGGCGACCTGACCGGCTACGCCGTGGTGGTCAATACCTCGTTCAACGTGCGTGGCGAGCCCATCGTCTGCACCCCCGCCGACGCCTACCGGTGCTTCATGCGCACCGAGATGGACTACCTGGTGCTGGGCGACTACCTGCTGGCCAAGAGCGAGCAACCCGCCTGGACCGAAGCCGGCAACTGGCGCGAGGAGTTCAATCTTGACTGACCGCCCTGCCAGCCTGTGGGCGCGACCCCAGGCCGACCCGGCTTCGCTGCGTCAATTCGGCCGCATCATGGCCGGTGCACTGGTGCTGCTCGGGTTGTGGGCTTACTACCGCGGGCACGCCACGGCGGCGCCGGTTTTCGCGCTTGCCGTGTTGGCTTTCGCCGGAGCCAGCCTGGTGGCCCCCATCGTTCTCAAGCCTTTGTACGTGGCCTGGACCTACCTTGGGCGCCTGCTGGGCTGGGTCAACTTCCACCTGCTGCTAGGCCTGCTGTTCTACACCCTGTTCACGCTCATCGGTCTGGTCATGCGCCTGGCGGGGCACGATCCCCTTCACCGCCGCCGCCGCCCCGGGGCGACCAGTTACTTCGTCCGGCGTGACCCGACCCTTCTGCCGCCGCGGCACAGCGAGCGGCAATTCTAGCCCGACCCCCGTTCCGCCGCGCGGCGGCTGGCGTGGCCGGCCCCGGGCGCGCGCTTGATCTGCCCCCTGCCAAGCCTTATATTCCAAGACTCCAAGCGCAAGGAGAAGGCCCTTGCCGGAGTTCGACCCGGCCGCGGCTCAGGCCGTTGCCCCCGACGACCTCCACTGGATGCAGGTGGCCCTCGATCAGGCGCGGGAAGCCGCTGCCGCAGCCGAGGTTCCGGTTGGTGCGGTGGTGGTGGCTGAAGGCCGGTTGCTGGCCTTGGGCCGCAACGAGACGCGGGCTACGCAGGATCCCACGGCCCATGCCGAGATCCTGGCCCTGCGCCGTGCGGCTCAGGCCTCCGGGTCTTGGCGCTTGGCCGGCAGCACGTTATATGTTACTTTGGAACCCTGTGCCATGTGTGGCGGGGCGATCGTTCTGGCCCGCGTTGCGCGTTTGGTGTTCGCGGCCAGCGATCCGAAAAGCGGTGCCTGCGGTTCGCTGCGCAACGTGGTCCAGGATCCGCGGCTCAACCACGAGTGCCAGGTCACTCGCGGTGTTCTTGAGGCAGAAGCGGCGGCGCTGCTGCGTCAGTTTTTCGCCGCGCTCAGAGCCGCACCATAGGTCTTGGAGAGGTGCCGGAGTGGTCGATCGGGACGGTCTCGAAAACCGTTGTGGCCAATGGTCACCGAGGGTTCGAATCCCTCCCTCTCCGCCATTGCAGTACCAGAGTTCGCACGCCATCTGAAGGAGAGGTGGCCGAGCGGTCGAAGGCACACGACTGGAAATCGTGTGTAGGGGAAACCCTACCGGGGGTTCGAATCCCCCTCTCTCCGCCATTGTCGGCCCGCACCGTCCGTTGGGCTGGTCGGAGCGGGGCAGCAGCAAGGGTTGCAGCGTCGGGGGTCGGTCACGGGCCGGCACCGTCTGAGTTGGGGTGGGGCAGTAGCTCAGTTGGGAGAGCGCCAGGTTCGCAGTCTGGAGGTCGTGGGTTCGATCCCCATCTGCTCCACCATTTTTCCCTACTCTTTGCCCAAGGGACGAAGGCTTCGCCCCTTGGGCATGCGTTTGCGCCCTCCAGTTCCGAGGTCGTGCTAGATGGGGAGTTAGCGGTGCCCTGTACCCGCAATCCGCTATAGCGGGGTCGAATTCCCATCTAGAGGTCCCCGTGTTTTCGGACCAAGCGACAACAGGCCGTGTTGAAGGTCGGATTCTGCGCAACGCAGGGCTTCTGAACCCCGCCAGGACCGGAAGGTAGCAGCGGTGAGAAAGTCCCGGCGTGTGCCGCAGAGGAGTCCGGCTGGAGCTGCCCGTGGTCGGGAGGGTCGGGAGCCAGGATCGAAGGTGGGTGCACGGCCTCCTTATCCACAGGGCCCGCTGACCTGGCTGTCAGCGGGGGCGTAGTCGAGTAGTCGCCCGCGTCGGGCGTCAGTGCCGGGGGCCGTAACCCGTGCAGCGGGACCGGCCGGCCGTCGGCAGGCGAACCCGTGGGCCATACTGACTCGGCGACGCTGAGGCGTCGGCCGGCTTGTGAACCCGCCACCCGTTCCGCGATGGCCCGCCGCGGGCGTCCCGGTCGGAGGCCAACGGCGGCAAAGCCCCTTCCCCGTCTCCGCCCGCGGCGGCACCCGGGATACCTCGCCGATGCCGTACCAAGTCACGGCCCGCAAATGGCGCCCCCGCCGGTTCGATCAGGTGGTGGCCCAGGAACACATCACCACCACCCTGCAGCGGGCGGTGACGGCCGGTCGCATTGCGCCGTGTTACCTCTTCTGCGGCCCCCGCGGCTGCGGCAAGACGACCACGGCGCGCATTCTGGCCAAGGTCCTTAATTGCGCGGCACCGGTGGGCGCCGATCCCTGCGACGAGTGCGCCTCATGCCGCAGCATTGCCGACGGCACCAGCATGAACGTGCTGGAAATCGACGGCGCCTCCAACAACAGCGTCGATGACGTGCGCGAACTGCGGGAGGTGGTGCGCTATGTGCCCACCGCCGGCCAATACAAAGTCTACATCATCGACGAAGTCCACATGTTGTCGACCGCGGCCTTCAACGCCCTGCTCAAGACGCTGGAGGAACCGCCCCCGCACGTCGTCTTCGTGTTCGCCACCACCGAGGTCCAGGAGGTGCCTGACACCATTCTGTCGCGGTGTCAGCGCTTCAATTTCCGCCGCATTCCGGTGGCTGAAATCGCCGGCCATCTGCGCACCATCGCCACTGCCGAGGGCGTCGCCGCCGACGAGGAAGCGCTGTTCCTGTTGGCGGCGCGCGCTGAGGGGGCCCTGCGCGACGCCGAGAGCCTGTTTGACCAGGTGCTTTCGTTGGACGGCCAGTGCCTGACCGTTGCCACCGTGCAGCAGGTCCTCGGTCTGGTCGACGGCGGGGTGTATTTCGCCATCACTGAAGCCTTGGCGCAGGCGCAGCCCCAGCGCGTCCTTGACCTGATTGGCCAAGTGGTCGACGCGGGCACGGACGTGGAGGAGTTCCTGCGGGGGCTCGTCGAACACTGCCGCCGCCTGTTCTTCGTCCGCGTCCAGGGCACGGCCACTGGACTGGATGTGGCCGACAGCGAAGCGGGACGCTATTCCGAGGCCGCGGGGATCTTTGCGCTGGAAGACCTGCTTCGCATTCTGCAGGCGTTGCTCGACCTGCAGAACGATATCCGCCGTTCGCTGCAGCCGCGCTTCCGCGCCGAGTTGGTGCTGGTGCGTCTGGCGCTGATGGGACAGGCGGTGGACGTGGGTGAGATGCTGGCACGACTGCGCGCGCTGGTCGACGGGCCGTCGGCGCCGGCGTCCCCTGCCGGCGTTTCACCGCCCACGGCCCGCCCCGCTCCGGCCGCCGCGCGCCGATCCGGATCC
>CAITNQ010000304.1 GCA_903893785.1 uncultured Gemmatimonadota bacterium
AGCCCTTGACGAAGTAATTCAGGAAGCGGTCGTAGCGCACCTCGAGTTGCCGGCCGCGGGGGCTGATGTCGCGATCCCGGCGGCGCGCCAGTTGCTCGACGCGCCAAAGGGCGCCCAAGTCAAAACCGTGTAGGTACGTATACCCGTACGGCTTCATGCGCCGCTGCGACTGACCTATCGCCGAACCCGGATCGCTGACATAGGCGTACCAATCCACGCTGGCGTCATAACGATCGTACGCGGCGGTCAACTCAAGCTGACCGTGGCGCCCCAAGCGACCGCGCCCGCCGAGCGCCATGCGGTACAGGTTGTACGTCAGACCGGTGACCAGACCGTCGCGCGCCTCGGTACTATCGTGCCGCGCGGCGTGGCGCTGCTGTTGATACGCCTCCAGGAACAGGGTCGGACGCGCACCGCGGTATTCGTACATGGCAAACAGATCGCGGTCGCGGTTGGTTGGGGCCACGGCCGCGCCGGCGAAGACGCTCTGGCGCCCCAGCACATCGCTGGATGCCACATACGCCCCGCCCTTGAACCGCCCTTCGTCGACGGTCAGGCGCGGCAGGATCGAGGTGCGGAGGAAGTCGATCCCATAGGGCTGCGGCGGAGACAGGCCCGGCATCGGAGCCCAAGCCACGGCGGCCGGCAGCCGCCCCTGAGCCGGTGGGAAGACCGCCGCCAGCGGCAACGGAACCGCGGGTTCCGTCCCTGGGGCACCGAGTCCCGTGGTTGGGGTCGTGGGCGCCGCGCCGCCGACGGCCGTGGCCGGCGCTGCTGCCGGACGGCCCACGCCATCGCTGTGCACCGCGTCGCGTTCGACTCCAGTCGGCGCTGCCGCCGCCCCCGCCAGAGCGCCGGCCGCCGGCCCCGTGCCAACGGCAAGGGTCGACGGCCCCCCCCGAGCCGTACTGTCGCTGGCGCCCTGGGAGCCCCCCAGGCAGCGAATCTGATAGCCTGTGCGGCCGAAAGCCACGAAGTACACCCGGCCATCGGCAGCCACGGCGGGCGCCAGCGCGCCACCGCCCATGCGCGACAGCCGACGAACCCGGAGATCCGTAACGTCGATGCTGTAAAGATTGAGGACGCTGTCCACATCTGAAGCGAAGACTACCTGGCGACCGTCGCGGGTCCAGGTAGGGTCGCGGTCCGTTGCGGGGGTGGCCACCAGCAGGGCCAGCGAGTCAGGGGCCACGGGCGCGCTGCTGGCGCCGGCAGCCGGCAGCCTGACCTCGAGCAGAGCAATGTCGCGCTGACCACCCCGGGTGACCGACAACACCAGTGCCTGGCCGTCCGGCGACCACTGCGGCGTGTAGAGCTGCGTGCCGTCGCTGTACCGCGTCAACCAGAAGACCTGCCGGTCAGCCAGGCGCAGCAACCCCAGGTTGTTGTTGGTGCCCTGGTTCCGCACGAAGGCCAACCAGCGACCATCGGGTGAACACGCCGGGTACAGGGCGCGCAGACCGCGGCTCAGACGGGTCTCACGCGGGTCAGGCGGGGCGTAGCCGCTAACGGCCGAGGGCACAACCCAGGCAAGCGCGCGGCCGATGCCGGGTTCGTCGCGGGTCAGGTCGAATTGGTAGAGATCGGCCTGGCGCGACCCATAGGCATCACCGCGATCGATGCGAACGAAAAACAGCGAACGGCCGTCGGGAGCCCAGCTCAACGTCGAGGTCACGCCCGTGGTCAGGACGCGCTCCTTGCCGGTGGCCAGGTCGCGCAGCACCAAGGCGTGAGGGCCGTATTCCTGGTCACGGGTCGACAGGTACGCCAGCTGGGTGCCGTCCGGCGACAGAGCCGGGCGCAGGTTGCTGAAGCCATGCTCGGCGACCAAGTCGCCTTCCACCAGCGGACCCAGCCGTGCCAACTGCGCGGCGTGGGCCTGCCGCAGCGACGCCACCCAGTCGCTGTACAGCTGGTCAACGCTGATGCCCAGCACGTTGCGGACGGCCGCATCAAAAGATACCCGGCGCCAGGTCGCGGCGGCGCGGGCCAGCGCGGCCAGTTTCTCGGCGCCATAGGTTCCGGCAATGTAGAGCACCAGACCATAGCCGTGGTCATACACGTATTCGTTGCCGAAACCACACTTGTCGAAAACGCCCATCTCATCGAACGAAAGGGCAGTGCCCTGCTTTAGCCCGACGCGCAAGATCATGTCTCGATGGGAGTCCCAGCGGTCGTGCTGGGCCCCGGGAGCCATGTACTGGGCCACGCCCTCGGCGAACCACATGGGCACCACGGTCATCATCACCGGGTACGAGGCAATGACATCCGGGTAGCCGGTGAGGATGTCCGGTCGGTTCTTCTCGCGCTGGTACCCGAAATACTGCAGGTACGCGGCCGGGACGCGCTGGGGCATCTTGCGCGCGGCGCCCAGCGAGATGACGTGGGTAAACTCATGCGTGATGACGTTCTGCAGCCAGTCCGACGTGCCGCGCAGCTCGAAATCGTGCTCCAGGGCCGTGGCCCAGATCTCAATCGCGTCTTCGTAGTAGAACGCCGCGCCGTTGCCGTAGTCGTCGGTGTCCCGCAGTGTAATGCGCACCCGGCCCTGGGGATGATAAGAATACAGGGCCGTGACGGGCTCATAAGCGGCCTCAGCGATGGACGCCGCCCGCCCGGCGGCCCCTTCCAGCCCCTGGTGGTACAAGATGCGAAAGTGGGGTGTCTCCAGTACCTGCCAGCGCAGCTCGGGATGGTTCTGCGCCGCCACCAGAGCTGGCCCCGCCAGCGACGCCAACCAGACCAGGACCAGGCAGGTCCGTCTCATCGGCTCACCGCCAGGCGGACCACCACGGTAGCGCTGGCGCCATCGTCGCCACGAGCCACCAGGCGGCCCAGGTAAAGACCACTGGCCCAGCCCGACACCGAGATAGCCAACTCGTTTTCGGCGGGGGCGGCCAGGCCGGCGGGGGCCTCGACGCGGCCGACGCGTCGGCCCAGGGGATCGAAGACCTCGAGCCGGACGTGGGCCGGCCGGTTCAGGAAGAAACGCAGGTGGGCCAATTCGTTGCCGTTGACCGGGTTGGGCCAGCAGTAGGCGCGGTCAGCGGGCAACAGCGGGTCCTTTGGGTCGACGGACGGTACCGCGGCCTTGCCGGTATAGGTCGCGACCATGGTGGCCGAGCCGCGGGGCTGTGGCCAGTCGCTGCGCTTCGCCTGCCAGTTCGCGTTGATGCCCTGGGGACGCCACACGTAAAGGGCTTCGGCCGACAACGCCGCCAGTTCCAGGGCCGTGGTATCAGTCAGGGCGATCACCACCGGACTGCCGTTGACCGGGGCCTGGGTCAGCAACGGGAAACCGGTCAGCAGACGACCGCGGCCATCGACGCCAAACACGCCAGCAGCGGTCCCCACCAGCACTTCCTGCCCCCCGTCGCCATCGAGGTCTACCAG
>CAITNQ010000305.1 GCA_903893785.1 uncultured Gemmatimonadota bacterium
CTCGTAGTCCAGTTCCGGGTGCAGCGACCCGAGCATGCCGTTGATCGCCAGGCGCCCGTGCTCGGCCAGATCCAGCGTATCAGGGACCGCGGTCAACGACGGGGCTGGAGCAGAGCCTTCAACCATGGTGGATGCCTCCTGTCGGACGGCCCGATCGCCGGGAACCTGGGTTGGGGGCCGGTAACGCTGCGCCTCGCCCCGGCACCCGAAAGCGCGCGCGGTGTGACAGGTCCGAGGCCATGCCCGTGCCGCAGGGGCCACAGGGCTGGGTGCCGCGGTCGGCCGATGGCCAGGCGCGGTGGGTGCGCGACCCGGCCGGACGCCCCCGTTGCTGCGGCCCCGCGGCAAAGGCAGCGTCGAGCCCGTCAACCTCGCATCACGCCCGCGCCAGCCCAAGCCAGGTTGGGTTGGACGCCCACCGCAGGCCGCGACTGCGACTGCCCGGCGAACCGGCCAACTCGGCGTGGGAACCGCGTGCCATGGCGCGCGCCCAAGGTATCCCGGCGTCGTCCCACGACCGACCGTTGCCGCGCGACGCTGCCACGGCGGCACCCCGCAGCCGGCTCGGCGACCATGGGCCGAATTGCCGGTGCGGCGTGTCACGAAGGCAATGTCGCCTCCGCGCGCGGCGGCGGCAACGGCGGTTAACGACGGCGGACCCGGGACGATGCGGGCGAGGTGCGTGTTCAGGCCTGACGGGTGAGACAGCATGGGTGGATCGCCCGCGGGCGCGGGCCATGGTCGTCGGTGGCGACCCGGTGATCGCGCGGGGGTGCGGCTCGCGCTCGAGGCTGGCCGAGTGCATTCCGATGCCGTGCGGGTGAGACAGGATGTGTGGATCGCCCGCGGGCGCGGCCATGGTCGTCGGTGGCGACCCGGTGATCGCGCGCGGGTGCGGCTCGCGCTCGAGGCCGGCCGGGTGCGTCCCGATGCCGTGCGGGTAAGACAGGATGTCTGGATGTGCGGATCGACCGCGGGCGCAGGCCATGGTCGTCGGTGGCGACCCGGTGATCGCGCGGGGGTGCGGCTCGCGCGGCGGCGGCCCCCCGGCCGACGGCCTTTGGTCCGCCTCAGGCTGAAGATGGGTCGAGTGCGGGTCGCGCCCAGGTCTCCGCGCGGGTGTTGGAGAAGTGCCGGTCGGCGCGGGAGTGCAGCGCCTTCGCCTGACCGCCGCGGTCGTGGGCGCTGGTCACGGGTGGTGTCCGGAGCCCGGGCTGCCTACCTTGCCGCATCAGGTCCGGGCCGGCGGTGGCACAGGCGCTCGGGGCCGGAGCGGACGGCTTGCCAAAGCCGTCAGGTGGCAGCATTCCCTGCCATGGCTCGGTCGTCGAGGCAGGTCGAAGGCCCCTCCTGGGCCGTGGCGGCGCAGGCCAAGGGCTAGCGCCACTCTTGAAGCAGCGAGCTCACCCGCGCGGGCACTGGCTCCGTTGCCCGCGGTGGGGGGCCCAGGTCACCGGGGGCACAGGAAAGGAACCGCCATGAAGGAAGATGCCATGGTCGCCACGGGCTTTGCTTCGCAACGCGCATACCAGTCACCTCAGCGACCTGGGTACACGTCATGGGTAACGCTGTTCCCGGGCGAGCACGGGCAGTGGTACCTGGGCTTCCTTGAGGTCACGCGGGTGGACCCGCCGTTGCCGCCGGCTGACCGGCAGCGATGGTACGAGATGTCGCTGCCGGTGGGTTACGACATGTCGCCATACCGCCGCGAAGCCGTGCTCCTCACGTCCGACAGCACCATGGCTTCCTGGACCGAGGTATGGCGCCAGCCCTGCCGTTTCCACGAGGGCGCCGGGACCTTTGCGCAGGCGCGCACCCAGGACGGCCGTTTCCTTTGGTTCCGCTGGTCGTGTTACTCCGACGACCCCGAGCTGGCACCCAACCAAATCCTCTACGAGTCGCAGGACCAAGGGCGTAGCTGGGTACGCCAGCCCCCTTTCCACCACCCACGCTTCGCCAGCTATCCCCACCGTCTGCGGGCTCTGGCCGACGGTACGCTGGTGTTGTGCCTGCCGTTGGCGCCCCGCTGGGGTCAGGGCACCGAGTACCCGGTGCGCGCCGCGACCCGTCTGGACGTGGTCAACGACATGCAGATGACACTGTGCTTCTCCCACGATCAGGGCCGGACGTGGAGCCCGCCGCTGCCGGTGCTTGCCGGCCAGAACGTGTCCGAGACCGACTTCGTGGAACTGGCCGACGGCGACCTCTTGCTGCTCAACAACAGCATCTTCGCCTGCCCGGGCCGGCAGCGACTATACCGCGAGGGGCAACGCTTCACGCCTGGCCCCCTGGAGAAGGTGCACTCGGGGACCGTGCCTGAGACAGTCTGCCGCATCGACGACGAGGTGCTGGTCGGCTGCATGCGCCCGGGCGCGTACTACGCCTCGGATGACCTGGGGCTGAACTGGCAGCCGCTGACCGGATTGCCGACGACCATGGAGGTGTACCAACCCTGGATGCACCACCTGGGGAACGGCCGGGTGGTCTGCGCCGGCCACTACGGCGCCGACGACCCCATGGGCGGCCGCGACCAGTTCATCAGCATCCACTCGTTCGCGGTGGAGCTGCGGCGGCGATCACGCCGACCGCGGCTATGGATCGAGCGTGACTTCGACGCCAACCAACGCCGCTACCTGAACCGCTACCGGATCTGCCTGAGCCTCGCCGGCCAGCCCTTGGCGGCCGAGGAGGTCCAGGCGTGGTACGTGGAGCGCGAGCATCCGGGTTACGACGCCTTTGGCCGCACTCCCCTGCCCGAGCGAATGGCCGCCGGCGGTACGGAGGTGCGACTGCGGACGGACCCGGATGGCGTGGCAGTGCTGGACCTGTCGCATCTGGATGACCTGCGCCACCGAACGCTGCCCTATGAGCCGATTCATCACTCGTATCAGCTCATCGTTCGGTTCAACGTGGACCGGGACAATCCGGCGTATCTGCCGGCGCAGTTACCGCAGCTGGAGTTTTACGTCGACGGCTCGCTGCAGCCCGACGCGGCGGCGGCGGCGGACCGCGCCTGAAAGGCCCGGCCGCAGGGCCGCGCGGCCGGCGTTAGGGCTGCTGCCGTCCGTCCGCCGCCATGCGGATGGGTGCGCGGCGAGATCCGCAACCATCTGCACGCAGCCCGAGCGATGGCACGCGGTGCGCGCACCGGGCGGCAGCACAAACAGCCATTTGCGCCTGGCCGGGCGGAGGGGGCTGCAGGCGGCGGGGTCAGCCGCCGACCGTCCGACTCATCGCGAGCCTGGGCGTCCGACCCAGCGCGAGCCTGGGCAGCGGACCGTGCGGGCAGCGGCAACGGGCTGCGAGATGGAACGCGAGGTGTGGGTGCGGCGGGTTGTCCCGGTTTCTGGACCGGCGTATCTTGCCCCGGCGGCGGGCTGTCCGCCGTCCGCCCTGCCGCCCACCGGTCCGCATTCTGAGTGCAGGCGACGCCCAAGGGGACGCAGGCGCAGCCGCCCTGGCGGCACCCCGGCGCCAACCTGGGCGCGTCCGTCGATGCGGCAGGCCCACCGTGATCCGGAGCCAACCCTGATGCCAAGTGGCGCTGCTGCTCCTGTTCGCGTGGCCGTGGTGCAGGCCACACCTGTGCTGTTTGATCGCGAGGCCACGGTGTCCAAGGCGTGCCAACTGATCGCCGCGTGCGGCGCCCGGGGCGCGCAGCTGGTCCTGCTCCCTGAAGCGTACGTTCCCGCGTACCCCAGGGGCCTGGACTTTGGCGTCACTGTGGGCGGCCGCACTGCCACCGGCCGCGAGCTGTACCGCCAATACTGGGACAGCAGCGTCGACGTGCCGGGACCGGCGGTCAGCGCTCTGGGCGAGGCCGCAGCGCAGGCCCGTGCCCACGTGGCCATAGGCGTCGTCGAACGCACCGCTGGCACGCTCTACTGCACCGTGCTCTATTTCGGCCCCGACGGCCGCTTGCTGGG
This sequence comes from uncultured Gemmatimonadota bacterium, assembly GCA_903893785.1. Lineage (GTDB taxonomy): Bacteria > Latescibacterota > UBA2968 > UBA8231 > UBA8231 > CAITNQ01. The sequence goes on from CAITNQ010000305.1 coordinate 3,927, forward strand.
CCTGCACCGCAAACTCAAACCGACCGCGGCGGAGCGCTTCGTCTGGGGTGAAGGAGACGGCAGCACACTGACCGTGGTGCAGGCGGAGTTCGGCCGCTACGGCGGCCTGATCTGTTGGGAGAACTACATGCCCCTGGCGCGGGCGGCGCTGTACGCCAAAGGCGTTGATGTCTATCTGGCCCCGACCGCCGACGCTCGCGACAGCTGGCAGGCCACCCTGCAACACATCGCCTGTGAGGGACGCTGCTTTGTGCTCTCGAGCAACCAGTTCGTCAAGCGCGAAGACTACCCCGCGCACCTGCGCGACCAGCTGCCGAACGAGTCGCACGTACTGTGCCGCGGCGGCAGCGCTATCGTCACGCCGATGGGCGAGGTGATCGCCGGCCCGCTGTTCGACCAGGAGGGCCTGCTGGTGGCCGACCTGGATCTGGCCGACGTAGTGCGCGGCCGGTTTGACCTGGACGTGGTCGGCCATTACGCCCGACCGGACGTCTTCCGCCTGGTCGTCGACGAACGCCCTCGTCACGTGATGGAGGCGACGGCGGAATAGCCGCAGGCAAGGTCGGCCTGGCAGGGCTCGCCGCAGCTGTCCGGGCCCGACCCGCGCCAGTCGGCCCGGCACGGCGGCAGAGGCAATGCTATCTTGTCTACCCCCTGGTCGGCGCCGCGGTGCCTCGGGGGCATGGCAGTGGGAACAGACTGCACCGGACGAGGAGGGACGAAGCAATGAGCGAGCGAACAGAGTGGTTGGCCCGTAAGGGATGGGGGGTGTTCTGCCACTGGCTGGGAGCCGCCCCCAGCACCGATGGCGGGGCGGATTTGAGCGCTGAGGAATGGAACGCCTGGGTGGACGCTTTCGATGTCGATGGCCTGGCCAGCCAGCTGGCCGCCGTGGGCGCCCCCTATTTCTTCCTCACCATCGGCCAGAACTCGGGTCACTTCCTGGCCCCTAATCCAGTGTACGACGAGTTGGTGGGCATCAACCCCAGCAAGTGCTCACGGCGCGATCTGATCGTGGACCTGCACCGGGCCCTGCAGCCACGCGGCATCGATTTGCTGGTGTACCTACCCAGCAACGCGCCTGCGGCGGACCCGGTGGCCGTGGAGCGCCTGGGTTGGGAATGGGGCTTCGAGGGCGGTTGGCCGGCCAGTTGGGGCACGCGGCGCACGGGCAAGCGCTTGGCCGAGTTCCAGCGGCGCTGGGAACAGGTCATTGGCTACTGGTCGCGCCAGTGGGGCGAGCGGGTGCGCGGTTGGTGGATAGACGGCTGCTATTTTGCCGACGAGATGTACCGGCATGCCGACGAGCCGGGTTTCGGTTCGTTCGCGGCGGCGCTGCGGGCTGGCAACCCGGAAGCACTGGTGGCCTTTAACCCCGGCGTCGTGGTGCCGGTGGTCTGCCACTCGGAGCACGAAGACTTCACGGCTGGCGAGATTGCCGGTGCGTTGCCCGAATGCCCCGGGCCCTGGGTCGAGCGCCAAGGTCACCGGGCCCGGTACCATGTGCTGAGTTACCTGGGCCAGAGCTGGTGCCAGGGGCCGCCACGCTTCCCCGACGAGATGGCGGTGGGCTACACCCGGCACGTTGTCGGCCGAGGTGGCGTGGTCACCTGGGACGTGCCCATTGAGCGCAACGGGCTGATCGCGGCGCCGTTCCTGCGCCAACTGGAGGCCATCGGCACCTCCCAACCCCAGAATTGGCTGGCCGGAGGACCGGTTCCGGACTGGGTGGTGCGCTCCACGCGCTCGCTGCGCGAGCGCCTGCTGGCGGACCCGTACCGACCGCGGTATCACTTCTGCGTGCCTGAGGACATGGGCATGCCGGGCGACCCCAACGGCGCGTTCTACAGCAACGGGCGGTACCACCTGATGTACCTATACAACCGCAGCGGTGCGGGTTTCTGCTGGGGCCACGTCTCCAGTGCCGACCTGGTTCACTGGCGCCATCACCCTGACGCTATAGGGCCGGGCGCGGGCGACGAAGGCTGCTTCAGCGGCGGCGCCTTTGTCGATGACGATGGCAGCGCCATCTTGAGCTACTGGATGCTGTGGGGCGATCGCGGGATCGGCCTGGCCCGGGCCCAGGGCCCCGAGTACGACAGCTGGACCAAACTGGCAGCCAACCCCGTCATCCGGTCAAGCGAGTGGGGGGTGACCGAGCTGCGCAATCCGGATGGCCAACCCTTCTGGGTCGGCTCGGCTGACCCCTCCAATATCTGGAAGGAGGGTGGCCGGTATTGCCTCCTCACCGGCAATCTGCTGGTGCTCAATAAGCTCGGTCGCGCGGACGAGGCCCCCGAGTCTGAACAGGGCGATCGATTGTACCTGTTCACGTCAGAGGATCTGCAGACCTGGCAGTACCAGCGGGTGTTCTACCAACGACGGCCAGAATGGACCGACCGCAGCGAAGACAATATGTGTCCGAGCTTCCTGCCCCTGCCCGCCAGCCCGGATGGCGGACCGGCCAGCGGCCTTCATCTGTTGCTGTTCATCAGCCACAACCTGGGCTGCCAGTATTATGTCGGCGAGTACCGCGACCAGCACTTCGTGCCCCAGACCCATGGCCGCATGACCTGGGTCGACAACACCTACTTCGCCCCTGAAGCCCTGATTGACGGCCGAGGCCGCCAGATCATGTGGGCCTGGCTGCTGGACAACCCGGAAGGCGACAAGCAGCGCGGTTGGTCCGGCGTGTACGGCCTGCCGCGCACGCTGTGGGTAGGCGCCGATGGCACGCTGCGCCAACGGCCGGTGGATGAGTTGGCGTGCCTGCGCGGGCCGGCCCGACGGTGGCGCGGGCGCCGTCTCAAAGACGGCCAGACCATGCGGCTGCAGGACCTCGACGGCCGCTCGTGCGAGCTGGCCGTGGACCTGGAGGTCGGTCAAGCGGTGCGCTGCGGCCTGAAGCTCAGGCAGGCGGCAGACGGCAGCGAGGAGACCCTGGTGTACTACGACGCCCAGGCCCGCCAGTTGGTCATGGACAGCACGCGCAGCGGCGTCACCGGA
>CAITNQ010000306.1 GCA_903893785.1 uncultured Gemmatimonadota bacterium
CAGGCCTGGGACTCGCCATCGCGCGCGAGATCGTGGACAAACACGGCGGCTCATTGACCCTGGTGAATCGGCCCGGTGTGGGCGCCACCTTCTGGATGCACTTGCCGGCCGCGCCGCCGTCGGCCCCGGCCAACCCCATCGCGGGTTGACCCACAATGGGGGCAAGGGGACCGGCCTGGGCCTCGCCATCGCGCGCCAGATCGCCGTCCTGCGCTCCGCTCCCGAGCACCTGATCCGCCACCTGGGTCTCGCCATCGCGCGCGAGATCGTGGTCAAACACGGCGGTTCATTGACCCTGGTGAATCGGCCCGGTGTGGGCGCCACCTTCTGGATGCACTTGCCGGCCGCGCCGCCGTCGGCTTCGGCCCACCCCATCGCGGGGTGACGCCCCGCCGGCCCGACTGCCGTCAGGGGCCGCAGCGCCCACCCGGTCTGTTGGCCGGATTCGCTCGCGTGCGGGTGGTGCCCGCCCATCCGGGCCGCCGCGCGCCCGTCGCTCCCGGCCGATCGGCCGCCGTCGGGCCGGCTGCGGCCCGGGCCGGCCTGAATCCGGCGCCTCGGACGGCTGGCCACCGGTCGCGATTCACTTGGCCGGGCCTTGACGGGAACGTTGACTGAATCTAGTGTTAGTTGGTCGGGTTTATGTAGTTTGAAGTCGAACTTGTCTTTACTCAGCTGACCACGCCTCGCGCTGGCAGCGGCCTCGTGGGTTGGCGGCTGCGTCGACGCCAGGGGTTGGCCGCGATTATCCAAATGTGGAGTAATAATGCATCTGCGAGCACTGGGCGCGTTGGCGGGTCTGGTCTTGAGCACGGCAGTGGCCGCGTTGGCGGGACCCAAGGAAGTGACGCTGCTGAATGTTTCTTACGACCCGACCCGGGAGCTGTACCAGGATTTTAACCAGGCATTTGCGCGCCATTGGCAGGCGCAGACTGGCCAGGCCGTCACGATCCACCAGTCCCACGGCGGCTCAGGCAAGCAGGCTCGGGCCGTCATCGACGGCCTGGAGGCCGATGTCGTGACGCTCGCGCTCTCGTACGACATCGACGCGATCGGCGCCAAAGCTGGTCTGCTGCCGGCCGCCTGGCAGCAGGCCCTGCCCGACAACAGCGCTCCGTACACTTCGACGATCGTTTTCCTGGTACGCCGCGGCAACCCCAAAGGCATCCGTGACTGGAGCGACCTGGGACGCCCCGGCGTTGCGGTCATTACGCCTAACCCGAAAACGTCCGGCGGCGCCCGCTGGAACTACCTGGCCGCGTGGGGATACGCGTTGCGCCAGCCGGGCGGCAGCGAGGCCACGGCGCAGGAACTGGTTACCGCCATCTACCGCAATGTGCCGGTGCTCGATTCCGGTGCGCGCGGCGCCACCACAACGTTCGTCGAGCGCGGCATCGGCGATGTCCTCATCTCGTGGGAGAACGAGGCCTTCCTGGCCGTCCGGCAACTGGGCCGGGGCGAGGTGGAGGTCGTCGTGCCCTCGGTCAGCATTCTGGCCGAGCCGCCCGTCGCCGTGGTCGACAAGGTTGCCGAGCGACATGGAACCTCGGCGATCGCCCGCGCCTACTTGGAGTACCTGTACAGCGAAGAGGGGCAGGACATTGCGGCCCGTCACTTCTATCGCCCGCGCCAGGCCTCGGTGGCGGCCCGTTACGCGGCCCAGTTCGCCCAAGTCAAGTTGTTCACCATCGACGAAGTGTTCGGCGGTTGGCAGAAGGCCCAGGCGCGCCACTTCGCCGACGGCGGTCTCTTCGACCAGATCTACCGACCCGGTCACTGACCGCCAGACCGCTGCCGGTACTCGAGCCCCGGGCCGGAACGCGCCGCACGCCTCGGTTGGCACTGCCCCTGGCCGCTGACTGAGCGGGAACCGGTTGCCGCTCGCGCCGAAGCGGTGGCGACACGCGTCAGAACGTCGCCCCCCGCGGCCCGCACGCCGGCGGCCAACGCTGTCGGGCACCGCCCCATCGCCGCATATCAGTCCAGGATCGTCTGCCGCCATGCCTACGGCCCCACGCCACGTCCTGCCCGGTCTGAGCCTGACCCTCGGCATTACGGTACTGTACCTCAGCCTGGTCGTGTTGTTGCCCCTGGCTGGCCTGTTCATCAAGACCAGTACCCTTACCTGGCCGCAGTTCTGGGGCGCGATCACTGACCCGCGGGTCGTGGCTTCGTACCGCCTGACCTTTGGCGCGGCTTTTGCCGCGGCGGCCGCCAATGCCGTATTGGGCCTGCTGGTGGCTTGGGTTCTGGTGCGCTATCCGTTCCCGGGCCGGCGCCTGATCGATGCCCTGGTCGACCTGCCCTTTGCGCTGCCCACGGCCGTCGCTGGCATCACGCTGACCACGCTGTATTCGGGGAAAGGCTGGCTGGGGCGCTGGCTGGAGCCCCTGGGCATCAAGGTCGCCTTCACGCCTCTGGGCATCGCCGTGGCACTGTTGTTCATCGGCCTGCCGTTCGTGGTGCGTACTGTGCAGCCCGTGCTGCAGGACCTGGCGGCGGAGACCGAAGAAGCGGCCGCTGCCCTGGGCGCTAACCGCAGTCAGACCCTGCGGTGGGTCGTTCTGCCTGAACTCTGGCCGGCGCTGTTGACGGGCTTCTCGCTTGCCTTCGCGCGGGGTCTGGGCGAGTACGGGTCGGTGGTGTTCATCTCCGGCAACATGCCGATGCGCACCGAGATCACCACCCTGTTGATCGTCACCCACCTGGAGCAGTACGACTATGCCGGCGCCACAGCCATCGCCGTGGCCATGCTGCTCGCCTCGTTCGCGCTGCTGCTGGGCATCAACCTGCTGCAGCGATGGCAGCAGCGCCGCCATGCCGGCGCCGGGCGACCCTGATGGCCTCGCCCCGTGTCCCGGCGGCCACCTCCGAGGCGCCCTGGGTGCGCCGCCTGCTCATCGGCCTTGCCCTGGCCTTTCTTGGCCTGTTCCTGGTCCTGCCCCTGGTGGCGGTGTTTGCCGAAGGCCTGTCTGGCGGCCTGGCCGTCTACCTGGCCGCCATCACCGAACCCGTGGCCATGGCGGCGTTGCGCCTGACTCTGCTCACCGCCGCCATCTGCGTACCGCTGAACACTGCCTTCGGCGTCGCCGCGGCCTGGGCCATCGCCCGTTTCGAGTTCCGCGGCAAGCAACTGCTGATGGCGTTGATCGACCTGCCCTTTGCCGTCTCGCCAGTGATCTCCGGGCTCGTTTTCGTGCTGCTGTTCGGCGCCCAGGGTCTGTTTGGGCCGTGGCTGATCGAGCACAATCTGAAGGTCATCTTCGCCGTGCCCGGCATCGCCCTGGCGACGCTCTTCGTCACCTTCCCGTTTGTGGCCCGTGAGCTCATCCCGCTGATGCAGACCCAAGGCAGCGAGGAAGAGCAGGCCGCCATGGTGTTGGGCGCCAGTGGTTGGCAGACCTTCTGGCGCGTGACCCTGCCGAACATCATTTGGGGACTGCTCTACGGCGTCATTCTGTGCAACGCCCGGGCCATGGGCGAGTTCGGTGCGGTCTCGGTCGTCTCCGGGCATATCCGCGGGGTCACCAACACCCTGCCGCTCCACGTGGAGATTCTCTACAACGAATACAGCTTCGCGGCTGCCTTTGCCGTAGCCTCGCTGCTGGCCTGCCTGGCGCTGGTCACCGTGGCTGCCAAGAGCTACCTCGAGTGGCGCCATCGAGCCGAGTCGACGCACAGCGCCCAGGGCGGCGAGGAGGAACTGTGAGCATTCAAGTCCGCAACCTGACCAAGCGTTTCGGCGGTTTGGCGGCCGTCAACCAGGTGAACCTGCAGGTCGAAACCGGATCGCTGGTCGCTTTGCTGGGACCCTCAGGCTGCGGCAAGACCACGCTGTTGCGCCTGATCGCCGGTCTGGAGCACCCGGACGAGGGGACGATTCTGTTCCACGACGAAGATGCCACGACGCAGCCGGTGCGGCACCGCAACGTGGGTTTTGTGTTCCAGCACTACGCGCTGTTCCGCCACATGACCATTTTCGACAACATCGCCTTTGGTCTGAGAGTGCGGAAACGGCCCAAGGACGAGATCCGGGCGCGCGTTCAGGAGCTGCTGCAGCTCATCCAGCTGCACAACCTGGGCGACCGCTACCCGGCCCAGCTGTCAGGCGGCCAGCGTCAACGCGTGGCTTTGGCGCGCGCCCTGGCCACCCGGCCGCGCCTGCTGCTGTTGGACGAGCCCTTCGGGGCCTTGGACGCCAAGGTGCGCAAGGAACTGCGGCTGTGGATCCGGCGCCTGCACGAAGACATTGGCATCACCAGTCTGTTCGTCACCCACGATCAGGAGGAGGCGCTGGAGCTGGCCGACCGCATCGTGCTGATGAACCATGGGCGCGTCGAACAGGTGGGCACACCTGATGAGGTGTACAACCATCCGGCGACGCCTTTCGTAGTCAACTTCATGGGTGATGTCAACATCTTCCGGGCCCGCGTTGAGGGCGGCCGCGTGCGCCTGGCCGCTGGGCTCCACGCGCCGGCGCCGGTTGGTCTGGCCGGCGGCGACCAGGAGGTGCTGGCTTTTGTCCGGCCCCACGAGATCGAGGTCGATCTGGCCCGGCCCAACGCCACTGCGGCTGCGGCGCGCGTGCAGCGGCTCGTCCCGCTTGGTTCGCAGGTCACCGTGCATCTGACCCTGCGCGAAGACGGCCGCCAGGTCGAAGTGCAGCTCAGCCGCGAGCGCTACACTGAGTTGGCGCTGCGGGTTGGCGAACAGGTGTACCTGACGCCACGCGGCCTACGCGTGTTCGCCGGCAGTTACGAGATCTGAACTGCGCGAAACCGCGCCGCACCGGCACGCTGCCAACCTCTGGCGGCACCCGAACCGCCGCGCCGCTGGTCTGCTGGGCTGGCCTGTGTTTGGTGTCGGCCTCAGGGCCGTGGGCCGGTAGCCTTGGGTCCGGGCTCCCGGAAAAGCCTGTGGCGCCGTAGGGGGGCGGACCTGCTACCTCCTGTGGGGCGGTCGTGCGTCTCGCGGAGCGTCGCGGGGAGCACTCGGCACACGGGTGAGGCAAAAAAAGAAAGGGGCTACGACCGGCGGGTCGTAAGCCCCTTGTCAATAGTGGTCGGGGTGGTCGGATTCGAACCGACGACCACCTGCTCCCAAAGCCGTTCGGGGCTTCTCCCGCCTGTTGCGGTGTGTTCTGCTGGGGTGTGTCTGGCCCTACAGCGAGGGTTCGCCGAATGCTGTTTGATGCGTGCTTCATGCGTCGGTTTCGGCCGGCTGTGTTAGCTCGCTGTGAGACGGCGGTCAGGTGGCCATCACCTGTCGCGCCGGCGCGTCGTCGCCGAAAAGGGTCACGTCGAGCCGCCGGGTCACCTCATGGTGCGTGTCAGGGAACAGGTGGCCGTACCGATCGAAGGTCATCTGGCTTGATGCGTGCCGCAACTGCCGTTGCACGTATTTCGGGCTCTCACCTTGGGCGATCAGGAGTGAGGCACAGGTGTGGCGCAGGTCATGGAACCGAATCACGCGCAGTCCGGCAGCCCTGAGGCTGGACTCGAAATAGCGCCGAGTCACGTTGCGATGGTCCCACGGGGATCCGGTTCGCGTCGCGAAGACCAACCCAAGGTCCGTGTACTTCTCGCCGGCCTCCAGTTTCTCCTGTGCCTGCCTCTGTCGGTGGCCACGAAGCGCCTCAAGGCACGTGGGGGTCAGATCAACCGGCTGAGCGGACGTGGCGGTTTTCGGCGGTGCGAAGCCGGCTTCCTTGCCGTCTCGCGGCCTCGACCACATCTCCTTCACGTGGTACCGCGCCGTGTGCCAACTCAGGTTATCCCACTTCATGGCGAGCATCTCACCCATGCGCAGTCCGGTCGTCACAGCCGTCAAGAAGAACGCGTACCACGACGCTGGCACGTGCGCGAGGAACAGCCGGACTTCAGCTGGACTGAGGCAGTCCATTTCGTGTCGGGGGACCACCGGGGCTTTCACTGAGTCGCATGGGTTCGCGCGCAGGTAGCCCCAGAGCACGGCGTGGCCGAGCATCTGCCGCAGAAGGCGCAGGAGGTGTTTGACCGACTGGGGCGACAGACCGTCCGCCATCTTGGCTGACCGTAGCCCATGGGCATCTTCAGGGTTGATGCTGCACAGAGGCTTGTCGCCGAGAACGGGCAGGATGTGCCTGTCCAGCAGCCAGTGGTACTGCTCCATGGTGGCTGGGCGCACCTGCCCGAGCGCGTATTTCTCGAGCCAGAGGTCCGCGAAGTCACGAAGCGGGGCTCTTGACGGCTCGAGATACGATCCCGCATGCAACTGCGCCAAACGTTCGGCAAGCAACCGTTCAGCGTGTCTGCGTGTGGATGGGGGCGGAACTGACTCCCACTTCTGGTTCCGCACGTAATGCCCTTTGGCGGCATCATACTTGGCGGGTAGGTCGTACACGATGTAGTAGCCCGACACTTGCTTGCCATCGCCGGCGCCCTTCAGCGCCCGCCTCACGATCGATCCGCGCATGGTAACCGAACCCTTCTGTGGTGTGCCTGCGTCATTATCGTACGCTCGCCGGCATTGCGGCTGACTTGGGACCGCTATGGCCGCCGACCGGACAGGCCCGCGACGTGAGCTCGTCGCCCCGCCGGTTGTGGCCCGACGTGCGCCAGTCCCTCGCTTCCGCCCTGCCACTATGGCCGGTGTCGCGGCAGTGGTCTGCTGCCGCGTCAGCGCTGGAATACCGCCTG
>CAITNQ010000307.1 GCA_903893785.1 uncultured Gemmatimonadota bacterium
CAGGTACACCACGTGGTACAGGCAGACCGCGACCATGGCGACCGCGGCGCCGCGATGGATGGCGCGCCGCAGGCTCTCGCCTTCCCCGAAGGCCGTCAGCGGTACGGCCCACCAACTGCCGGGGAACTTCAGCGCGAAGCCGGTGTACGCCAGGGTCAGGAAAGACAGCGCCATCACCGCGTGCTGCAGTCGTTCACCGGCAGTGAAGCGCAGGTAGTCGGTCCCGTAGCTCAGGCGGCCCTTCTTGAAGTTGCGGCGGTAATCCAGCGCATTGTGCACAGCCATGCCGCCGATGACCACCACGATGAGCATCACATACATGCGGCGCACATAGGACACCAGCGGATCCTCGCCGTTGGCCACGCCGTCGTTGGTGTGGATGGTGCCGACGGCGAAGCTCTCCCCGGCGCCGGGATGGCATTTACCGCAGGTTCGCGGCAGGTTCGCTTTGTTGATCGACGACAACGAGTCAGACGAAGGCAGGATGTCGTGTACCCCGTGGCAGCTGGCGCAGTTGGCCACTACGGTAGAGCCGGAACGCTCGGCCAGGCCGTGGTAACTGGACAGGTAGCTGCTCAGACGGCCGCGACTGAGACCATAGCGGCTGGTAACGCGGAGGCTCTCGTGGCACTGGACACAGGTGCTGTTGACCAGGGTGCTCGGGTAGACGCGGGACAGCGGGTCCTGGGGGGCCCGGATCTCGTGCTCGCCGTGGCAGTCGACGCAGTTGGGCGCGTTGCGGTCGCCGCGAGCCAGGGCCTGACCATGGATGCTGCGGTCGTAGGTGGCCCGGATCCCGGCGTGGCACTTGCCGCAGGTGGCCGGCACCGTGGTCGGGTAGATGGCCGAGCGCGGGTCGCTGGGCCGGCGCAGATCGTGGGACTCGTGGCAGTCCGAGCAGGTCGCCCCGTGTTTGCCGCTGCGCAGCGCCTTGTAGTGGATGCTCTGTTCGTACGCCTCCAGCGGCGACGCCAGGGACATGGGCCGGCGCTTGATGAAGTCGAGATCCGCATGGCAGGCCGCGCAGGTGGCGGGCAAGTGGAGCGCCTGCGTGGTGGCAGCCGTGTCTGCTATCGCCAGGATGCGGTGCCCTCCGTGGCAGTCGCCGCACTGCGGGGCATCGGCCTCGCCGCGGGCCATGGCCTGGCCGTGCTGGCTGCCCGCGTACGCCTCGCCCACATCGCCGTGGCAGTTGGCGCAGGCCGGCGGTGCCAGTTTGGGCTCGTGCCCCTCGCTGGCATCCGGATGGCAGTCCATGCAGCCCAGGTCGCGGTGCACCGAAGCGGCCAGGGGCTCAGGGTCGACGAAAACCGATGTTCCCTTGCGGTACTCCGTCTCGCGCACGAGGCCACGCTCGGCGTGGCACGCCAGACACGCCTCATTGTCGGCGCGGGTCACCGCGGGCGCCGCCAGCAGGGCCAGCAGCAGCGCGCTCCAGCCCAAGGGCGACCGGTACGAATGCCAGGGCGCACAGCAACGGTCCCGGCCCGCGGCAAGGCGGGACGGGCGGGGGCGCAATCGGCTCAACAGCGCTTCCATGCAGGGCCTTCCGACGGGTTACTGACAGCACAAAGCCGACGTCTGCTGCGGTGGCAGCGACAGTCGGCGCGGCGGGGCAGGGCCGGCGCGCCGCACGGGTGCACCGGCCCTCCGGAAGATCAGAAGTCGACCTGACCGTTCATGTGCAGGTCACGGTTGATGATCTGCAACCGCGCATCAACGACGCTGCCGTGGCAGATCGAGCACGACAGGTTGGTGGCCATGTGCCCGGTGCTCGGTGCCGGCGGTATGCCGTGGCAGGTACCGCAGGCGCCGGCGCCCACGCCTACAGCTGTCCACACCACCGGGCCGCCCTGGCCGAAACGCCCGCCGCTGTGGCAGTACGAACCACTGCAGGTGGCGGTGGCCGGATCGTACACCGGGTTGGCGCCACCGGCGCGGGCAGCGGTGCCGAAGTTCAGTTCCGCCTGGCCATCACCGTCCAAGTGGCCGGGTGCGGCCACGCTGCCCGGCACCTGGTGGCACTCGCTGCATGCCAGGGCTCGACCGACGCTGCCCTCCTGCACGTGGGCCTGGTGGGCGCCCACGCTAGGATAGGCGGTGTCAGTGCGTCGGCGGGTGTCCTTGGGCGGCGCGGCGTTGTCACTGCTGCCGTGGCACGTGGTGCAGCCCTCCGGGGTCGCCGGATGGCAAGTCAGGCAGGACGTGCCGGTCTGGCCACCGGCATAATCGCTGCCGTGGCAGCTGCGGCAGCTTGACATGTCCCAGGCGGCGGCGGCGATCGCCGCGCCATGGAAGGTGGCCGCACTCGGATTGAGCCAACCCTCCGGGTGCATGGACGTCACGTCCGCCCGACCGTTGCGGTGCAGGGTGGCGTCGATGATCTGCAGTTCGCTGTTGACCACCTGGCCGTGACAACTGGCGCAGCTGTTGGCCGCCACCGCGGGATGGCCGCCGCTCGTCGGCGGCATGCCGTGGCAACCGGTGCAGGAATACTCGCTCTTGCCGTCGCGGTGCAGCGAGCTGTTGCGGATGGCGATGCTGCCGTCGACCAGGCTGACCACCTGGTCATGGCACCCAGCGCAACTGGTGGCCCCGACCACCGGGTGGTTGTTCGCCGTCGGCGGCATGCCGTGGCAACCGGTGCAGGAATACTCGCTCTTGCCGTCGCGGTGCAGGGCGGCATTGGTGACGACGATGCTGCCGTTGACCAGGCTGACGACCTCGCCATGGCACCCAACGCAGCCGGTGGCACTGCCCGCCGGATGGTTGTCCGCTGTCGGCGGCATGCCGTGACAGCCGGTGCAGGACACTTCCTTGACGCCGTTGCCGTGCAGCGCCGGGTGGCTGATCACCACCGTGCCGTTCTCCAGGCTGACCACCTGACCGTGGCACTGGGCGCAGCTGGTGTCCGATACCGCCGGATGGTTTCCCGTGGTCGGCGGCAACGCGTGGCAGCTCTTGCCGCAGGCATACTGCTCCGGGCTGCTGATGGCGCTGACGGTGCCTGCGGGATGGTCCTTCAGGTCGCTGCAGCTAATCAGGCCGAAAGCCAACCCCAAACCAGCCAGGGTGGCCACCACGGACCGGGCCCACGCGGGCCGACCGCTGTCCATCTGAGTGTGTTGGGCTGCCCGACGCATGGCCGTCAGAATTCCTTTCGGTGGCAATAGCCGCAGAAGCCGTTGTCGCCACGGGTGCTGCGCGTATGGCAGGTGAAACACACGGCACCGTCGTCGTCGTGGAAATCGCCTTTGCCGATGTCATCGGCAAACGACGCCGCATGGGTCCGCGGATCGTTGCCCTTGCCAGGCGTGCGATCGCGGTGACACATGACGCAGGTCGGATCGTCGCCGCGCGCATCGTGGCAGGCGGCGCAGGTTTCCAGATCGCGCCGGGCCAGGCGGGCGTGCTCGCCACCGCCGCTGCCGACACCGCTGGTGAGCCAATCGGTGCCGCCGTGCCAGGCCGGCCGGACACCCAGCTGGTGGCTGGGGTTGTGGCATTCGGCGCAGAAATCCTCGCCTTCAGCGGCGTGGCATTCGGCGCAGTCACTGGTCTTGCCGCGCGCCTCCAGGCCGTGCAGGAAGCGGAAGTTCAGCCCGTGTATGCGCCGCACGGTCTGGCCGCTCGCGCCGGACAGCTCCGGGGCCGCGGCCAGTTGCTTGCCGCCCTGGCTGGCCAGGTCTGCCAGGGCTCCGCCTTCGTGGCACTCCTGGCAGTCGTTGACCGTGTGGCAGGGCACGCACGAGGTGTCGTCCAGACGCGCCACACGGCCGTGCTCGCGCTGCCAGCCCGGCTGGTGCGAGGCCGGGCGCAGGGCGGTGCGCGGGGTTTGGTGACACACCTCGCAGTCGCGCGGGGCAGCCTGGCCGTTGTGACAGGCCATGCAGGTCGCCATGGCCGGCCGCGGACTGCTGCCTTCCTGGGCGGCCCCGGTGTGGCAGTGGGTGCACTCCTGGTTCAGACGCCCCACGTGCAACTCGTGGGTGAAGTTCAACCGCCGGTCCACCGGCGCAAACGACGGCGGCAGGTCGGCGGCGTCGTGGCAATTCTGGCAGACAGTCAGATCGGTCGGCAACAGGTTGTCGCCCGCCTGGGTGCTGGTGGGCGCGTTGGCGTGGCAGTCAGTGCACGCAGTCTCGGCGGCGTGCTGGGCGTGCGGGAAGGTGGGCTGGGCGGTTTCGTCGGCCCCGGCGGCGACCGACACGGCCAGCGCCAGCGCCAGGCCCACGACGTACTGGCTGGGTCTCATCGGTTACCTCGCGTGAAGAAGCTCCAGGTGGCCCGGGCGAACAGGCGCGTGTCTACCGCGTACATGGCGTTGCGAACCGCCTGCACATCGGCCTGCAGGTTCAGGGCGCGGGTGGGGCGGAAACTCACGCCCAGGGACGCCGCGGCCGCTTCCTCGCGACTGTCATCGGCGTCATCACGCTCGTAGCTGGTCAGGTCGGCCTGCCCCTGCAGCACGCAACGCCGGCCCAGGGGACGGTACAGACTGCCGACCAAGCCATCGCTCAGGCGAGAATAGCCCATGGTGCGGTAATACCCGAGGCTGTAACCGCCCTCCAGATCCGCGCTCAGGCCCAGGCGCCAGGCGTCATCCCCATCCAGGCGTACCGTGGCCACATTGCCGTGCAGCCGCAGGGCCGGGTTCGCCTGCAGGTGGGCCCGCAGGCCCATTTCCTGGTAGGCCGACGACGGGAAAACGCTCAGCACCGACCCGGCGAGCAAGCCCGGCTCGCGGCGCAGCCACTCCGCTTCCAGGGACGTCCGGGAGCTAACCGCCCAACGGCAGCGTGTTTCGGCCCGGCGTAAGGTGGCCGTCTCAGCATCGTATTCGAGCCGCAGGTAGGCGCTGTGATGCGACCCGAACTGCCGGCCCGCGTCCAAGCCCGCCAGCGTCTGCTGGCGCATCTGGGTGGCACCGAGGGTGTGCGAGAAGCGACCGGAATCGGCATAGGCGCCGGGTTCCCGTTCCAGCCGGGCCACGCTGACGGCCAAGTCGGTGGCGGCCAGGCGCGGCGGTGCCAGTCGGGCGCCCCACAGACGGCCGGCGGACCATTTCCCCAACTCGGCGCTGCCATCGGCAGGTGCCAGCGGGCCGGCAAACAGGGTCAACCGCGTGCCCGCCGCGCTCAGGTCGGCGCGGACCCCGTCAATGGTACCCCGCCCGGCTCCAGCCTGCACCCGCTGGCGGCCCAGCGTCAGTCGCTGGCCCTGCTGCTGCCAGGTCAGATATGCATTGATGGCCCGCAGGCTGGGATCGCCGGCGGCCTTCTCCGCCAGGTCGGTCGTCGCGCGCAGATAGGTGTGGAAGGCGAGATTGCGCGAACCCAGGTCGGTCAGGTCCAGGTTGACCGCCTGATGAACCCGGGCATAGGTGGTTGAGATGCTGTCCAGACCCTCGCTCTGGTAAGTGTAGAGCGAGGACGTTAGCCGGCCACTGACGCCCACGCCGTGGGCGCTGCCGGCCAGTAGGACCACCGCGGCACTGATTACGGCTCGTCTGAGCATCCGCTCCAACTCCTCTCGGCCGGTGGGTTCGCTCCCGAGGGCATCGTGAAAATGTTCGCAGTGCCCCGGGCGATGCGGCGGAACACGCCAAAGCAAAAACCTGGCCACCAACGACGCCGCGGTTTCGCGATCAGGCCCGGCTGCCGGAGCGAGTCTGAGGGCCGGTACCCGCCGGTACAGGCGCCACGTCGGCCTGGCAGGCCGTCTCGTCGATTGCCAGTGTCACCCGAAGCAGGTCGGCGCCTGTGGTGCCCGTGTCGCAGGCCGCCAGAACCTGGGACGCAGGTGTCCCATGCGGCCTCGGAGACCGGGGCGATGCCATCGCTACCCGCCCTGTCCGGGTCCCTTTCGGGCCGTGGCGCTACCGGGCGAGGTCCTTGGCGCGTGAACGCTTACGCCTCCTTGACGGGGGGCGGCGAAATCGTTTAGTAGGGGGCGCAGACCCAAGGTCGCCGTAGCCGCTGGCCGTGACCTTGGCCGGGCCCCACCCCCTCGCCAGGCGGTAGCGCGATGGCCCGTACGGCGCTGGTGTACCACCCTGCGTTCCTCGACCACGACAGCGGCCCCGGCCATCCGGAGCGGCCGGACCGCCTGGTGGCGCTCATGGAGCGGCTGGAGGACGACGGCCTCCTGCAGCGCTGCGTGCGCCTGACGCCGGCTGAGGCCAGCCTCGAGGCCCTGGAGCGGGTGCACTCGCGGCGCCACGTGGAGTATTTGGCTGAGCTGTCGGGGTTGGGCTGGCTGGTGGCCGAGACCCCTGACACCCTGGTGTCGCCCGGGACGTACCGAGCTGCGCTGCTGGCCGCCGGGGCCGCGGTGCTGGCTGCCGACGCCGTGCTCGATGGTCGGGTTGACAACGCCTTCTGCCCGTTGCGGCCGCCCGGGCACCATGCCGAACACGATCGCGCCATGGGGTTCTGCTACCTCAACAATGTCGCCGTGGCCGCCCGTCACCTGCTTTCGGTGCGGGGTCTGCAGCGGGTGGCCATCGTCGACTGGGACGTGCACCACCCCAACGGCACTCAACACACATTTGAGGACGACCCCTCGGTGCTGGTCTGCAGCGTGCACCAGTTCGGCGGTGGCTTCTTCCCAGGCACCGGGGCGGCCGCCGAAAATGGGCGGGGGCCCGGCGTCGGAGCGACGCTGAACGCACCCCAGGGCCCTGGCTGCACTGACGCCGACTACCTCGATGTCATGCGCGTGCAGTTCGCGCCGGCCATCGAGCGTTTTGCGCCCGAGTTCATCCTGGTCTCGACCGGCTTCGACGCCCACCGCGCCGATCCGCTCGGATCCATGGAACTGACGGACGAGGGCTTCGCGGCCCTGACCCGCCAGATCGTCGACCTTGCCGCACGGCACTGCCAAGGACGGGTGGTTTCGGTGCTGGAGGGGGGATACGACCTGGAGGCGCTGGCCGGTTCGGCCGCCGCCCACGTGCGGGCCCTGCTGGCCGCCTGAGCGCTTCCTGTGCCGGGGCTGTCGCCGTGTGCGCCTGCGCCTCAGGCCGCGCTGACGGCAACCGACAGCGGCAACTGGCCGACGGCATTGACGGTGCGCATCACGGTGAGCAGCCCCTCCTGCCACGGCGCGCTGGGCAGCAACTCAGTGAAGCCCAACATGAAGCGGATTCCCGAAGCCGCCTCGCGCAGCAGTTGGCGCGTCTCTGCCTCCACCTCGGCCGGCGGTCCCGCCAGTGACATCGACGGCAGACTCACCCACAGTACCTTGTCGTGCCAGACGCTGCGGGCATGGGCCACACTCATATCACAGACCGGCGGCGGGGTGAAAGCCTCGATGCAGTCGATCTGTGATACGCCGATCTGCTCCTCGAACAGCCAGGTGTTGGTATCCAGGTGGACACTGACGAGTTTGCCGCGTTCGTGCATGGCCGCGGCGAACTCATCGTAGTGAGGCAGGTAGTATTCCTCGAACCGCTTCAACCCGACCACCTCGGGACTGACATTGCCGCAGTAATTCACCAGCAGGGCCGGTGACGCTGCCACCACCGGGTACAAGCGTCGGCGGTTGGCAACCAGGCAGTCGTACAGACGCAGTACCTCGTCACGACGGGTGGCCCACTCCTCGGCGAACCTCTCCAGACCCATGATCGAGTACATGATCTCGTGCAGCGGCGAGTAACCGATTTCGGGTCGCAGTAGGAAGTCTGGGCCGACCATGGCCTCCACCCGCAGGAACTCGTCGTAGTTGGGCTCGTAGTGTTGATCGTCGACCATGGCCCGCAGCGCCTGATAGTCGTCCGGACTCTTGAACAGACGTTCGACGTGCCAACTGGTGCCGTCCGGCCCGAGCTCCTCTACCTCACTGAGGGCGCCAACGGGCGTGTTGACCTCGTGGCGCACGAAAGCCCGTCCCTGGTCGCGCCAGCGCACCTCCTGTTCGCGCACCTGGGTGTACACCGTGCGGTGCACGGCCGGATCGCGCCGCACCAGGCACAGGCCGCTGTTGCGCAGACGTCTTTCCACCGCGGACCGCGGCAACTGGTCGGCGAAGGCGACCACCGGAACCTTGTTGGCCAACTCGCCCCGCAGTGCGGCCTCGACGCGCTCTCGAGGGGTCATCTGTTCCCGCTCCTTTCGCTGGCCCGCGTGCCGCTGCGTGCCGCCGTGGTCACCGGGCCAGGGCGGCGCCGTCAACCGGGTATGCACCCCAGTCTTCTACCATCTCGCCGATGCGTTGCAGGCGACTGAGCATCGCCGCCGGCATGATGTTGTCAGCCACGCCCAGGATGAAGGCATCGCCCGGGGTGATGGCGCTGAAGATCCCGCGCATGTACCCCTCGAAGGCCTCGTCGGAGTAAGCCGGTTCGAGAATGACCGAAGGTACCCCGCCCCAGATGATGACCCGATTGCCCCAGGCCCGCCGTGCCTCTTCCAGGGTGCAGTGTACCTGCGGCCACGTGGTGAAGGTCTCCGCCATGTCGAAACCGGCTGCCTCGATGTGCTCGAGGATCAGTCGCGAGTCATTGTCCGCGTGCATGGCCAGGGTCTTGCCGTGCTGATGCAGCAGGTCGGCGAAATCCTGATAGTACGGGGTGATGTAGCGGGAGAAGTACGGCGGCGGCGTCAGCGTCGAATCGAAGTGATAACCGTGCAGAATCAGCTGCGCCGGCGAACCGGCCACGACCGGCCAGAGGTACTCCCGCTCCACCTCCTCCATGGTTGTCAGCAGGCGCTCTACCTCATCGGGACAGTCGGCGATGAGATAGTATGCCTGCTGGTACCCGGCCAGTTTCTGCAGGAAGTAGTGAAACGGGCAGTCGCCGGCGCTCACCATCGGGTACCCGTGGTCGCCCACCGCGCTTTCGTACGCGTGGTACTCCTCGTACGTGGGCCGGTAGTGGGTGTGCTCCACCAGGTACTCGACCACAGCCAGATCGCGCGGCTGTTTGACCATGTGCTCCACTTCGAGGGCGCCAATGCCCAGCGCCTCGAGTTCCGTGGAGGTGCGTGAGCCGCTGCGGACCGTGCCCACCGGCGTGCGATACGTCGTTACTGTCAGGGGGCCTTCCTGCCGTTGGCTTACCTCCACATCACCCGTCTGCTCGGCCGCGAAGACGCGCCCGTCACGGGCCGGGTCGCCCATCCCCAGCGTGGCCTCGATCTGGCGACGCGACAGGCCGCGCAGCGATTCGGGCAGCGTCCCGAGGCGCGAGTGGGCGGTATGCCAGATCTGCAGCCGCGGAATCCAGGGGATTCTGTCGGGCGTGCCGCCGCCCATGATTGCCAGCAACCTCTCCCGGTCGTTCATCTGCCGGTCCCCTAGCCCCTAAAGGCCTCGCCCGGGTCACCCAGGTCCAGTGGCAGCGGGCATCGGCCGAGGAATTCGTTGCGCCACGAGGAGGTATGCTGCAGGCGCGGGTTCTTGGGCAGCTGCAGTGGGGCCAGCTGCGGCAACGTACCGGTGGCCAAGGCGCGCTCGATAACCTCGCCCCAGTAACAGCGACGCTCCGGACGGACCTCGCACATGCCCTTCTCATCAGCGCCGCCGCACGGGCCGTTCAGCAGCCGCTTGGCGCAGCCCCGAGTGGGTTCGGGACACAGGTAGTGCAGATACTGGATGCGGCAGTCGCCGCACATCTCGCATCCCAGCGAACGGGTTTTCGACGCCTGCTCGAACAGGGTCAGCCAGCCTAGCATGGCCCCGTCCTCGCAACCCGTCGACATGCTCTTGACCATCCCATGGCCCCAACCCTTGGCGTCGAAGAAGGTCTGGTGGAGCCACTCCATGCGGCCATTCGGTTTGGGGTACGCGCGGCGATCGCCCTGGCGGAACGGGGCGTCCACCAGCAGGCCGTCGTCGCCCTGCGGGAACAGGTAGAACCCCCCAGGTATACCCAACTCCATGCGGCGCTCGCCGTCGCCCTCGTAGTATTCGGCCAGGCTCTCCCGCCAGTCGCGCGCTTCCAGTTCGCGGATGGCGGCGAGGATGGCCTTGGCCGTATCGATGTCCGGCACGCCAGCCAGGTCGACGCCCTTGTAGCCGATGCCGCGCAGCAGGATGTCGCTCAGCAATGCCATCCGGCGCAGGGCGAACTTCTGCTCGTGCTCGACCAGGTCAACAAAATCCAGCTTGCGGATGCGGGCCCGTTCCTTCTTGGGCACCAGGATATGGTAGAACTTGCGGCTCAGGTCGGCGGGCACCACCAGGCCGGGGACCTTGTGGGTGTTCAGGATATACACGACGCGGGGATCGAGGTAGAAGACCGACCCGATCAACGGTACGTCGCCCATGCCGGCATGGTTCATGAACAACTTCAACTCGTGGAACTTGGCCGGGTCGAAACCGACCTGGGTGATGAAGTAGTCGGCCCCGGCGCGGCGCTTCTTCCACACCTTCAGGTACTGACCGCGCAGGTCGGCTTCCATGTATTTGAACGGCGACACCGCCGCTCCCAGCGACACGCCGGTCAGCGCGCCTTGGCCGCGGGGCAGGAGCGTCGCGCCGTCCAGGCCGCGACGCATGGCGTCCGCGGTCACCAGCAGGTTGACCGCATCCAAGTCGAATCCGGCCCGGCCGTCGAAGGGGTAGTCACCGGTAACCGTGAAGAAATGCCGCATGCCCTGTCCGTAAAGACCCAGAATGCGCCGCATCAACCCCGAGCGGTCCTCGCTCTTGCACGACAGGTTGACGATCGCCTGCCGGTCCATGATGCGGGCCACCTCCACACCGATGGTGTCCGGGCCCGGCATGGGCTTGCCGCTGGGCGTGTCGGTGATGGTGAAGGTGAACGGGGTCTCGCGAGCCCCTTCGGCCATGGCGTAGATCTGCTCGACATTGGTCTCGGCCGGGGCCATTTCCAGGATGTAGACCTTCTCCTGGGGGTCGTTCAGGGCCTTGGTCAGGCGATCGTCGTACGGCGCCCGCGGTGCCTTGGGGTGCCCGTGGGGGTAGGCCTGGGCAAAATCCACCAGCAGGGTCAGGGCGTCGGCGCCTTCCTCCTCGACCACGCGCTTGATCAGGCGTCCCAGGTGCGGGTCGATCCCCTCTTCCTCGTCGATGCTGGCCACGTCCATGATGGCGGCATCCACGCCGTATTCCATCGCGGCTCGCAGATAGGCCTTATTGACCCCGCGCCGGCGCGGCAGGCCGTCGGAGCAGTTTGACAGGCCGATGCAGATATGTACGCCGGCCATCTCGGCGTCGGCCCGAATGCTGCGGATGCCTTCGAAGGTCCGCCGCGTATAGCCGACCATGTCCGCACCCAGAGGACCGACCGTGGGGTCGAAGTACACTTCGGTGGCGGCAAAGCCCTGTTGACGGGCGTGGTCAAAGATGGCCCGAGCCGTCTGGTGGTACACCTCGGGGCCGGCGATGTCAGTGAAGCCCGCGTTGTTGTCGCCGGCCTTCTCCAGCAGCATGCCGATGGCCGAGAAGGCGAAATCGCGGCGCAGCGCCAGCGGTTCCAGGCGTGAGATGGCCACCGAGTTGATCAGCGGCGCGCGGCCCTGGCCCCGGGTCAGCTCGCGGTAACGGCGCAGGCCCCAGATGAGCATCTCCGGATCAGAGCTGTCGACGCACGGAGGCACGCCCTGGCCGTGTTCGATCACCAGCCCCAAGATGTGCTCCAGGATGCGCTGCGCCCCTTCACGGCCGATGCCGGGCTCGGTGAGGAAGTTGTCGACATTCACATCCAGGTAATGCGCCTTGGCGGCTACCTGGTCGCGCACCAGCTTCACCAGGTGGCGCTGGCTCGCTTCGCGGTCGATCGCGTCGCCACACAGCCAGCGGCGTGCCGATTTCTGGACCGTCGGGATGTGGCAGTGCAGGCTTTCGCCAATGCGGATCAGGGACATGGGGAACGTTCCTCCTCAGGGGTCTTTCTCGGTGGCTGCCCGCGCCCGTGGCCAGGCGGCGGGCAGCGCCAGTGCGGTTACTCGAACAGCATGGCCTCGGAGAAGCGCTGCTGGAAATCCGGTGTATGCGCCAACTGCAGGTGCTCGGCTTGGCGAGCGACCTGGTTGCCCCGCTGCCGCATGGCTCCTGACACCAATGCCAGCCGGGCCCCCACCAGGGCGCCGTTGCCGATGTAGCTGAGCCGATCGCTCGGCAAAGTCGGGATAAGCCCCAGGCGCATGGCGTGGGTCTTGTCGATGTACGAGCCGAAGCCGCCGGCCAAGCACAGCTCGTCAACTGCTTCAGGGCGTACGCCGGCGTGCTCCAGCAGCAGGTCGATGCCCGTACGAATGGCGGCCTTGGCCAGCTGCAGCTCACGGACGTCCCGTTGGCTCAGGAAAACAGGCTGCCCGGCACCCGGCGGCGTCAGGTGAAAGGCGTTGCCGTCGTCGCGCGCCACCAGGCGTTCGCTCACGGCCGCCGGCAGCGCGCTGTCTAGCTCGTCGGTGTCCACCAGCCGCCCAGTCATGTCGACGATGCCCAGGCGCAGCAACTCGGCGGTGGCGTCTACCAGACCCGAACCGCACAGGCCGCGGGCGGGCTCGCCGGCGATGGTCCGGCAGCGCACCTGTCCCTCGATGCGCACCTTCTCGATGGCGCCCGGCGCAGCATACATGCCGCAGGCGATGCGGGCTCCCTCGAAGGCGGGGCCGGCCGGCGTGGACGTCACCAGCAGGCGAGGCCCCAGCCGCAGGGCGATCTCGCAGTTGGTACCAATGTCGGCTAGTACCCTGACGCGTCCGTCGTCCTCGTCCAGGCCGGCCGCCAGAATGGCGCCCACGGTGTCGGCACCCACGAAACCGGCGATGTTGGGCAGCGCGTACAAACAGGCGGCCGGGTGCAGTGCCAGCCCCAGTTCGGCTGCCGGCGCTACCACTGGATCGCCTACCGTGGCGATATAAGGCAGGTGACCCAGGGACGCGGGCGAGATGCCCAGGGCCAGGTGCAGCATGGTGGCATTGCCGACCAGCACGGCCTCGTATACGTCGCTCGCTGCGACGCCGGCTTTGGCCACCACTTCGGCGACCACCTGGGCCAGGCTCTGACGGGCGGCATCCCGCACCCGCGCCAGACCGTCGCCCGCCTCGAGCGTGGCGTTGATGCGGGCCACCACGTCGTGGCCGAAACGCACCTGCTGATTGACGGTGGCGGCGTGGGCCAGTTCGCGGCCGCTGTTCAGGTCGACCAGACTGGCCACCACCGTGGTGGTGCCCAGGTCGAGGGCCACGCCCAGGCATTGGCCGCTGGTGTCGCCCGGTTCCACGTCGAGCAGCACTTGGTCGCGCATGACCGCGGTCACCTGGCCGCCAGCCGCGTCGAAGATGGCCGGGAGGCGCTGCAGCAGGCCCAGCCCGGCGTGCAGATGCGGGTCCAGCTCGCCGCAGCGACGCAGGTGTTCGACCCGGGCGTACGGTTCGGCGAGCGTCTGCGGCGGCATTGACACCGCCTTCTTGGTCACCGCCGGCGCCACGGGCACGTCGCGCGCCGTGCCTTCCAGCACAATGCGCATTGCGGCCGGTCGCGAACTGGCAGGCACGGTCACCTCGACGCGGCCTTGGATCTGCGCCTGGCAGGCCAGTCGCAGGCCCGACGCCAGCTGCGCCGAAGTGAATAGGGCTACTTCCTCGCGCGTCGGTGGCGCCAGGTCGCCGGTAGCCTGCACGCGGCACTTGCCGCAGGTGCCCTCGCCGCCGCACGGGGCGATGACGTCAACGCCCAACTGCGCCAGCGCATCGCGCACCGTCGCGCCAGTGCGTACCTCGCCGGTTTGGCCGTCCGGCAACACGGTCAACTGACAGGTCGATGGAACCATCGGTATCCTTTACCGCCGTCGGCAGGGGCGGTTAACGGGTGCGGTCGAAGCCGACGGGCAGATCGGCCCGCAGGGCGTGGCCGGGCGGCGGCAGGGGTCACCCTCGACGTTCTCCCCGGACTGACGGCTGGCGCGACACCAGGCAGCACAGGCGCCCGGTGGCAGGTACACAGGGGTCGATGAGTTCAGGCCGGGGGGATGGTTGCACTCGGGTGCCAACCGCCATGGAGGGCGAAGGGGCGGCTGGCGCTGCCAGGTCACCACACAGACCCCGTGGGGCTCGCCGCCGCGTTCCGGGGCATATGAGGTGAGACAGCAACCACAGGTTGCCCGTTTCATGCATGGGAGCCCGCCCGGACCGTCGGTCGGACCTGGGGTCCATGACCGTTGACCGGACAGGCTCCCTCGTTGCAGGGCGGTGCTGAAGGCGGGCGATGCCTCAGGCAGCCTTCATCTTCTCGATCAGTTCCTTCGCCTTCTCGGCGGCACTGGCGGCGTCGGGAGCGTAGCCGCTGGCACCGATCTGGTCGGCATAGGCTTGGGTAACCGGCGCGCCGCCGATCATAACGCCCACTTTGCCGCTCAAACCAGCCTCTTTGACCGCTTCGATGGTGGTCTGCATCGAGGGCATGGTGGTGGTCAGCAGGGCGGACATGCAGATGACCTGGGCGCCCTGTTCCTTGACGGCGCCGATGAACTTCTCCGGCGGGACGTCGATACCGAGGTCGATGACCTCGAAACCGGCCCCTTCGAGCATCATCGCCACCAGGTTCTTGCCAATGTCATGCAGGTCGCCCTTGACCGTGCCGATGGCAGCCTTACCCACCGGTTCCACCTTCTCTTCGATCAGGCGCGGGCGAATCAGTTCCATCCCCTGTTTCATGGCCCGGGCGGCGATCAGGACTTCGGGGACATAGAATTCGTTGTTCTTGAACTTCTCGCCGACGACGTTCATGCCGGCGATCAGGCCCTTGTGCAGAATGTCGCGAACCGGCACGGATTCCTGCAGAGCCTGCGACACCAATTCTTTGACCTTGGGCGCCTGACCCTTGATGATGTTCTCGGCGATCGCCTGCAGATCTGCCATCGCGCAGCTCCTTCGGGGGTTGGGTAGTGAATGGCGTACCATGTGTCCGGACGCGAACCGGGCCACGCCGGGGCATACGGTCGAGAACAATGCAAGCCGTGTGCCACAGCGTCAAGAGCGCCTACCGGAACCATCCGTTGGCCGTGCGCCTGCCAGCTCACCGCTGTCAAGCGCCCTGGCGGCAGGCCGGCGCGCTGCTCGGGCGGCAAGGCGCAACGGTGTGCGGCGGTCCTGGGACAGCGGGGTCCCACCTCCTTTCTTCGCCGTGGGACATCGCTGTCCCGAAACCCGTCAGGCGGCTGACCGGGCGCCGGGCCCGCCCGCGTCACTCCGATCGAGGCTCATCCAGGCGGCCCAAGGCAGCCTGATAATCCTCCGGCGTGTTGAGGTTGTCCAGCAGTCGTCCTTCCGGGTCGTACGGCCGCCATTCCTGGCTGGCAACCAGGCGTGGCTGCAGCTGTTCGGCCAGGCTCTGCGCCCGCAGGTCGCCGCGGTCCAAAGCCGTGGTCACCACCGGCAGGCACTCGGGACCGTAGATGGCGCACAGCGGTTGCAGTCCCCGTGGTCCCTGTGGTACCACGGCCGGCCAGCCGCCCCGCAATTGCACCAGGAAGGCGAGAAACGCCGGGGTCAGGAAGGGCAGGTCGCCCGCCAGCAGCAGCACGGCCGCCGGGGCTGCCAATGTCAGGGCCGTGTGCAAGCCGCCCAGCGGGCCCAGGCCCGGGCGCAGGTCGGCGTGTACGGGAATCCCCAGGTCGGCAAGCAACTCCGGCTGGTTGGCCAGGACCTGCCGCGGCCAACCCAGCGGAGCTGCCGCGGCCAGTACCCGTTCGATCAGCGTCACCCCACCCAGAGCCAGGCGGGTCTTGTCGCGCCCCATCCGGCGACTGCGGCCGCCGGCAAGAACGCTGACGATCAACGGCGTATCGGCATCCATGGCGTCGATGTGTTGCTGGAGACGAGTTCGACGCGCGGCCGATGGCTCGGAAAGCCTGGCTCTACGCGTCCCGACAAGAGGCTTGTGAAAAAAAACACAACTATAGATTTACGCAAATTGTGACAAACATCACGAATTGCCAACTGCGTCGCATAGGTTGGTTCTGTCGGATCCGTAAGTGATTTTAAAACAAATACAAAGGCAAGCAAATGACAAAGCGATCTCAATATCCAAACAAGCACGATCGGGCGACTTCGATTGCTGTAAGTCGAGGACAAGTTTGACTGTCCGAGCCCTGGCTTTATTGAAAATCGTTACTCGAGTTATATATTCGCGGCGTAATGTATCGGCGATCCGCGTCCGGACCGCGTCCCTGGGCAGGAGGAATCCATGCCGCCATCCCAGACCGAGGCTGCCGCCGGCTCCAGCCCGTTCCAGCGGCTGCTGCACTACAGCCATCTGTTCGCCTCGGTGGTCCACGGATCGCTGGAGGAGCGCTGCCTCCGCCAGGCTACCCCGCTGCCGCTGACCATTCAACAGGTCAATCTCCTGCGCCTGATTGATCACCGGGGCACGCACCACGTGGGCGACATGGCGGACCTTCTCGGCGTCAGCCAACCGGCGGCCTCCAAGAATGTGGACAAACTGGTTCGGCTCAAACTGGTCAACCGCGAGGTGCTCGAGACGGATCGGCGGTCCCTGTCGCTGTCACTGACCGAAGAAGGTCGGGCCCTCATTCGACGCTACGAAAAGGCCAAGGAAGCCAAGCTCCAACAGGCTGTCGGCGAGCTCAGCCCGGCGGACCTGGAGCAGTTGACGACCGCTCTTGCCCACGTGTCGTACCAGATCCTCAAGGGGGAGAACACGCGGGGAAACTGCAACCGCTGCAACGCTTATTATACCGAAGCGTGCCCGATGCGGGCGTTGGCCATCGGTTGCAGTTACCTGAAAACGCGCTGAACACGGCGGTTGCGGGGCGCCCCCGGTCCGCTACCGGCGCGCCCGTCACAAAGGAGAAGGGACCCCGATGAAGAGTGATCTCGAAATCGCCCAGGAAGCTCGGTTGAAGCCCATTCTGGCCATCGCCCGGGACCTGGGATTGGGCGAAGAAGACCTGGACCTGTACGGCCAGTACAAGGCCAAAGTGCACCTGGATGTGCTCGGGCGCCTGGCCGACCGGCCCAACGGCAAGTACGTCGACGTCACCGCCATCACCCCCACGCCACTGGGCGAAGGCAAAACAGTAACCACCATCGGCGTGTCGCTGGGTCTGCATCACATCGGCAAGAAGGTCCTCACCTGTATCCGCCAGCCTTCGCAGGGGCCCACCTTCGGCATCAAGGGCGGCGCTGCCGGCGGCGGCTACTCGCAGGTGGTGCCGATGGAAGACTTCAATCTGCACCTGACCGGTGACATTCACGCGGTGACGGCTGCGCACAACCTGGCGTCGGCGGCCATCGACAATCGCATGTTCCACGAGGAAGGCGCCAGCGACGAGAAACTGGCCAAACTCGGTCTGTCGCGACTGGACATTGATCCCTACTCGCTGACCTGGAACCGCGTCCTGGACGTCAGCGATCGGTCGCTGCGCAACGTCGTCGCGGGCCTGGGCTCGCGCGACGACGGCCGGCCTCGGCAGACCGGTTTCGACATTGCGGTGGCGTCGGAGGTAATGGCCATCCTGGCCCTGGCCACGGACCTGCGGGATCTGCGGCAGCGGCTCGGCCGGATTGTCGTCGGCATGAGCCGCAGCGGCCGCCCGGTCACCACCGAAGACCTGGGCGTCGCGGGTGCGATGACGGTCCTGATGAAGGACGCCATCATGCCCAACCTCATGCAGACGGTGGAGAACACGCCGGCCTTTGTGCACGCCGGGCCCTTCGCCAACATCGCCCACGGCAACAACTCCATCCTGGCCGACCAGATCGGGCTCAAAATGATGTCCGACGGCTATGTCGTCACCGAGAGTGGCTTCGGGGCCGACTGCGGCATGGAGAAGTTCATGAACATCAAGTGCCGTTACTCGGGCCTGGTGCCCAACTGCGTCGTCATTGTCGCCACGGTGCGGGCCCTCAAGATGCACGGTGGCGGCCCCCGCGTCGTTCCCGGCCGGCCTCTGCCGCAGGCGTACCAGAAAGAGAACCTCGGACTGCTGGAGAAGGGCCTGTGCAACCTTGAAGCTTGCATCCGCATTGCCAAGCTGTACGGCATTCCGGCCGTGGTAGCCATCAATCGCTTCACCACCGACGCCGATGCCGAGATCGAACTGATCAAAGCCGCCGCCGTGCGGGCCGGGGCCGAGGGCGCCTTCACCAGCGAGGTGTGGGCCAAAGGCGGCGCTGGCGGCGCCGAGCTGGCTGAGGCCGTGGCCGCCGCCTGCGACAAGCCGGGCGACTTCCGCTTCCTCTATCCCCTGGACATGCCGATCAAGCAGAAGATCGAGACCATCGCCACGCAGGTGTACGGTGCCAGCGGCGTCGACTACCTGCCGGCAGCGGAGGAGAAGGTGGCGCTGTACACGGCGCTCGGATATGACCGCCTGCCGATCTGCATGGCCAAGACCCACCTGTCCCTGTCCCACGATCCGCTGCGCAAAGGCGCGCCGCGCGGCTTCACTCTGCCGATCCGCGACATTCGGGCTTCGGTGGGCGCCGGCTTCCTGTACCCGCTCTGCGGCGAGATGCGCACCATGCCCGGACTCCCGTCCGTGCCGGCCTACACCAAGATCGACCTTGACCTGGAGACGGGTAAGGTCGTCGGCCTTTCCTGAACCCAGGCAGGTATACCATGGCGCCGGTGTCCGGACCCACGAACCCGAGCGGCGACTTCCTCGCCGAGGTTGAGGCCGCGTTCGGGCAGTCCATTTCGTCCTGCTTCCACTGCGGCAAGTGCTCCAGTGGCTGTCCGGTGACTTTCGCCATGGACTTTCTGCCCAACCAGATCCTGCGCCTGGTGCAGATGGGGTGCAAGGAGCAGGCGTTGGGCAGTTCTACCCTGTGGCTGTGCGCCTCGTGCCAGACGTGCACGACCCGCTGCCCCAACGAGGTCGACATCGCCGGGTTGATGGATGTGTTGCGCCAGCTGGCGGTGCGCGCCGGGGTCGCCGTGGCCGAGGAAGACGTGGTGGCATTCCACGACGCCTTCCTCGGCTCGGTGGCCAAGCGGGGACGCGTGTTCGAGGCCGGGATGCTGGCCGAGTTCCGCATGCGGACCCGCGATCACCGGCCCTGGCTCGAAGACGCCGAACTGGGGTGGGAAATGTTCCGCCGCGGCAAACTCCGGTTGCTGCCCGAGCGCATTCGTGGCCAGCAGGAAATCAAGGAAATCTTCCGTCGCAGCGAGGATTGACCGTGTCCAGCCTGAAGCCGCTGACCCCTGACACCAGCGCGGCACCGAGCGAGTGGTCCTATTTCCCTGGCTGCTCGCTGCACTCGACCGCGCGCGAGTACGACGAGTCAACGCGCGCTGTATGCGCGGCGCTGGGTATCTCGCTGCACGAACTGGCCGACTGGAACTGCTGCGGGTCCACCTCGGCCCATAGCGTCAACCACCAGCTGGCCCGGCTGCTGCCGCAGCGCAACCTCGCGCTGGCCGGCCGCACGGGGCTCGGCCTGATGATCCCCTGCGCCGCCTGCTACGGCCGCTCCAAGGCTGCTGAGGCGGACCTGCGGGCGGCCGCTGCCACCGGCGAGGGCGAGGTGCCGACCATTCCGAACCGGATCAGCCACGTCCTGGATGTGCTGGCCGACGCCGACGTGCTGCTGCGCCTGGCGGCACAGATACGGCGCCCCCTGACGGGCCTGCGGACCGTCTGCTACTACGGCTGTCTGACCTCACGACCGCCGCGCCTGACCGGGGCGGCCGACTACGAGGACCCCCAGTCCATGGACCAGCTGCTGGCGGCGGCCGGTGCCGTCGTCATGCCGTGGTCGTTCAAGACTGACTGCTGCGGCGCCAGTCTGACGTTGACGCGCAGCGATGTCGTCGTGCGCCTGGTGGACCGACTGCTGCGCATGGCTCAGGAAGCCGGTGCCGACTGCGTCGTCGTGGCCTGCAGCATGTGCCAGGCCAACCTGGATGCACGGCAGCGCCAGACCAGCGTCGCCGGCGGTGACCAGGCGGGCATCCCGGTTTTCTACGTTACCGAACTGCTGGCTCTGGCCCTGGATCTGCCGGGCGCCCGCGGCTGGTGGCGCCGTCACCTGACCGACCCGGTCGGCCTGCTGACCGCGCGAGGTCTGGCGTGAACCCGGGCGCTGGTGTCGACGGCGGTACTGCCATGCAAAGGGATAGCGCGAATATGGACGAAGGTCAGGACCGCAGCCCCATGACCGGCGCCGTGGCCGTGGTCGGTGGGGGTATTGCCGGTATGCAGGCTTCGCTCGACCTGGCCGAAGCCGGTTACCGGGTGTACCTGCTTGAACGGCAGAGCGGCATCGGTGGCCGCATGGCGCAGTTGGACAAGACCTTCCCGACCAATGACTGCGCCATGTGCACCATCTCGCCGCGGCTAGTCGAGTGCGCCAAGCACGCCAATATCGAGATCATCACCCACGCCGAGGTGCTGTCGGCCGAAGGCCAGGCCGGCTCCTTCAACCTGTCGGTGCTCAAACACCCGACGTTTGTGCAGGCGGACAAGTGCAACGCCTGCGGCGACTGTCAGGCCGTCTGTCCGGTGCAGCTGCCCGACGAGTTCAATGGCAGTCTGGGGCCGCGCAAGGTCATCCACAAGCTCTACCCGCAGACCATCCCCAACGTATACACCATCGACAAGGGCGCGCCGCCCCCATGCCGGGCCACCTGCCCAGCCCACGTCAACGTTCAGGGCTATGTGGCCCTGATCGGGCAGCGCAAGTACCGCGAGGCGGTGGACCTGATCCGCCAGCGCCATCCGTTGCCGTCGGTCTGCGGGCGCGTCTGCCACCACCCCTGCGAGTCCAAGTGCAACCGGCGCGAACTCGACGAAGGCGTGTCGGTGAACGCGCTCAAACGCTTTGCTGCGGACCACGAGCGCGACCGCCGGCGGCGTGAGGGCGTCGCCTGGCCGCGCGTCGACGCGGCCACGTTGACGGGTCCCAAGGTGGCGGTGGTGGGGGCCGGGCCGGCTGGATTGACGGCCGCGCACGACCTGGCCCGCACTGGCCACCGCGTCACGGTCTTCGAGGCAGGCCCGGTGCCGGGCGGCATGTTGGCCATGGGCATCCCCGCGTACCGCCTGCCCAAAGACGTGCTGTGGGATGAGGTAGATGGCCTGGTCGCTGCCGGTATCGAGCTCAAGCTGAACAGCCCCATCGGCCCTGACTTGACCCTGGACGATCTGCGACGTCAGGGGTACGAGGCCGTCTTCCTGGCCGTGGGCGCCCAGCGTAGCCGCCGCCTGCGGCTGGAAGGCACCGATCTGGGGGGCATTCTGTACGGCGTCGAGTTCCTGCGGGCCGCCAATCTGGGCGAAGAGGTGCAACTCGGTCGGCGCGTGCTGGTGGTGGGCGGCGGCAACGTGGCGGTGGATGTGGCGCAGACGGCGCTGCGCCTGGGCGCGGAAGAGGTGCATCTGGTCTGCCTCGAGTCACGGCAGGAGATGCCGGCGCACGAATGGGAGATCGAGGATGCCCTTGAGGAGCGCATCGTGCTGCATTGCTCCCGGGGTCCGAACCGTTTCGTTGGCACGGGGCGGGTGAGCGGCCTGGAAACCCTCGATTGTTCGCGGGTGTTTGACGACAGCGGTCGTTTCGCCCCGGTGCTGGTGCCGGGGACCGAGACGGTCCTGGCTGCCGACACCGTCATCGTTGCCATTGGCCAGGAATTGGACCTGGATTTTCTGGGTGATGCCGCGCCGATCCAGGTGGGGCCACGGCGCACCCTCGACGTGGACCCGGTGACCCTCCAGAGCCCTGCTCCCTGGCTGTTCGCCGGTGGCGATGCGGTGCTGGGGCCGGCATCGGCCGTGCAGGCGGTGGCGCACGGGCACGAGGCGGCCGAGTCTGTCCGCCGTTACCTGGAGGGCCGGGACCTGCGCCAGGGCCGCGAGGCAGCGGCGCCGACGCCAGCCGGCCGTCCGTCCGGACGATTCGCCCCCCAGGCCCGTCAGCGTGCCGCGCGCCTGGACGCAGCCACGCGCCGCGAGTCCTTCGTCGAGATCGAACTGGGACTGACCGAAGAGCAGGCGGTAGCCGAGGCCAGCCGCTGCCTGAACTGCGGCATCTGCTCCGAGTGCCTGCAGTGCGTGGGGGCCTGTCAGGCCAAAGCCATCGATCACGAGATGCGTGAGGAGGTGCTGTCGCTGCAGGTGGGCGCCGTGGTCATGGCGCCGGGCTTTGAGCCCTTCGATCCGTCCCGGCGCAGCGAATACGGCTACGGTCGCTTCGCCAATGTCGTGACCGCCATGGAGTTCGAGCGCGTGCTCAGCGCCTCGGGCCCGTACCTGGGCGAGGTCCGACGGCCCTCGGACGGCGCTCACCCACGCCGCGTGGCCTGGATTCAGTGCGTGGGTTCCCGCGACCAGGCCTGCGGCAACGGGTACTGCTCCTCAGTCTGCTGCATGTACGCCACCAAAGAAGCCATCATGGCCCGCGACCACGAGCCGGGCCTGCAGGCAACCATCTTCTACAATGATATCCGGGCTTTCGGCAAAGGTTTCGAGCGGTACTACGAGAACGCCAGGGCTACCGCCGGGATCCGCTACGTCAAGAGTATGGTGTCCACCGTCAAGGAGTTGCAGCAGAGCCGCAACCTGTTGCTCCAGTACGCCCAAGAAGATGGCACGGTCACCGAGGAGGAGTTCGACCTGGTGGTCCTCTCGGTGGGGGTGACGGCTTCGGCCCAGACGCGGCAGATGGCCCAGCGTCTGGGTGTCGAAGTCACTCCCTATGGTTTCGCCCGCACGGGTACCTTCGCGCCCAACCAAACCTCCCGCCCCGGGGTCTTTGTCTGCGGCGCCTTCGAGGGGCCGTTGGACATCCCCGAGGCGGTCACTAGCGCTAGCAGTGCGGCCGCCCTGGCCAGCCAACTGCTGGCGCCGGTCCGAGGCACGCTGGTGCACGAACAGGTCTATCCGCCTGAACGGGATGTCCGCGGCGAGGAACCCCGGATCGGTGTGTTCGTCTGCCACTGCGGTACCAATATTGCCCGCACCGTGGGTGTCGAAGAGGCGGTGGCTTACGCCCGGACGCTGCCCCATGTAGCCCACGCTGAACACAATCTGTACACCTGCTCCACCGACGCTCAGCGGCACATCATTGCCTCCCTGCAGGAGCACGGGTTGAACCGGATGGTCATCGCCTCCTGCACGCCGCGCACCCACGAACCCTTGTTCCGCGACGCCATGCGGCAGGCGGGCCTCAATCCGTACCTGTTCGAGATGACCAACATTCGCGACCAGTGTTCGTGGGTCCACGCCGCTGTCCCGGACCGGGCCACGCGCAAAGCCGAGGACCTGGTGCGCATGGCCGTCGCCCGGGCGGCATCGCTGGAACCGCTGCACGACATGAGCTTCGCTGTCCAGCGCCAGGCCCTGGTGATCGGCGGCGGCCTGGCCGGCATGACGGCGTCCCTGTCCCTGGCCCGCCAGGGGTTTGCCGTGGCCCTGGTCGAACGGCAGACGCAGTTGGGCGGCCGCTTGCGGCAGCTTCACTATCTGTTGGGCGGCGAGAATCCGGCCGCGCAGCTGGAGGAACTCCTGGCGCAGATCGCGGCCGAGCGGCGCATCCAGGTCTATCTGGAGGCCGATATCATCGGGTTCTCCGGCCACGTGGGCAGTTTTCACACCCGGGTGCTGGCCGGCCGCGAGGAGGTCGAGATCGACCATGGCGTGGTCATTGTCGCCACCGGGGGAGTGGAGTACCAGCCCACGCAGTACCTGTACGGCGAAGACCCGCGCGTTTTGACCCAGTCGGAACTTGAGCAGCGCCTGGCCCAACCGCAGACGCCGGCCGCCGAGCCGCGCGAGGTGGTCATGATCCAGTGCGTCGGCTCGCGTGATGCCGATCACCCCAGCTGCAGCCGCATCTGTTGCGGGCAGGCGGTGAAGAACGCGCTCAAGCTCAAGGAGCAGAACCCGGCCAGCCGGGTCTGCGTCTTCTACCGCGACATGCGCACGTACGGGATTACCGAAGACTACTACCGGCAGGCCCGCGAAGCCGGTGTGCTCTTCGTCCGCTACGAGCCGACCAATCCCCCGGTGGTCACGGTCCGCGACGGCCGCCTGCAGGTGACCGGGTACGACCCGGTGCTGCGGGGCGAGTTACAGTTGCACCCGGACTGGGTCGTCCTCAGTGCCGCGGTCCGCGCCCAACCGGACAGCCGCGACCTGGGTACGCTGCTCAAGGTGCCGTCCACGGCCGATGGCACCTTCCTCGAGGCGCACCTGAAGCTCCGCCCGGTGGACTTTGCCAATGAGGGCATGTTCCTCTGCGGGTTAGCTCATTCGCCCAAGACCGTGGCCGAAACCATCACCCAGGCCCGTGGCGCGGCGGCCCGGGCGGCTACCATACTGGGAAAAGACCACCTGTCCATCCCGGGAACCGTGGCCCGGGTCAAGCAGGAGTCGTGCGCGGCCTGCCTGACCTGCGTTCGCGCCTGCCCGTTCGATGTCCCCATCATTCGCGACGGCGTCGCGCACATCGAAGCCACCATGTGCCAGGGGTGCGGCACCTGCGCGGCCGCGTGTCCGGCCAAAGCCATCGAGCTGGGGCACTTCAAAGACCACCAGGTACTCGCCATGGTGGCGGGCCCCGAACTGCCGGTCCTGCCATGACCCGCGAACGTGTCCCTGGGAGCTATCTATGAGCGACACACCTGCCGAGGCTGCGGCGAACGCGGCGTTCGAACCGCGGATCATTGCCTTCTGCTGCCAGTTCTGCGCCTATGCCGCCGCTGACCTGGCTGGTTCCATGCGCCTGCAGTACCCGCCCAATGTGCGGGTGATCCGCCTGCTGTGCACCGGCAAGACCGACCCGCTGTTCTTCCTCAGAGCCTTTGAGGGGGGCGCTGACGGCGTCTTTGTCGCCGGGTGCATGGAAGGCAACTGTCACTTCCTGCAGGGCAACCTGCGGGCCAGGAAGCGCGTGCTCTACGCCAAGGGCCTGCTCGACGAGGTCGGCATTGACGGCGAGCGCCTGGAGATGTTCAACATGTCGGCGGGCGAAGGCGCCAAGTTCGCCGCCGCCGTGGAAGAGATGACCAGCCGCGTACGTCGCCTGGGGCCCTCGCCGGTCAAGGTGCACGGTACGCAGCTCGACGCGGCCGTGAAGCAGATCGCCCAGACCGCCCAGGTGGGCGCCGCGGCCTAGCCTCCCGACCGCACAACGCCAACAAGAAGGAAATCAGAGCATGGCAGCTCAGATCCTCAGTGGTGACGACGTAGCCCGGCAGATGCGGCGCGAGATGAAGGAAGAGGTGGCGCGGCTGCAGGCCGACAGTGGCGTGGTACCGGGGCTGGCCGTGGTCCTGGTGGGCGACAACCCGGCCTCCATTTCCTACGTCACCGGCAAAGAGAAGGCCTGCGCCGAAGTCGGCATCCGCTCGGTGCCGCACAAGTTCGATGCCGACCTCAGCGAGGCGGCCCTGCTGGCCCTCATCGGGCAGCTCAATGCCGACCCGGCGATCCACGGCATCCTGATCCAGTTGCCGCTGCCCCGGCAGATCGATGAGAGTCGCGTCCTGCTCGCCATTGACCCCAGCAAGGATGTCGACGGCTTCCACCCGGTGAACCTGGGCAAGATGCTCATCGGTCAGGAGTGCTTCCTGCCCTGCACGCCTCACGGCGTGCAGCAGTTGCTGCTGCGGAGCGGCGTGCCGATCGAGGGTCGTCACGTGGTCGTCGTGGGCCGCAGCAACATCGTCGGCAAGCCCGTGGCCAACATCCTGTTTCAAAAGCAACCGGGGGCCAATGCCACGGTGACCATTTGCCACACGGGCACGCCCGATATGGGGTACTTCACCCGGCAGGCGGACATTCTCATCGTGGCGGCGGGCCGCCCCAACACGGTCACGGCCGACATGGTGCGCGAGGGCGCCGTGGTCGTCGACGTGGGTGTCAACCGGGTTCCGGACGCCAGCCGCAAGAGCGGCTTCCGGCTGGTCGGCGACGTCGACTATGCCGGGGTCAGCGCCAAGGCCAGCGCCATCTCGCCGGTACCCGGCGGCGTTGGCCCCATGACCATCACCATGCTGCTGTACAACACCATCCGGTCGGCCAAAGCCTTCCACCAGGCGGCCTGAATAACCCACCCCTCCCCTCGCGGTCCAGGCGCGGAGATCGGCCCATGATCGTAGCTGAGCGAAAACCTCTCGACGAGATCGAGCGGGAACTGGAAGGCTGCCGCAAGGTGCTGGTGGCCGGGTGCGGCACCTGTGTGACCGTCTGTATGGCTGGCGGCGAGAAGGAGGTGGGTGTGCTCGCTTCGCTGCTGCGTCTGCGGGCCGCCATGCAGGGACGCGAACTGGAGGTGCTGGAGGCCACCATCCAGCGCCAGTGCGACCGTGAGTACGTCGAGCAACTGCGCCAGCAGGCCGAAGGGTGCGATGCCATCCTGTCCATGGGCTGCGGCGTGGGCGTCAACTACAGCACCGAGGTGCTCAAGACGATCCGAGTGCTGCCGGCGCTCAATACCAGGTTCTATGGTGCCAACCTGGCCGAAGGCGTGTGGTCCGAGCGCTGCGCCGGGTGTGGCGAATGCATCGTGGCGGCCACCGAAGGCATCTGCCCCATCGCGCGCTGCTCCAAGTCGCTGCTCAATGGCCCCTGCGGCGGCTCGCAGGACGGCAGCTGCGAGGTCGACGCCGAGGTGCCCTGTGCGTGGCAGCAGATCTACGACCGCATGGCGCAGTTGGGACGCCTGGATCGCCTGGAGGAGATCACCCCGCCCAAGGACTGGTCGCGGGGGCGGGACGGCGGCCCGGGCACCGCCAAGCGGGCCGATGCCGCGGCCATCGAGACGTCCGGAGGCCAACCGTGAGCGCGGCGACCCAGGGACTCAAGTCAGGCAGCCATTTGGAGCGGGTGTTCCGCTCCGGTGCCTTTGCCGTCACCGCAGAGCTGGGGCCGGCCAAGAGCGCCGACGTCAAGGCCATTGTCAAGAAGTGCAGCTACCTCAAGGGCCGGGTGGACGCCGCCAACATCACCGACAACCAGACCGCCATCGTGCGTCTGTCCAGCATCGCCGGCGGGGTGCTGGCGCTGCAGCAGGGCGTGGAACCGGTGATCCAGATGACCTGCCGGGACCGCAATCGCATTGCCATGCAGAGCGACATTCTGGGCGCCTACGCCCTGGGCCTGCGCAATCTGCTCTGCCTGACCGGCGACCATCAGCGCTTCGGCAACCACCCCACGGCCAAGAATGTTTTCGACCTCGACAGCGTGCAGCTGGTCCAGATGGTCAGGAACATGCGCGACGAGAAACGCTTCCTGTGCGGCGAGGAGATCCGCAACACCCCCAAGGCGCCGGTGGTCGAGCCCCGCATGTTCATCGGCGCGGCGGCCAACCCCTTTGGTGATCCCTTTCCGTTCCGCGCGGTACGGCTGGGCAAGAAGGTGCGGGCGGGGGCTGATTTCGTGCAGACCCAGTGCATTTTCGATATGGAGCGCTTCCGCGTCTGGATGCAGCAGGTGCGCGACCTGGGCCTGCCCGAGCGGGTTTTCATCATGGCCGGAGTGACGCCGCTCAAGTCGGCTGGCATGGCCCGGTACATGCGTGATCAGGTGCCCGGCTTGCGTGTGCCGGACGAGGTGGTCCAGCGTATGGAGGGCGCCGGCGATCCGGCGGAAGAAGGGCTTCGTATCTGTGTCGAGCAGATCGAGGAGTTCAGGCAGATGCCCGGCCTGGCCGGGGTGCATATCATGGCGATCGAGGCCGAGCAGAAAGTGCCCGAAATCGTCGAGCGGGGCGGCCTGCTGCCCCGTCCCCAGGTGGATGGCGATGAGTCAGTTGCCGCGGGATAGCTGGCGGGAAGCCTGGTCCACGGCCGCGGGTTTGGCGGTGACGGCCCTGCAGAGCGCCGACCCCGCGACGCGCTGTGCCGCCGCCGGCGCGCGTTGGCGGCCCGAGACTGGCACCATTGAACTGCCGCTGCTCGGGCGCGATTACCGTGTGAGCCTGCCCGACTATCAGGTCAGCCTGGTGGGCCAGGAAGAGCCGGTACCGCTGCCCGATTGCATCCTGGTGCTGCATTACCTGCAGTTGGCCACTGGCAGCCCGCTGGAGCATCGCTGGATCAGCTTCAGCGAAGTGCCGGGCGGCGAGTTGTACCTGGGCAAGTTCCGGGCTCGCAGCGTCGATCGACTGGTGCGGGCCTTTGGCGGTCGCGAGTCGGAGCTGGCTTCGGCGGCGGCGCCGCTGGGGGGTAGACCGGGCGAGTGGGGCGATGCCTCGGTGGTTGTGCCCGCCCTGCCGCGGGTGCCCCTGGCGCTGGTCTTGCACGCGGCCGACGAGGAGTTCGCCGCTGATGGCGGCATTCTGTTCGATGCTTCGGTGACCCGGTATCTGCCGGCCGAAGACATGGTGGTGCTGGCCGCGATGGCGGTCAGCCGCCTGGGGCAACCCGGAGGAGGCACCCGATGAAGATCGCCGTGACCGGCAAAGGTGGCGTGGGCAAGACCACCCTGGCCGCCAGCCTGGCCCGCCTGTACGCTCGCGCCGGAGTGCGCGTGGTGGCGTTGGACGCTGACCCGGACGCCAACCTGGCTGCCACCCTGGGGTACCCGGATCCCGACGCCATCGTGCCCATCACCTCCATGCAGGAGCTCATTGCCGAACGCACGGGTGCCCAGTCCGGCGCTGGCGGGACGTACTTCAGCCTCAACCCGCGCGTCGACGACATCCCCGAGCGCTTCTGCCCGGAGCATCTGGGCGTGCGCCTGCTGGTGATGGGGGGGGCCAGCCGTCAGGGCGGTAGCGGTTGCCTGTGCCCCGAGAGTGCCTTCTTGCGCGCGCTCATGACCCACCTGCTTTTCGGCCGTAACGACGTCGTCATCATGGACATGGAGGCCGGCATCGAGCATCTGACCCGCGGCACGGCCCAGGCCGTGGATGCGTTGCTGGTGGTCGTCGAACCGGGCGGACGCAGCCTGGAAACCGCCGCGCGGGTCCGCCGCCTGGCCGGCGATCTGGGTCTGCAGCGCGTCTGGGTCGCGGCCAATAAGGTGCGCGATGACGCCGACCGGCAGTTCATCCGCAATGGCCTGCCCGACATGGACGTGGTGGCCTATGTGCCGTACCGCAGCGAAGTGGTAACCGGGGGCCAGGGCCGCGGTAACATCGACGCCCTACTGAGCGGATCGGTGGGGGCAGAGATAGCGCACCTCCGCGAGCGTCTGGACCGGGAATTCGGCGCCCCGACCTGAAACCGCCGACAGCCGGCATGAACTTGATGACCGAAGCCGCCCGGGCGTGGCGGCCGAACCGAGGAGACGAGACGACATGGCAGACGAACAGCAGCCGGTGGGCGAGGAAACCTACGAGCCGGGCAAGCCAAACGGGTCGTACAACTGGCGGGGCAAGCTGGCAACCCGTGACGAAATGCTGCGCTACCTGCGAACCGGTGAGCGGTACTGGTTCAACCAGGAATGGTACGGCAGCGAGAAGCGGCGCAAACCGGCTTGAGGCGTGCCGGTTGACCCCACGGCGAGGCGAGGACGTGCGCGGGACCGGCCGGGCGCCGCATCCTGGGTATTGTCCTGGCAACCAGTAAGGGCGACGGGCCGGGGCATCAGGTCCCGGCGGGCGCCGGATCATGAGGTACGGAAGCTACAGGCAAGCGAGCGGAGGAGGCCGCATATGGCGTTCGAAATACCCAAAGCCACCTACTCGGGGGCGATCAAGCAGCTGCAGCTGGGCCAGGGCCCCAAGGCCGTGCAGGTGGGTGGCGAGACGAGCTACCCGTTCCACCTGTTCGAAGGCCAGATGCCCAACCTGCCACGCCTGGCCATGGAAGTGTACGACCGTGAACCCGAAGACTGGGCGCCGGCGGCGCTGGAACCCTTTGCCGATGTCGCCGGCGATCCGGCCGCATGGGCGGCCCGTTGCGTGAATGATTTCGGGGCCGAGGTGATCTGTCTGCAGCTGGCCAGTATCGACCCCAACGGCATGGATCGTGGTCCGACCGAGGCCGTCGCCGTAGTGCGGCAGGTAGCCGCCGCCGTGGACGTGCCGCTCATCGTCTGGGGCTGCGCCAACGACGAGAAGGACGCCGAGGTACTGCGCCAGGTGGCCGAGGCCTGCGAGGGCCGTCACCTGATCCTCGGGCCGGTCTCCGAAGGCAACTACAAGCAGATCGGCGCCGCGGCGATCGCCTACAAGCACACGGTCGCGGCGTCCTCGCCCATCGACATCAACCTGTGCAAGCAACTCAACATTCTGCTGGCTGACCTAGGGGTGCCCGATGGCCAGATCATCGTCGACCCCACGGTCGGCGGCCTGGGCTATGGGTTGGAGTACACCTACTCGGTCATGGAACGGGGCCGCATGGCGGCGTTGGCCCAGCAGGACGAGCGCCTGCAGTTCCCCATTCTGTGCAACCTGGCCAAAGAGGTGTGGAAGGTAAAGGAAGTGAAGACGCCCGAGGCCGAGGATCCCAAACTGGGAGACGCTCGCAAGCGCGGCGTGCTCATGGAGGCGGTCACCGCCATGTCGCTGCTGTTGGCCGGGGCCGACGTGCTGGTCATGCGCCACCCTGAGGCGGTCGCGCGCGTGCGCACCGCCATCGCCGACCTGACCCGCTAACCCCAAGCAGAGAGAGGGCCGGATCATGGCCAGCAACGAACGAAGCATCGACTACGCGACCATCGAGATGCTGGACAAGGCAGAGAACGACGGTGTCGGCACTGCCTTTGGCCGGGCGGCGTCCATGAAACCCTGCCCGATCGGCGGCGAAGGCAGCTGCTGCAAGATGTGCGCCATGGGGCCCTGCCGACTCCCGTCGGCGAAGAACCGCAGCGAGACCGCGCAGCAGCGGGACGAACGTCGCGGCGTGTGCGGCGCCACCATCGAGACGATCGCGGCGCGCAATTTCGTGCGCATGATCGCCGGCGGCACCGCCGCGCACTCTGACCACGGCCGCAGCGTGGCCCACACCTTCCTGGCGGCCGCCAAGGGAGAGGACAGCAATTTCTCCATCGTCGACGAGCAGAAGCTGCTGCAGGTGGCGCTGGATTTCGGTATTGCCATTGAGGGGCGCAGTGCTCGCGACATTGCCATTGACGTGGGCGAGGCGGCGATCGAGGAGTTCGGCAAGACCCATGGCACCCTGCGTTTCCTGAACCGTGCGCCGCTGAAGCGCCAGCAGATTTGGAAAGAGCAGGAGGTGGAGCCGCGCAGCATCGACCGCGAGGTGGTCGAGTCCATGCACCGTACGACCATGGGCGTGGACATGGATTACGAGCACCTGTTCCAGCAGGGCACGCGGACGGCCCTGGCCGATGGGTGGGGTGGGTCCATGCTGGCCACCGAGTTGCAGGACATCATGCTGGGCACGCCGGTACCGGTCAGGGGCAAGGTGAACCTGGGCGTGCTGCGGCCGGACACGGTGAACATCATCGTCCACGGCCATGAACCGCTGCTGCCGGAAATGCTGGTGGTCGCCTGCCAAGATCCGGAACTGATCGCGCTGGCCAAGGCCAAAGGCGCCGAGGGCGGCATCAATCTGGGCGGCATCTGCTGCTCGGCCAACGAAGTGCTCATGCGGCACGGCGTGCCCCTGGCCGGCAACATGCTGCAGCAGGAACTGGCCGTCGTTTCCGGTGCCGTGGAGTCCATGGTCGTCGACGTGCAGTGCGTCATGCAGTCGCTGCCCAAAGTGGCCGAATGCTACCATACCGAGATTGTCACCACCTCCAGTCGCGCCAAAATCGCCGGCGCGGTGCACATTGACTTCGACGAGTCCAAACCGCTGGAGGCCGCGCGCGAGATCGTGCGCCGGGCTATCAATCGGTACCCCATGCGCCAGAAGGCCCTGGTCAACATTCCGCAGCACAGCATGGACCTGGTCGCCGGGTTCTCCCACGAGACGATCAACTACCTGCTGGGCGGTCTGTTCCGCGCCTCGTACCGTCCCTTGAACGAGAACATCATCAACGGCCGCATTCGCGGCGTGGCCGGGGTCGTCGGCTGCAGCAACCCGCGGGTCAAGCACGATGACGCCCATGCCAAACTGGTGCGTGAACTGATCAAGAACGATGTCCTGGTGATTCAGACCGGGTGTGCGGCGATGGCCTGCGCCAAGCTGGGCCTGATGACGCCGGAAGCGGCCCATCTGCACGCCGGCCCGGGCTTGGCCGAGGTGTGCGAAGCGGTGGGGATTCCGCCCGTGCTGCACATGGGCGCCTGCGTCGACAACTCCCGCATTCTCATGGCCGCCACGGCCATGGTCAAGGAAGGCGGCTTGGGCGACGACCTGTCTGACCTGCCGGTAGCCGGGGCCGCCCCGGAGTGGATGAGCGAGAAGGCCATCGCCATCGGGCAGTATTTCGTCGCCTCGGGGGTGTACACCGTCTTCGGCGTCAGTTGGCCGACGTTGGGCAGCGAGGAGGTGACCCGCTGGCTCTTCGAGGGCATGGGCGCCATCTACGGCGGCCGCTGGGCCTTTGAACCGGATCCCGAGAAGATGGCCCGGCTGATGATTGACCACATCGATTCCAAGCGCAAAGCCCTGGGTCTGGACAAGGCCCGCGAACGCGTGCTCTTCGACATGGAGATGCGGCGGGAACTTGAGGCGGTTTGAGGCGCGCCCGACGGGCCGCCCGACACTAGCGAGGAGACATTCAGGCCATGTCCAAGATCATCTGTTCCGCCGCCATCCGCGGCGCCCACGCAATCGTCAAACGCGCCGAGCAGGAATGGCAGCAGGCCATGGACCGGTGGGGGGCCAAGCAGGATGTGGGTTTCCCCAACACCGCGTACTACCTGCCGATCATCTACGGCATTCTCGGCACCAAGGTGGAGAAACTCGGTGACATGGAGGGAGTCCTGCGGCAGTGCCAGCGTCTGCTGCCGCCGCCGGTCAGTGCGCAGGTCAGCCTGCCGTACCTGGGGCCCGCCCTAGACGCCGGTATGGCCACCCTGTTCGCTGAGGAGCTGATCGAGGCGATCAAGTACCTCAAGGACCCGAACGTCTACGTTCAGGGCGAAGACCCCACGGACCAGAACCTGTGGCTGGGCGCCGCCGATGACATCATCCTGCGCAAGCGGGGCATCGAGTTCGTCGACGGTACGGCGCCGGGCTTCGCGGCCATTGCCGGTGCGGCTCCCAGTCCCGAAATCGCCGCGCGGATTGCCCAGGAGCTGCAGGAGAAGAACCTGTACGTGTTCATGTGCGCCGAACACGGGGGCAAGCGTTTCTCCGAGCAGTTGCGCGAGGCGGGCGTGCAGATCGGCTGGCCGACGCGTCTGGTATCGTTCGGCCCGGATATCTCGGCGGCCGTCTTCGCCATGGGCTTTGCCACCCGGGCGGCGATGTCTTTCGGCGGCATCGAGCCGGGGGATTACCGCAAGATCCTGATATACAACAAGGACCGCTGCTTTGCCTTTGTCATGGCCCTCGGCCACGTCACCGAAGAGTGGTACGCCAATGCGGCCGGGGCCATCAACTGGGGCTTTCCCACCATCGCCGACAGCAACATTCCCGAAGTCAGGCCGACCGGCATCTGCACCTACGAACACGTTGTCTCCAATGTTCCTCATGCGGAGATCGTGTCGCGGGCGGTGGAGGTGCGCGGCCTGAAGGTCACCGTGGCCGAAGTACCGATCCCGGTGTCCTATGGTGCCGCCTTCGAGGGCGAGCGGGTGCGCAAGGACGACGTGTATGCCGAAGCCCGCGGCGGCCACAACATCGTCTGCGAGTGGGTCACGTCGAAGCCCATGGACGAGGTGGAGGACGGCCGCGTCGAAGTCATCGGCCCGGAACTGGACCAGATACCCGAGGGGGCCCAGTTTGACCTGGCGCTGGTGGCCGAAGTGGCCGGGCGCGAGATGCAGGAGGACTTCGAGCCCATCCTGGAGCGCCAGATCCACCATCTGATCAACTACGCCCAGGGTATCATGCACATCGGCCAGCGCGACATCGCCTGGTACCGCATCGGCAAAGCCGCGGTGCAGAAGGGCTTCAAGCTGGCCCACCTGGGCAAGATCCTGCACGCCAAATACCACCAGGACTTCGGTCGCATCTTCGACAAAGTGCAGGTCAAGGTCTACACCGACCCTGAGCAGGCCCGGCACATCCTGGAGCAGGCGCGGGCCGTGTACCAGGTGCGCGACGCGCGTA
This sequence comes from uncultured Gemmatimonadota bacterium, assembly GCA_903893785.1. Lineage (GTDB taxonomy): Bacteria > Latescibacterota > UBA2968 > UBA8231 > UBA8231 > CAITNQ01. The sequence continues at coordinate 34,024 of CAITNQ010000307.1, forward strand.
TCGAAGGCATGACCGACGAATCCACGGAGATGTACTACTCGTGCACCCTCTGCCAGTCGTTCGCGCCCAGCCATGTGTGCGTCATCAGTCCTGAGCGCACGGGCCTGTGCGGGGCGTACAACTGGATGGATTGCCGCGCTTCGAACGAAGTGAACCCCAACGGTCCCAACCAGCCGGTGCCCAAGGGCCGGCCGCTGGACGATCGCCTGGGCCAGTGGGAAGGCGTCAACGACTTCGTCCGCCAGGCGTCGCGCGGCAAGATCGACCACTACAACTTCTACAGCATCGTCTATGATCCGATGACCACCTGCGGTTGTTGCGAGTGCATCGCCGCCATCGCGCCGGTGTGCAACGGGGTTATGACCGTGAACCGCGAATACAGCGGTGAGACCCCGTGCGGGATGAAGTTCACGACCCTGGCCGGCACCATCGGCGGCGGTGTCAGCTCGCCGGGTTTCGTCGGCCACAGCAAATACAACATCTGCCAGCGCAAGTTCCTCGCCGGCGACGGGGGTTTCCAGCGCCTGGTGTGGATGCCCCGGATGCTTAAGGAAGAACTGCACGACCGACTGGTGCAGCGCTCCATCGAGATCGGCATTCCCAATTTCTACGAGATGATCGCCGACGAAACCATCGGGGTCACCGAAGAAGAGATCCTGCCGTTCCTCGAGGAGAAGGGGCACCCGGCGCTGACCATGGATCCGCTCCTGTAGCCCGAACTGGAGACTGTGAGATGGCTCTTTCCGGAATCGAGATTTTCAAGCAACTACCGCGCACCAACTGCAAGGAGTGCGGGTTCCCTACCTGCCTGGCGTTCGCCATGAGTCTGGCTCAGGGCAAGTCTGAGCTGGCCAAGTGCCCCCACGTGTCCGCTGACGCCAAGGCGCGACTGTCCGAAGCCTCTGAACCTCCCATCCGCACCGTGGTCATCGGCCCGACGGCTCGCCCCGGCAAGGCCGGCGGCGAAACTGTGCTGTTCCGGCACGAGAAGACCTTCGCCAACCCGACCCTGCTGGCCATCAAGGTGGTGGACAGCATGACGGACGCGGAAATCGACGCCCGCCTAGCCCGCATGGACGAGTTGCAGTACGACCGGGTGGGTCTGGCGCTGCGTGCCGACCTGGTGGCCGTGCAACAGACCGACGGCGATGCCGCTCGCTTTGCGGCCCTTGCGGCCAAGGCGTCGGCGGCCGGGTGGGGCTTGGTGCTGATGAGTTCCTGCGCCACGTCGCTGGCCGCCGCTCTGGCGGCCTGTGCGGGGCAACGGCCGCTCATTCACGCCGCCGAGGCGGCCAATTTCGACGCCCTGGCCGCCCTGGCCAAGGAGCACCAGTGCCCGTTGGTGCTGCGCGGCCAGAGCCTGGATCAGCTGATCGAGCTGAGCACCAAAGCCGCTGGCCTGGGCTTGAAGGACCTGGTGCTCGACAGTGCGGCGACTACGCTGGGCGCGGCGTTGCGCGACCAGGTGGCCATCCGCCGGGCGGCGCTGTCGGGCAAGGTCAAGCCCCTCGGCTATCCGACCCTGACTCTGGCCAGCGATCTGACCGACGACCCGACGCAGGAGGTGGTGGCGGCGGCTGCCATGGTGGCCAAATACGCGGGCATCGTCGTGTTGTCCGAACTGGACGGCGCGTCGCTGTTCCCGCTGCTGCTGGAGCGCCTGAACATCTTCACCGATCCGCAGCGGCCCATGGCCACCACCGAAGGCATCTACGAGATCGGCGGCCCCGGCGAGGACTCGCCGGTGCTGATCACGTCGAATTTCTCGCTCAGTTATTTTATTGTCTCGGGCGAGATCGAGACCAGTCGCGTACCGGCCTACCTGCTGGTCAAAGATACCGAGGGCCTTTCGGTGCTGACCGCCTGGGCGGCCGGCAAGTTCGTGCCCGACGAAATCGCCGCCTTTGTCAAGAAGAGCGGCATCGCTGCCAAGGTAAAGCACCGCAAGCTGATCATTCCGGGGTACGCAGCGCAGATCTCGGGCGAACTGGAGGACGAGCTGCCTGACTGGCAGATCATCATCGGCCCGCGCGAGGCAGCCTACATACCCGCGTTCCTGAAGGCCTGGAAGGCCTGACAGCACCGTCGGCCGCCAGCTGGCCCGGGCCGGCGCACCGCCCGCGCCCCTGCTGTGGTCGCCCACCGATTGGGGTGGGCGACCACGGGCCGCCTGGGTGCGCCCGCACGGGCCCTGCGGTCGACGACACCCACCTGTGAGGGAGTCCCCAGCCACAGCCCTCGGCGAGGGCAGGAGGCAGTGCTTTGATTCTGGTTGGCGAGAGTCTCAACGTCATGTCCAAAACGATCGGCCCGGCGCTGAAGAACCGCGAGGTGAAGCCGATCCAGCGCATGGCCGCGGCGCAGCAGGAGGCCGGCTGCACGTACCTTGATTTGAACATCGGGCCAGCCAAGAAGGCTGGCGCCGAGTTGATGGCGTGGCTGGTCCAGACGGTGCAAGAGGCCGCCGATCTGCCGCTGTTTCTTGACACTACGAACGTGGAGGCCATGGAGGCGGGCCTGAAGGTGCACCGCGGCCAGGCAGTGATCAACTCCATCTCCTGCCGGCCCGAGCGAATGGAGGCCCTGCTCCCGTTGGTCAAGACCTACGATGCCTTGTTCGTCGGCCTGCTGATCGGCGTGGACGGCATCCCCCGCGACGCCAACGAAAGGGCAGCCTTGGCCGCCGACATGCTGGCGCGGATGGCCGAAGAGGGCATTGCTGAGGACCGCGTCCTGTTCGATCCCATCGTGCTGCCGGTCAGTTCGCAGCAGGAGCAGGTTCAGGGCTGCACTGAGTTCATGACCATGTTCCGCGACTTGGCGCCCACCTCGCGGGCCAACTGCGGCTTGTCGAATGTCTCCAACGGTTCGCCCGAGGAGCTCCGGCCGCTGCTCAATCGCGTGTACCTGGCGATGTTGCGCCGGTACGGCATGGACGCCGCCATCGTCAATGCCTTCGAACGCGAGCTGATGGATCTGGGACGGGATCGTCGGCAGGCGGAAGAGGCGCTGATCCACCGCGTCATGGATGGCGAGGCCGTGGATCTGGCCAGCCTGACTGGGGACGAAGCCGACGTCGTGCGGACCGTCCGCGTGCTGATGGGCCAGTCCCTATACTCTCACTCCTGGCTCAAACTGTAAAGGCGCAACCAGTGGGCAAATGCCGCGTCACCTTTGAACCCGGTGACCGGGAGGCACTCGTCGAGGCGGGGACCGATCTCCTCGCCGCTGCGGTCGCCGCCGGCGTGCAGCTGGGCAACGGCTGTGGTGGGCAAGGCGTGTGCGGCGAATGTCGCGTGGTCCTCGCGAGCGGGGGCGTCGAGGCGCCGGCTTCTGAGCGTCTGACGGGCGCGGAGCGCCAGGCTGGGTACGTGTTGGCGTGCCGGGCCAAGGTGACCGGCGACGCCCGCGTCGAGTTACCCCGCGAGACGCGGGTGGACCGCGAGCAGATCCTTACCAGCGACATGTTCGCGCAGGTGGTGGGCGGGCCCGAGAGCTTGGGCAGTGACGGCGAGGTGGTGCGGCGGGCGCGGTTTTCGCTGTCGCCGTTGACGGTGAAGATGGCGCTGACACTGCCTGAACCCTCGATCGAGGACAACATCAGCGACCTCGAGCGGCTCTACCGCGAGATCACGCGCGGCCGGGCCCTGGCCCTGCCGCTGCGCTGTGACCTGAGCACAGTACGCCGCTTGCCGCGTCTGGCGCGGCAGGCGGCGTGGTCGCTGACGGCGACCCTGAGCACCGGTCCCGCCGGCACCGAAGTGCGCCAACTGGAGTCCGGCGATTGCGCCGACCGGAACTACGGGGTGGCCGTGGACGTGGGGACCACCACGGTAGTCGCCAGCCTTATCGAGCTCCAGGGAGGGGCCACCCTGGGCACGGTGGCGACCCACAACCACCAGGTGCTGCACGGCCGTGACGTCATTACGCGCATCATCTACGCCGAGACCGAGGAAGGCCTGGCGCGCCTGCAGCGCTCGGTGGTCGAGACGGTGAACGAACTCGTCGAAACCCTGCTGGTTACGCGCGGCATCTCGTTCGACCAGCTCACGGCCGTCTCGCTGGCCGGCAACTCGACGATGATGCACCTGCTGCTGCGCGTGGAGCCGTTCTTTCTGCGCCGCAGCCCCTATGTGCCGGTGCTCAATGCCCCGCCGCCCCTGAGCCCGGTGGAGGTGGGGCTGAAAGCCAACCCCCGGGGCGTGATGATCTGCACGCCCGGGGTGTCCAGCTATGTGGGCGGCGATATCACCGCCGGCGTGCTCGCCTGCGGCATGGACGAGACCGACGATATTGCCCTGCTCATTGATCTGGGCACCAATGGCGAGATTGTCTTGGGCAATCGCGACTGGCTGGTGTGCTGTTCGGCCTCGGCCGGCACGGCCTTCGAGGGGCGCGGCGTCCGGTCCGGGGCGCGCGCCGTGCAGCGGGTCGCCATTGCCCCGCAAACCACCCAGGTGTCCTGGGAGACCATTGGTGGCGAGGCGCCGGTGGGCCTGTGCGGCTCGGGGTTCATCGACCTGATGGCCGAGCTGTTCACTGTCGGCCTGGTGGATCGACAGGGGATCCTGCGTCACGACACCGGCTCGAGCCGGATTCGCGGCAGCGACGAGGGAGCTGAGTTCGTGGTGGTCCCCGGCGAGGCCAGCGCCACCGGGCGCGACATAACCGTGACCCAGGCCGGGCTGGACAACCTGGTGCGCGCCAAGGCGGCCATCTATTCGGCGGCGCGTATCTTGGTCAACAAGATGGGCATGAGCTTCGACGACGTCGCCCGCATTTACATCGGGGGTGGCTTCGGCAACTACCTCGATATCGACAAAGCCGTGCGCATTGGCCTGCTGCCGGACCTGCCGCGGTCGCGCTTCACCTTCATCGGCAACAGCTCGCTGGCCGGGGCCCGGATGGCGCTGCTGTCGGCGGACGCCCGCGTGGCGATGGAGCGCATCGCGGCTCGCATGACCAACATCGAGCTGTGTGCCGAACCTACGTACATGCAGGAATACGTCGGGGCCCTGTTCCTGCCCCATACTGACATTGATCTGTTCCCCACGGTACGGGAACGTTTGCGGGAGACCCACTGATGCCTCAAGTCCTCGCCGTGGCTGGCAAAGGCGGTACCGGCAAGACGACTCTGGCCGCCCTGGTCACCACCTATCTGTTGCGGGCCGGCAAGACACCGGTCCTGGCCGTTGACGCCGACCCCAATGCCAATCTGAACGAGGCCCTGGGCGTGGAGTACGACCGGACGGTGGTCGACACGGTGGAAGCCGTCATGGGCGACGGCGCCGCGGTGCCGGCTGGCGTTGCCAAGCGGCAATTGGTGGAATACCAGATGCACGACGCCCTGGTCGAGTCGCGCGGCTTCGACCTGCTGGTGATGGGACGCACCGAGGGCCCGGGCTGCTATTGCCACGCCAACGACCTGCTGCGCGGTTTCCTTGAGAAACTCTCAGGGGGATACGCCCACGTGATCATGGACAACGAGGCGGGTCTGGAGCATCTGTCGCGCCGGACCACCCGCAACGTGGACCTGTTGCTGATCGCGGCCAACCCGACGGTAACCGCCGTCCGCTCCGCCGGCCGGATCCATCAGATAGCCCGCAGCCTGAAGCTGGGTATCGCCCAGTCCTATCTGGTCCTCAACCGCCTCAACGGGGCCGCCGAACCGGCGGTGCGCGGCGACGCGCTGGCGGCTGAGGTGGAGCGCCTGGCCAGTGACGGCTTGCCGCTTCTGGGCGAGGTCCCCTATGACGAACAGGTGCTGGCGCACAGCATGGAGGCGCGGGGGGTGCTGGAACTGCCCGCTACCTCGTCGGCGGCGGTGGCCGTGGCGGCAATGATGGCGGCAGCAGGTCTGTGAGGTCGACCACCGGGCGACACCCGGTGCCACCACGGGAGGAGCGCCGATGCTGTGCCCAGGTCAGGACACCCGTTACTGGAAACCGGACGATATCTTCGATGTACCGTGTCAGGCCTGCGGCGCGGCCGTAGAATTCTTCAAGAACGACACCCGGCGGCGGTGCCCGCGTTGCGGTAACCGCATTCACAACCCACGGGTCAGTCTGGGGTGCGCCCAGTGGTGCGCCCATGCCAAAGAGTGCCTCGGCTTTGACCCACGGGCCGTCTCCCTTGACGAAGGGAGCGACGGCTCGCTGTGCCAGCGCCTGCTCGAGCGCCTCGGGCAGGAGCCCGACGCCTGCGAGGAGCGCCTGGCCCACGCAGTCCGGGCGGTCGAAGAGGCGCGGCAGATCCTGGCTCGCGATGGCGGTGACCCGCGCGTGGTGCTCCTGGCCGCTGCTCTGTGCGGTTACGCCCATGGCTGCGGTGGCCAGCCACCCGACCCCGACGCCAGCGCGCGGGCGGCCAGCGATCTGCTCGCCGAGATCGATGTCGACGCTGACGCCGCCGAGGACGTGTGCCAACTGGTCCGCACCGCCCGCTCCGCCGAGGCCCCGCCCACACCAGCCGGCCAGATCGTGGCCCTGGCCCTGCAGCAGGCAGCGGCGCGCTGTCCTTCCACCTGAACGTCAGCGGGACGACCCGAGGAGGCCCTGATGGATGCCAGGTATTGGCAGGAGCTGGAAGCGCTCGACCCGGTCAGCGTCTGCCGTCGCAGTGGGGCGGTCGCCGAACGCGGTGGGTACCGCATCCGCGTCTTCGACCAGGACTGCATGGTGATGCCGCGCGAGCGGCGCCTGCTGCGTTCGCGGGTCGGCGGCGAAGCGCAGGCGGCCCAGGCGGTGTCTGACGAACTAGAGCTGCTGGTCGCCCAGTACCTTATCCATGCCAAGGACATCCCCTTGGCCAACGAGTGGGTCGGGCTGCAGGAACTGGGCAGCGCGAACCGTTTCTTCGCCTCGCACGTGCCCGATTTCGGCCTGCTGCTTCCGCTGCTGTCGTCCGCGCCGGAGGCCGTGGTCCGGGCGGCGCAGTCGCTGGGGGGCGGCCGCCTCGACTACGGCGATCTGTCGGTTTCCTGCCGCGTTCTGCCGCGTTTGCCGATTGCTTTCGTATATTGGGCCGCCGGCGACGAGTTCGCCGAGGCGGCTTCGGTGCTCTTCGATCGCACTGCGGAGCAGCACATGCCACTGGACGTGCTATCGGCTACTGTGCAGGAAGCCATCGCCACCCTGGCCCGGTTGGCGCGCTAGGCGTCCGACGCGCCCCGGCAGGGCCGCTGCCCGACCGCCGTTACCAGTCGGCGGCAGGAGGCACAGGTGTTCTACACCATCCGCGCCAAGATCATCGCCAGCTTCCTCAGCGTGACGCTGCTGGCCGGACTGGTCTCACTCGTCGTCGGCGGCCAGCTCCTGTACCGCACGGTGCTGCAACAGGCCAGCACCCGGGTGGCCCTGGACCTGAATGCGGCCCGAGGGGTGTACCAAAGCCGCGTCGGCGAGATGGGGGTCATGCTCCGTCAGGCCGCCGTGCCGGAAGAGCTCGCCGCCGAGTTGGCCAGTCGCGATACGCTGGCCCTGATCGCCCGACTGCGCCGGGTCGCGGCCGACTCGCGCCTGGATTTTGCCGGCATTGTCACTCCTGGCGGCAGCACCCTGTGCCGGCTGGGCCCCGATTCGCTGGCGCGCAACGCCCGGGCCGTTGCCAATCCACTGGTGGCGGCGGCGCTGGTGCGCAACACCGCAGTCTCGGGCACTGTGGTGCTCAGTCCGGAACTGCTGCGCGCCGAAGACCCCCGCCTAGCTGAACGAGCCCGGGTGCAGGTGGTCGACGGGCCCGGCGCCGGGCCCGAAGCCAGCGAGACGGCCGGTCTGGCCCTCGGCGTGGCAGTTCCCCTGCGGGTCGCGGGCACCCTGGCCGGGGTGCTGTACGGCGGCGTGCTGCTCAACCGCAGCGAGGTGCTGGTGGACTCCATTGGCCAGGCCGTGTACCCGGAAGCCGACGCGCGCCGGCAACGGGCCGGCGGCGCCTCGGTCCTGCTGCGCGACGTGCGGGTGGCGACGAGCCTGACCGACGCCAACGGGCGCCGCGCCATCGGTACACGCGAATCACCCCAGGTGCGCCAGCGCGTGCTTACCGACGGCGCCCGCTTCACCGAGCGCTCGGTGGTCCTCGACGACCGGTACATCACCGCCTGCGAACCCTTGACGGACATCTTCGGCGATCGCGTCGGCATGTTGTGTGTCAGCCTGCGCGAGGCCGAGTACGCTCCCGTGCGGCGCAAGGCCCTGGCCGTATTGGTGGCCCTGACGCTGGCCGGGATGGGCTTTGCCGTGGGTTTGGGCTGTGCCCTGGCCAACAAAATCATGCGACCGGTGCAGCAGCTTATCCGCGCCAGCGTGGAGGTGTCGGGCGGCAATCTCACCCCGGTCCTGATGCCACCCTCCAGCGGCGAAATCGGGGTCTTGGAGCGCACCTTCGCCGACATGGTGTCCTCGCTTCAGGAGCGCGAACGGCGGCAGCAGGCCGAGAGCGAGGTGAAGCTGCTGCGCTCAGAGAAGCAGGCGTCCATCGGGCGCCTGGCGGCCGGCGTCGCCCACGAGATCAACAACCCCCTTACCGGGGTGCTGACCTTCACGCACATGCTGCTGCGGCGCGACGACCTGAACGACTCGGTTCGCGCCGATCTGGAGACCATTGCCCGCGAGACCGACCGCGTGCGGCGCATCGTCCGGGGCCTGCTCGATTTCGCCCGCGAAACGCGCCTGCACGAGGAACCGGCCGAGTTGAACACCCTGGTCCGCGCCACCGTGTCGCTGGTCGCGAACCAGGCTCTGATCCGCGGTATCCGCCTGGACAGCCACTTGGCGGAAGGCCTGCCGGTCCGGGCCCTGGACCGCAGCCAGATGCAGAGCGTGCTGATGAACTTGCTGCTGAATGCCATCGATGCCACGTCGCCCGGTGGCACGATCACGGTAACCACGGCCCTGGCCCCGTCGCCGGACGGCGCCGGCGCCAACGGCCTGGCCCTGGCCGTACGCGATACCGGGTGCGGCATTCCGCCGCAGAACCTGGCGCGCCTTTTCGAGCCGTTCTTCACCACCAAGGAACCCGGGCGTGGCACCGGGCTGGGGCTGTCCGTTTCCCAGGGCATCGTCGAGCGCCACGGCGGCGTGCTGCTCGTCGAGAGCCAGGTGGGGCAGGGCAGTACCTTCACCATCTGGCTGCCCGTGGTTGCCTGACCGCGACCGCGCGACGGCTTATTTTATCGCCTCAAACTGCTCCGAGGGGGGCAGTGTGCCTGGCGGCCGTGGCGCGCGCCTCCGGCTGTCGGCCCGAACTCTGCGTGCGGATCGCCAAGGATAGGGACTATGCCCGGAATGCGGATCCTCGCCATCGACGACGAGCAGATCGTGCTCGACAGCATCGAGAAGATCCTGTCGGCCGAGAACCACCTGCTCGACCAGACTACCAGCAGCCGCCAGGGACTCGAATGGGCCCTGCAGCGCGACTACGACCTGGTGCTGGCCGATGTCCGTATGCCCGAAATCGGCGGCATGCGCGTGCTGCGGGACGTAAAACGGGCCAAACCGTCCCTGCCCGTGGTCATCGTGACCGGCTATGCCACCGTGCAGTCGGCTGTCCAGGCGATGAAACTGGGCGCTACCGATTACCTGGAGAAACCCTTCACCCCCGACGAACTGCTGCAGGCCGTGCAGTCCGCCCTTGACGCCCAGACGCCCCCGGTGCCGGTCAGTCAGGGACTGATCCACCGCGACGAGGTGCTGCGGGTACTCGACCGGGCGGCGACCGACCCGCAGTTCGTCAGCGAACTCCATGTGCGCGGCGCCGATGCCCTTGAGCCCTATGGTCTTACCGGGCCGGAGATGCTCGCGCTGCTCACCGGTGACCTGCCGTGGATCGAATCCCACGTGGGCCCGCTGACAGAGGCCCGCCGCCGGTGGTTCGAGGAGCGCCTCAGCGCCGAGATCTGGTAGTGCCGCACCGCTGCCCGGGGGCCTCGAGTGCGGTCAGGGGCGCCCTGCCGGTAGGTCCGTCGGCCGCGCTGGGGTCCGGGCCGGCCGCCGGTCGCTTGCCCCTGTGACCCCCCCGGTCGCCCTCTTCGAGTCGCCTTCACCGGGTGGTCGTGGCGCGGCCTTCGTCTTCCTGCAGCCCGTGGGCGTGGTCTGCGCGCACCGGCTCAGCGACGTGCCCGGGGCGCTGGCCGAAGTCGAGGCGGCCGTGGCCAAGGGCATGCATGCCGCCGGGTTCATCACCTACGAAGCTGCCCCTGGCCTGGATGCGGCCTTGGTGACCTGGCCGCCGGGCCAGATGCCGTTGGTTTGGTTCGGTCTGTTCCGCCAGCGGCGGCAGGTTAGATGCGGGGCGTTGCCGACCGCCGGGCCGTGCGCGACCGGCGAGTGGGTCCCGTCGGTCACGCGCAGCGAATACGACCGGGCTCTGAGCGCCATCCACGCCCATATCGCCGCCGGCGACACGTACCAGGTCAACTACACGTTCCGCCTCCGTACTCGGCTGACGGGTGACTGCCGGTCCCTGTATCGCGATCTGTGCCAACGGCAGCGCGCCGCCTGCAGCGCCTATATCGATACCGGCCGTTTCCGCCTGCTGTCGGCCTCGCCCGAGTCCTTCTTCGCCCGCCAGGGGACTTGGCTGACCACGCGCCCGATGAAGGGCACCCGGCCCCGTGGCCGCTGGCCCGATGAGGACGAGACCCTGGCCCGTCAGTTGCACACGTCGCCCAAGGACCGGGCCGAGAACGTCATGATCGTCGATCTGCTGCGCAACGATCTGGGGCGAGTGGCGGTTACCGGCACCGTGGAGGTACCCTGGCTGTGGACGGTGGAACGCTACCCCACCGTGCTCCAGATGACCTCCACCGTGTCCGCGCGGCTGCAGCCCGGCGTCGGGCTGATCGGCCTGCTGCGCGCGCTTTTCCCCTGCGGGTCGATCACCGGGGCGCCCAAGGTCCGCACCATGCAGTTGATCCGTCAGGTGGAGAGCACCCCTCGCGAGGTGTACACCGGTGCCATCGGTTTCCTGTCGCCCGGGCAGGTGGCCCACTTCAGTGTCCCAATCCGCACGGTATGGGCGGACGCGGAGACCGATCAGGCGGAGTACGGCGTGGGTGGGGGCATCACCCACGACTCCTCCGCTGCCGGGGAGTACGAAGAGTGTCGAGTCAAGGCGCGCCTGCTGAGCGCGCCAGCCCGTGATTTCGCGCTGCTGGAGACGCTCCTGTACGAGCCCGGGGTCGGCTATTTCCTGCTGGCCCGGCATATCCGGCGCCTGCTGGATTCGGCGCGCTATTTCGGCTTTGTCGTCGACGAGGCGGCGATCCGACAAGCCCTGGCGGCCATCGCGACCCGGTTTGGCCCCGGTGCTCAGCGGGTCCGTCTGCAGATGGGTCGCGACGGCGTGCCGCGGGTCCGGTTCCAGCCGGTCTCGCAGCCGCGTCCCTCGCCCTGGCGCGCGGCGCTCGTGGACAAACCGGTGGACGAGAGCGATCCGCTCTTGTTCCACAAGACCACCTGGCGCGAGCCCTACGACCAGGCGGCCGCCGCGCGCCCGGACTGCGACCAGGTTATCCTGTGTAACCGTCGCGGCGAGGTCACCGAGGCTGGTATCGGCAACCTGGTGGCCGTCGTCGACGGGCATGCGGTCACGCCCCCGGTGCCCTGTGGCCTGCTGGCGGGCACCTTCCGCGACGAGTTGCTGGCCCAGGGATGGCTGGCCGAACGGGTCCTCTATCCTGTCGACCTGCGTCGGGCCCGGCGGCTCTTCCTGGTCAACTCCGTCAGACGCTGGGTACCTCTGGTGCTGGTGGACTGACGCCCGTGGCCCGGGCGCCCGCGGAAGCCCACGGCGGCGGAGTAAGGCCCGCCCGCAGTGGGTGCGTGTCGCGTCCGCACCACCCGGCGGCCCATACCCGGCTGCCTGGCATGGCGCAGCTGCAGGCCGCAGTCGCGGCGCGCGAACGGATCGGCAGGCCAACCGCTGCGGCGCCGAGGGCTTTCCCGCGCCTGGTGCCCGGTTCGGCGGGTCAGTCCCGGTGTTGGCAGCACCCGCGGTAGCTCAACGGGCCTGCGGGTGCAGGAAGGCCGCCAACAGGCGCGGTCCGACGGTGGTCAAGATCGACTCGGGATGGAACTGCACCCCCTCCAACGGCAGGTGGCGGTGTCGCAGGCCCATGACCAGCCCGTCTTCGGTCCAGGCCGAAACCTCGAGGCAGGCAGGCAGACCCTGGCGCTCGACCAGCAGCGAGTGGTAGCGCATGGCCTCGAAGGGGCTGGGCAAGCCCGCATACAGCGTGCGGCCATCGTGGTACACCGCCGACACCTTGCCGTGGACCACGGCGGGAGCGCGCCGAACCAGCCCGCCGTAGGTCTCGGCCAGCACCTGATGGCCCAAACACACCCCCAGAATCGGTAGCTGGCCGGCGAAGCGCTCGATCAGGGCCCGCGAAACCCCGGCTTGGGCGGGCGACCCCGGCCCTGGCGAGATGACGATCCGGTCCGGCTGCAAGGCCTCTGCCCGTTCCACGGTAATCTGGTCGTTGCGGTACACCTGCACCCGGGCGCCCGATACGGCCAGCGACTGCACCAGGTTCCAGGTGAATGAGTCGTAGTTATCAACAACCAGCACCAACGGGCGCCGTTGCCCGGCAGGCGCGGGTCCGGCAGGCGCGTCGCCGACTCGGCGCCCAGGGCGGTGGTGCCGCCTGCTCGGTCGGGCAGCGGCTTGCGAGCCCGGGGCCACCATCGGCTTCGGTTGGGTGGTCGGCGCGGGCCGTGGGTCGACGCCCGGCGAAGACGGCCAGGATTTCGGTGTCATAATAGGAGCCAGGCGGTCGGCTGAGGGGGGCGGTGTCGGAAGTACGGGAGCGCCGCCGTGGTGGCCTGGGGCCTGCCGAAGGTGTCCGGCGGACAAGATAGCCGCCCGTGACCCTCGCGGCCAGCAGGCGGTGCGGCCGGCTCGCCGGCCGCCCAGGCGGTACCCGTTCGCATTGGCCAACGGCATATGGCCGTGGTCTTTCTACCCGCGCGGCGTGGCGACGCCGCAGTGCAAAGGAGCGACACATGGGACGCGTAGCGGTGGCACGGTGGTCGTCGGCCCTGCTGATTGCCTGTTGTGCGGTCGGCCCGGTTCAGGGCGCTGACGCCGAGCTCAAGTGGTACGGTTACTTCAAGATGGACCTGGTGCGCGACAGCGCCGAACCGGGCAGCGGCAACGGCAACTTCATCACCTACGTCAAACCCCACCTCAAGGGCGACGCGACCGCCATCACCAACCTTACGGCCCGTCAGACGCGCCTGGGCTTCAACATGACGCGCGGTGGCGCCAAGGGCAATCTCGAGTACGACTTCTATGGTGCTGGCGACGAGCACAAGAACTCGGTGCAGCTGCGCAAGGCCTACGTGGACGTGCCCCTGGGGCGGTGGTCACTACGGGCCGGCCAGGACTCGGACCTGATCTCGCCGTTGACGCCCAGCACGCTCAACTACACGGTGTGCTGGGGGGTCGGCAACATCGGCTATCGGCGGCCCCAGGTGCGTCTGTACACGCAGCAGGGTGGGCTCTATGCCGGGGTCGCGTTGGTCCGCAACATCTCCACAGCCGTGGCGAAGAAGGCCGATGGCACGACCGTTACTGGTGACCTGAACCTGGATGGTATCAACGACGCCGATGCGGGCCTGCCGGTGGTGCAGGGCCGCTTGGGCTGGACGGCGGCCACCGGCGGCCACAAGATGACCGTCGGCGTGTCGGGCCACTACGGCGCGATGGAAGCCGGGACGCGTGACTACACCACCTGGTCGGCCGGTGGCGACCTGGTGGCTGAAGTGAACAAGAAGGTGAAGCTCCAGGCCGAGGCGTACACGGGCGACAACACGGCCACCTACCACGGCGCCATCATGGACCCGGACACTGAAGACGGCACCAGCAGCGTGGGCGGTTGGGCCAATGTGGTCTGCAAAGCCACCGACAAAGTGGACGTCTCCCTCGGCGCCGGCCTGGACCAGGTCGACAAGAAGGACCTGGGTCCGGCTAGCCGCAAGGCTAACTCAGTCTTTTTCGGCAATGCGCAGTACGGCCTGGGGAGCGGGGCCTCGGTGGGCCTCGAGGTCGCCCGCTGGGCGACTGAATACCACCTGCCCGCCGCCGGCAACGCGACCACGCCCAGCGATCTGCGCGTCCAGCTCTCGGTGCAGGGCTCGTTCTGATCGGGACCCATCCCGGCCGGTGTGGGGCCGGGTTGCATCCGCGGAGCACTGTCGGCTGGCCGCCAGGCTGGCCGGCGGTGCTCCGCCTCTGTTTTGGCCGCCAGGCTGGCCGGCGGTGCTCCGCCTCTGTTTTGGCCGCCAGGCTGACCGGGGGTGCTCCGCGCTCTTCCTCGGCCAACCTGCCCAGCGTGCCCGATGTCGACCATTTCGTCGACCTGACGACGAAAACGCCGGCCCTCGCGCCCCAACTAGCGACCCGCAGGGCGGCCTGCCATCGGCGCACCGACTCCCTGGCCTCCGGCAACCCCGCCGGGGAGGGTGGTTTCGTTGCTGGCACGGGAATTGCAGTTGGCTCGTTGCCCGGCCATATGGGCCTAGCCGAGGTGCTGGCGTCCCACCCTTCTGGCAGCAGTGCTCGGCATTTCCCTGCTGCTCGCGCCAGGTTGAGCCCCGCCGCGGCCGTTGCTGCCGGCGGCGAGTCATCACCACCCCAGGCTGCGTCCGGTGCGGCGTGCGCCGTCCCGCCCGCGGCAGACCGCACAGGTTCCCTATGCGCCGCTGGTACTCGCGGGTCAGTGTTCTGCTGATTCCCGCCCTGCTGATGGGGGCGCCGGGCGCGGTCAGCGCCGGCGGCCGCAACCGCGTCAGCGTCGATCGCCGCGTACCGCCGACCGCGCCCACTGACCTGAATGCCGTGGCCTGGTCGAGCAGCTGCATCCGTTTGACCTGGACCGACCGGTCGAGCACCGAGACCTCCTACGCGGTTGAGCGCCGTTCCGCCGGCGGCTCTTGGGCGCGGCTGGCCAGGCTTGGCGCCGATGCCAGCGGGTACACCGACCGCGCGGTGGCCTCCGAATCGACGTATAGCTACCGCGTCTCGGCCAGCAATGCATATGGCGCCTCGGCGTACACCGCGGGCACCACGGTCACGACCCCCGCCCCGGTTCCCGGGCAGCCCATGGGGATCTTGGTGCCGGCGTACTTCTACCCCCGCTGGACCACGCCGCAAAGCAACTACTGGGACGATGTGGCCCTGGCGGCCGGCCGCGTGCCGATCATCGCCATCATGAACCCGCGCAGCGGCCCGGGTTCAATGGGCGACGCCAATTACCGGCGCGCGCTGGCCGAGGTGCACCAGTCCGGCGGCCGGGTGATCGGCTATGTGCCCACCGCGTACGGGGCCCGGCCCCTGGCGGCCGTGAAACTCGACGTCGACCGCTACTACTACTGGTATCCCGGGATCGACGGCATCTTCTTCGACGAGGCGTCCGGCACGGCCACGGCCAAGGACCTGGCCTACTACCAGACCTGTTTCGACTATGTCCGGGCCAAAGACCCGGCGGCCTTGGTGCAGCACAACCAGGGCGGCCGCACGGATCAGGAATACACCCGGATATCGACCCAGATCTCGGTTTTCGAGGGGGACGTCAGCGCCTTCGGCCCCGAGGCGATACCGGAGTGGTCTGCCGGCGTCCCCGGTGGTTGTCTGTTCACGCTAGCGTACCTGGCCGACGCGGCGGCCATGCGCGTGGCGACGGCCACGGCGGCGGTCAACAATGTGGGCTGGGTATACTTCACCGACGACGCCAAGCCCAACCCGTGGAACAGTCTGCCGACCTACTGGGAGGAGGAGGTGGCCCAGGTAGCTGCCCTGCTGGTGGGCGGGCCTGCCGCGCGACCGGTGGTGGCCCTGGAAACGGCGGCGCCGGTTCCTGTACCGGCCCAGCCGCTGCTGGTGGCCAGCTACCCGAACCCGTTCAACCCCGCCACCACGATCCGCTTCTCGCTGCCGGCCGGGGCCCTGGTGTCGCTCCAGGTCTTCAATGCCCAAGGGCAGCAGGTAGCCGAGTTGATCGCCGACGTCTGGTACGAGCCCGGGGAACACGAGGTCGCCTTCGACGCCCGCGGCCTGGCGTCCGGAACGTACCTCTATCGCGTGAGCGCCGGTGGCCTGACCACCGTGGGCAGGATGACGCTGATGCGTTGACGACGGGCCTGTCAGTGAGCGGGAGCCGCAGGCCCCCGCTCACTCGCTGGCGCCCTGACCTGTCCTGGTCGCGGGCCTCAGACCACCCGGCGCACGCCGGCGATGATCTGCTCGAGCACTTCCAGGGGGGACAAGCCGGCATCCACTTTGTACACGCGTTCCGGCGGGTACACGTTGAGCACGGGGCGGCTCTCGGCGTCGTATTCCTGGAAGCGCCGCTTGATCACGTCTTCGTTGGCATCGTCCAGGCGGTTCTCGTGCAGGGCCCGCCGGCGCAGGCGGGCGACCATCTGGGCCTCGTCGCGGGCTTCCAGGTACACCAGGAGCAGCACGTCAAGGTGCTGCTGCAGCAACTCGGCCTGGGCCGCATTGCGGGGGATGCCGTCGAGGATGAGGACCTGTTCCTCCGGGTTGTAGCGCCGGCCATCGACGAGACGCTGCACATGGTCCTGCCAGAGGTCGATGGTGAAGTTGTCGGGCACCAGTTTGCCCTGGGAGGAAAACTCCAGGAAGACCTTGCCCAACTCGCTCTTCGGGTCCAGCGCCCGGAACACGTCGCCGCAGGACAGGTGGTAGAATCCGGGCAGTGTGCCGACCACTTTGCCTTGGGTACCTTTGCCCGACCCCGGCGCGCCGAACATGAGGATGGACCTGAATTTGCCTGCCATGGACTGCTCCTTGGAGAAGGTTCCGGCGCCGCTCTGGATCAGCTCAGCGCCGCGAAACGGGTGCGCAACTGTTCCGGCGACATCCGGGCGGCCTCGGCCAACTGGTTGACCTTGGCCGTGTCCGCCAGGTCGGCCGGGCACATGCGGATCATGAAGTCGCGCGCGATGCGGAACGACTCACAGGTCGGGTCCACTACCCGCACCTTGGCGTGGTGCGTCTCGCTGTCCATCAGCGCGTCGAAACCGAGCGGCCGCACGCGGCCGCCCTGCACGCTCACCATGGCGGCGCCCTTGTACTCGGGCCCGAGCAGATACTCCACGGCGCCCCAACCCAAGTCGCGCGTGTATTCGCAGTCGAACGGGATGGGAGGCGCACAGCGCAGTTCGTAGCCAATATCCACCGCCACCATGGTGATCTTGTCATGGCGCGCGGCGAAGGTGGCTTCCAGCTGCCGTTTGATGATGCGCGACAGGGGAATCTCGCGCAGCTCCAGGTGCCCGTGGTCGTCGTGGGCCACCTCAACGTCCGGGAGCTTGGCCAGTTCGTTCTCGTCCAGACGCTCGCTGATGCCTTCGGCGATGACCACCACACCGTCGTTGCGGCCCATCGCCCGGCGCTTGATGATGGCGCCCTCAACTTCCAGGCAGACATCGGCCAGGGTCAGGCGCGGCTGCGCGAACTCCTCGGCGATCAGCGACAGGGTGGCGCCGGCAGCGCGGCCGATACCCAGCGCCAGGTGACCCGCTTTGCGTCCCATGGCTACCACGAGGTACCACCGGCCGGTCGTGCGGGCGTCCTCCATCAGGTTCTGCACCAGTTCGGCGCCCACGTGGCGCGCGGTCTGGAACCCGAAGGTTGGCATGCCGTCGGGCAGCGGCAGGTCGTTGTCGATGGTCTTGGGCACGTGGACCACGCGTAGGGTGTGGCCCATGCTGGCCGCCACGCCGTTGGCCGAGGTGGCCGTGTCGTCGCCGCCGATGGTGACCAGGTAGTCCAGGTCGAGTTGCCGCAGCGTCTCGACCACGTTTTTCATCAGTTCGGGCTTCTTGGTGGGATTGTCGCGTGCCGTGCGCAGGATCGAGCCGCCCTGCAGATGGATCCGGCTGACATCCTCGCGTCGCAGGGCAACCGTGTGAGTCGCGTCGCCGCGGCAGAGCCATTTGAAGCCGTCGCAGATTCCGACCACCTCCAGATCACGGTTGATGGCCTGAATGGTCGCGGCGCTGATCACCCCATTGATCCCCGGGGCCGGGCCGCCCCCGACGAGAATCCCCAACCTGCCCTTGCTCATCGCTGCTCTTCCTCCTTGGGTTCTGCCTGCGTGCGCCGCGTCCTGAACAGCGCTGGCGGCGCATTGCCGCCGGGTGCGGTGCGGGGGATCGGTGTGCCGCGGGCAGGACGATCACCGCGCGACCCCCATCTATACAGTCAGGCGTCCACGCCCGCCAATTGGCGTCCGCGCGCCACCGCTTTCAGGTTCAGGCCTTCGGTGCCGCGCGGCACGCCGGCGGCCACCGCCCCCTCCAGGCTGGACCAGCTCACGACTTGGGTAACCGTGGCCAGGAAACCCAGCATCACCATGTTCGCCACCACGGGTTTGCCCAGCTCCTGGCCGGCGACGTGCGTGAAAGCGGCGCGCCGGGTCCGGGCTTCCAGGTGCGGGGGAACCCTGGTAACCAACTCGGCATCCACCACCAGCACGCCGTCCGGCCGCAGGTCCGCCACGTACCGGTCGAGCGCGGCCTGTGACATGGCCGCCATCAAGCATGGGCTGGTGACTTCCGGGTACAGGATCGGCACTCGTGACAGGATTACTTCCGAACGGGCTGCACCGCCCCGGGCCTCGGCGCCATAGGACTGGCTCTGGACCGCGAACAGGCCATCGGCCAGCGCCGCGGTGCCCAGGAGCACGCCGGCGAGCACCACCCCTTGGCCGCCAAAACCGGCAATGCGCACCTCTGTTGCATCGTCGCGGGTCACCGATCTAGCCCTCCTCGCCCGTGTCCGTGGTCGCACCGCCAACCAGATCGCCGACCTCCCAGCGTCCGACCCGTTCCTCTGGCGACAGGCGGGCCGCCTGTCGGCGGGTGACGGCTTGGGCGCGGAAGAAGTCCAGGCTCTGCACGGCGTTCCCTTCGCGGCTGAGCTTGCCGTAGTGAACCGGACACTGGCTCATCACCTCGATAAAGGCGAAGCCGGGGTGCCCCAGGGCGTACGCAATGGTTTTGGTCAACTGGCGCAGGTGCGCCGTGGTCCACCGGGCCACGTAGGTAGCCCCCGCGGCCTCCACCAGTCGGCACAGGTCAAAGGCGCCCTCGCGGTTGCCGGTTGGCGTTGTCAGTGTCCGGGTCCCGGTGGGCGTGGTGGGGGCCACTTGGCCGCCGGTCATGCCGTAGATGCGATTATTCACGCAGATGACGGCAATGGGCAGGTTACGCCGGGCCGCGTGGATCAGGTGATTGCCGCCGATGGCGGTCAGGTCGCCATCGCCGCTGACCACGACCACTCGGCGGTCGGGCGCCGCTAGTTTGACCCCGGTGGCAAAGGCCACCGGTCGGCCGTGGGTGGTGTGCAGGGTATCGGCGGCGAAGTAGGGGCTGGGGATCCAGCCGGCGCAGCCAATGCCGCAGACAAAGACGAACTCGTCCAGGTCCAGGCCCAGCCCGTCGATGGCGCGCAGAATGCTGTGGGCGATCATACCGTCGCCGCAGCCCGGGCAGGCTGTGGTCAGCTCGCAGCCGGGACGCAGGTACTTGGCCATGGGGTGGCGGGGGACACTCACGACAGCACCTCCCGGACGGCGGCCAGCACGTAGTCTGGATGATGCAGGGTGCCCAGAATCTGTGGCGGCAGGCCCGCGACCCGGGCAACGGCGGTGCCCGCCAGCGCGGCCTGCACATAGGGGAGCATCTGGCCCAGATTGTTTTCCATCACCAGCACCGCCCGGGCACCGGCGCACAGCCGACGGATCTCTTCGTCGGCGAAGGGCCAGACGGTCAAAGGGCGCACCGAACCCACGGCCAGGCTCTGCTCCCGCGCCAGGCGGGCAATGGCCAGGGCCGCCCGGCCGACAATGCCGTACCCCAGGAGCACCACGCGAGCGTCCTCGGTGGCTTCAGACTCCAGACGGACCCAGTCAGCGCGGCGCCGCTGGATCTTCTCGGCCAGCGTGCGGACGAAGCGGTCGAGCGCCGGCGCATCGACCACATTACGCATGCCGCGTTCGTCGTGGCAGGAGCCGGTCACGTGAGCCTTGTACCCATGGCCGAAGACCGGCATGGGGGCCACGTCCGGGTCGAGGAAACCGCGCAGGGCGAACGGATCCACGTCCGCTGGCGGCAGGCGCCGCGGGCGCACCCCCGTCGGCGTGGGCTTCACTTCCACGGTCTCGCGCATGTGGCCGATGGCGGCGTCGGGCAACAGGAAGACCGGCGTGCGCAGTTGTTCCGCGGCATCAAAGGCCAGCACGGTCAGGTCGTACATCTCCTGCGCCGAGGCCGGGGCAAAGGCCACTGCTTCGTAGTCGCCGTGAGACCCGCGCCGCACCTGCACCAAGTCGCCCTGCGAGGGCACCGCCGGGATGCCGGTGGACGGGCCGCCGCGCTGCACGTCGACCACGACGCAGGGGGTCTCGGTGGCCACCGCGTAGCCAATGTTCTCCAGCATCAGACTCAGCCCCGGGCCAGAGGTGGCGGTCATGGCCCGGGCTCCCGTCCAGGAGGCGCCGATCACGGCGGCGATGGAACTGATCTCGTCCTCCATCTGGATGTAGACCCCACCCCGCGCCGGCAGCCGCACGGCCAGGTGCTCGGCAATCTCGGTGGCCGGGGTTATCGGGTACCCGGCAAAGAACCCACAGCCGGCTGCCAGGGCCCCCTCGGCACAGGCGACATTGCCCTGCAGGAAATGCCGCCCCGGCGGCAGCAGCTGGACGTCAGCCATTGTCGGCCTCCTCCAGGTGCTCCACTGCCACGGCCAGTTCCGGGCAGTAGAGCATGCACAGATCGCAGCCGGTACAGGCTTCAGCAGCGGCTACCGTGGCAGTGTGGACCCCGCGGGGCGACAGCTCAGCGGCTGGCGCCAGTACCTGGGGTCGGCACAGAGAGATGCAGATCCCGCATCCCTCGGTCCCCTTGCATAGCCGGGGGTCGATATGGACTCGGGTTCGGCGACGCGGTCTGGCCATGGACGCTCCGTGGTTCCTGGCTGGGTCGGTCACGATATGGCGTCCCGAGCGGTCGGTGGCGACGGCCCGGGACGGTTTCAACATGGGGTGTCCTGCAGGCGGTCACGCAGGGCCTTGCGGACCAGGTCGGCCACGCCCGCCGGACCGGTCGCCGTGGGGATGCCGGCGGCTGCCAGCGCTGCGGCCTTGCTCGCCGCCGTGCCGCCGCCCCGCTGCACGATAGCCCCGGCATGACCCATGCGGACGCCGGGGGGCACGCTGTGGCCCGCAATGTACGCCACCACTGGCTTGTGGGGCCGTCCGGCCAGGAACTCGGCCGCGCGCTCCTCCTGGTCGCCGCCTACCTCACCGATGATCACGATGGCCTCGGTCTGGGGATCGGCCTGGAAGAGTTCGATCAGATCCACCAACGGGGTGCCCACTACGGGGTCGGCGCCCATGCCGATGACGGTGCTCTGGCCGATACCGGCCGCTCCCAGGGCACCGCTCACCTCATAGCTCAGAGTGCCGCTGCGCGAGATCACGCCGACCGGACCGGGGCTGAACAGTGCTGCGGGCATGATGCCGATCTTGCATTGGCCCGGAGTGATGATGCCGGGCGTAGTAGGACCCAGCAGCCGCGCCCCGGCCGCCCGGGCTCGGGCGCGCAGACGCATGGCGCCGTGTACCGGCACCCCCTCGGTGATCAGCACCACCAGCCCGATGCCGACCGCGATGGCTTCGCTGGCCGCGGTCTCGGCTGCCGCCGGCGGCACGAACAGCACCACCGCATCCGCGGGTGCGGCGGCCTGGGCCGCGGTCACCGTGTCGTACACCGGGACGCCCTCTACCTGCTCACCACCCTTGCCCGGCGTCACACCGCTGACGATCTGCGTGCCCGCTGCCTGCATGTAACGCGTCTGCACGCGGCCGATGCGGCCCGTGACGCCCATCACGCACACCCGGGTGCGGCAATCCACCAGCACTGACACTCAGGCCTCCTGCCCGGCCTGGGCTTGGCGCAAAACGGCGGCTACGGCCATTTCGGTCGTCAAATCAGTGATCACCGTGACGCCGGCACGGCGCAGAATCTGCCACGTCTCCTCCTGATGATTGCCCAACGCCTTGGCCACCATGGGGACCGCGGCGCCTTCGGCCAACACCTCGGCCAGGCCCAGAGCCCCCTCGTGGATGGGGTTGATGCCGCCGTACACGTTGACCAGTACCGCTTGGAGTCCGGGCTGTTCGAGCACCAGGCGCAGGGCCGCCGCCATCAGTTCACGGGTGATCCCGCCACCGGTCTCTAGGAAGTTGGCCGGGCGGGGTCCCCCGGCGGCAGCGATCAGATCCATCGTGGCCATGGCCAGACCCGCGCCACTGCAGATCAGGCCGATCTCACCGCCGGCCAAGGGCACGAAGGTCATGCCCAGTTGGCGAGCCCTTTCGGCCCGGGGGTCGCCTTCCGGGTCGCGCGGGCGCCAGTCAGGGTGGCGGAAGCGGGCCGCCTCGTCCGTCTCGCAGACCGCATCGACCGCGACCAGGCGGCCGTCTGGCGTGAGGACCAGGGGGTTGATCTCGGCGATCATGGCCTCCTGGCCGGCAAATACCTCGTACAGACGCATGGCGGCGGCGGCGACTTCGGCCGCGGCCGCACCCAGGTCGGCGGTGGCGGCGGTGGCTGCAGCCGCGGTTAGCCCCGCCAACGGATCGAGGGTGCAGGTCCGCATGCTGCCCGGCGCGCGACTGGCATGCGCCTCAATGTCGACCCCGCCGGCGGACCCGACCAGCAGGGCGGGGCTGCCCGTGGAGCCGTTGACCACCAGGCCCAGGTAATACTCATGCGCCGCTTGCAGGCGTTCCTCCACCAGGACGGCGTCGCAAGGCAGCCCCCGTACCGACGTACCGAGGAGCGCCGCCGCCGCGCGGTAGGCTTCCTCCGGCGTGTCGGCCGGCCGCACACCGCCGGCCTTGCCGCGGCCACCGGCCAACACCTGCGCCTTGACCATGCACGGACGGCCCAGGTTCGCCGCCGCCGCCGCCGCCGCCGTGGCGGTGCGGACTACCTCACCGGCCGGCACCGCGATGCCGGCGGCAGCGAACCAGGCTTTGGCTTCGTATTCGTGCAGTCTCACGCCCGCTCCTGCCTCAGGCCGCGCCTCCCGGATTGTTCTCCGGGACCTCGACGACTCCACGGGTATCGGGCTCCACCTTGCCCATCTGGACCAACACATCGCGCAGCTTCTGCCGCTGCTGTTGCGTCAGCCGCCCCACCGGGGCTCGCGGCGGGCCGGCCGGTAGCCCGACCAACTCGGCACCGGCTTTGAGCATGGACGGGAAGGTGCCCAGGCCGAAAGCCAGGCGCAACGGCGCCAGGCGTCGCTGCGCGGCCAGGGCTTCGTCGAACTTGCCCCAGGCGAAGTTGTCGAAAACCTTGACCGCCAGTTCGGGCGCGATGTTGGCGCTGGCCGCGATGGCGCCGCTGGCGCCGTGGACCAGAGCGGCGTAGATCAGCGTGTCGCGGCCCATCAGCACCCGGAAATCGTTGGGGGTCCGCCGCAGGTACTCGGTGGTCAGCGTCAGATCGCCCGAGCTGTCTTTGATGCCGACAACGTTCTCCACCTCCTCGGCCAGGCGCACGACCAGGTCAACCGGCAGAGGGTTATTGGTCCGGTCCGGGTTGGTGTAGAGGAGCACCGGTAGATCGACCGCCCGCGCCACCGCCTGGTAGTGGCGGAACATCTCGTCGGCGTTGGGGGTGATGAAGGTGGGCGTCAGCACCGAAAGACAGTCGACGCCGGCTTTGGCCGCTATCTCGGCCAGTTGGATGGCCTCGCGCGTGGTGTTGGCGCAGGTGCCCACGTACACCGGCACGCGGCCTTTGGTATAGGCCACCGTCCACTCGAAGACGCGCTGCTTCTCTTCCACCGTCAGAGCCCAGAACTCACCCGCCGTGCCCACGGTGAAGACGCCATCGACGCCGGCGGCGATGACGTGGTCGATCATGGCCTCCAGGCCGCGTTCGTCCAGTTCCTCGGCTTCGGTCATCGGCGTAATCACCGCCGGGATGATGCCGCAGATGAACTCGGTGTTGCGCATGGCGAGTTCCTCCAGAGATGGCCTCGCGGCACAGGGGAGATGGGGCCCGGCGGCAATAGCGCGGGGCGGTAGCCTCCGAGCCGGTCCAGGGCCGCCGGACCTGGCTGTCGACCCTCGGTGGGCCGCAGCCCGTCGCCGGGCTGGCACCGCCAGGTGGGGTACCCTGAGTTAATTTAGCAACATGCGTACCAAAGGTCGCGGGCCGGTGGCCGGTGACCAGCGGCGACGGGTTCGCTGCCGTGGTTCCGGCGGCCCGGGCCCGCAGCCCGCACCTGCGCGCTCGGCGCGCCGCGCCAGGGGTGCGAATCGGGCCGCCGCGGGCGCGCTCAGGGGGCGGGAAACCAACAACGGGACGGGCCTCGTGTGCCGCGGCAGAGCGGCCGGCCGGCAAGGGCTGCCCGGCCGGCCGCGCCTGGGACGCCCTGGTCTCAGTGGGCTCGCGGCCAGCGTCTCACCGGTTGGCGGCGCGGTCCGGGGGTCAATTCAGGTCGGCCGGCAAGGCCTGTTCGAGCACATCACTGATCCGGGTCGATTCCAACGCGTGCATGATCCGCGTCTTGATCTCGGCCCACTGGTAGTGCATGGGGCAGGGGGTGTTGTCGGAGCACTCCGGCAGGCCGAGAAGACACCCCTGGCCGAATTGCGGGCCGTCGATGGCCTGGACCACCTCCAGCAGTCGGATGTCGGCCGCCGGCCGGGCCAGACGGAACCCGCCGCCTCGCCCCTTGAACGACAGCAGCAGCCCGGTCTTGGACAGATCTTGCAGGATTTTTGCCAGGAAATGCTCGGGAATGCTCAATTCGCGGGCAATGTCGCGGCTCAACATGGGCTGGCCCCCTTCGGCAGCCACACGGACGACTGCGCGCAGACCGTACTTGCACGCCTGCGATAGAATCATCGCCTACCTCCGGGCGGAACCGCGTGTATCTTTGGGGCACACCCCACTGCCAGCCTGCCTGACGCACCCGGCGGCAGCCGGCCGGGCACAACAGAAGATAAAGGAAGCCGAAGATATGACAATCAGCTCCGGAACCTATACCGTGCGGGAGAACGTCGGCTGCTCACGGGTTTTCTCGCGCAGATAGCGATCAAACACCATGGCGATGTTGCGGATGAACAACAACCCCAGAGGCGTTGCCTCAAGACTGTCGTCATGCATCGCCAGCAACCCGTCGGCGGCGGGGCCGTCGGCCAGGTCCTGCAACTCGCGGGCGAAGTAGGCGCCGAAATCGATGCCGAACTGCCGTTCCACGTCACTGCGCCGGAGGAAACCGTTGCACATCAGCGTCGTGATCACGTCGCGACGCAGGCGGTCGTCGTCGCTGAGCGCGTAGCCTTTCTCGATCGGGGCCACGCCGGCTTCCAGCGCTGCGTAGTAGGTGCTCAGTTTGCGGCAGTTCTGTGCGTATGCCCCGGCAGCATCGCCGATCGCGGTGATCCCCAAGCCCAGCATGGTTGAGGCCCGGTGGACCGTGTAGCCCATGAAGTTCCGGTGCAGCCGCCGCTCGCCCACCGCGATGCTGAGTTCGTCCTCGGGCAGCGCGAAGTGGTCCATGCCGATCTGGCGGTAGCCGCTGCTGCGGAAGGTGCGAATGGCCTGCGCGATCAACTCGAGCTTGGCCATGCCTTTGGGCAGCCGGGTCACGTCCAGGCGCTTCTGGTGGCCCTTGATCCACGGCACATGCGCGTACGAATAGACCGCCACGCGGTCCGGGCGCAGGCTGACGACCGCTTCCAGCGTCCGGGCGAAGCTGGTGGCGGTCTGCCCGGGCAGACCGTAAATGAGATCGATATTGATCGATTCGAAGCCCAGCTCGCGGCAGCAGGCGAACAACTCTCGCGTGCCGGCCTCGTCCTGGTTTCTGCCGATGGCCTGCTGCACCTCGGGGGTGAAGTCCTGGACCCCCATGCTCAGGCGGTTGAAGCCCAGTCGACGCAGGGTCTCGATGTGGGCGCGGGTGGTCACGCGGGGATCGACCTCGATCGCCACCTCTGCCTGCGACATGATGTCGAAGCGGGCCGCCACCGCGGCATGGACACGCTCCAACTGCCCGGGCGTCATGTAGGTGGGCGTACCCCCGCCCAGATGGAATTGCTGCACTGGGAACCGGCCCGCCACCAGGCCGGCGAGCAGGGATATCTCCTTGTCCAGGTAATCAAGGTAACGGGCGGCGACCTCACGGTGCGGCGTGATGACCACATTGCAGCCGCAGAAGGTGCACCGGTGCTCACAGAAGGGCAGGTGCACGTACAGGGACAGAGGTTCGGCCGGGCTCAGCTGCGCCAGGCGGGCGCTGTAGTCGGCCGCGCTGAACCCCTCGTGGAACTCGACCGCGGTGGGGTACGACGTGTAGCGGGGACCCGGGCGGTCGTAGCGGTGCAGCAGTTCGGCGCTGACGTGCAGATCGTCCATTGCGTACCTGTGGGCGGCGAGCCTGAACTGCGGCGAGAACGCGCTGGCCATGCACGGCTTGGCGCTGACGGTTCGTTCCCGCGGCGACGTGCAGCCTACCAATATACCGATGCGCGTCCTGCAGGAAAGCGAGGCCGCCCAGCCCCCTGGCGAAACCGGGTCGGCGGGTCGATTCCGGGACAACCTTGGGACGCTTGGCGGCGAACTGAGACACCTCTGTCCCGGCGGCTGCGGCCCAGTCGCGAGGCCCCCCGGGCTAACCTTCTCGGGCGCATGCCGGCGCCCTGCCTGTCACCGGTCAGGTCAGTGGCACTTGGTTTGCTGTACGTACTAGTAGATGGATGCTAATCGCCGATGCCCGGCGGCCCCTCTGGGACTTTGTCTCCACCGTTCCACATCCGGCCCTGTGCCCCGGGTCGGTCGGCGAAGACCGATCATGTTCCCCGGCAACCCGACGCACCCGCCCGCGTCGGTCACCCCGGGATGGATGCGGACCCGACTGCCAGGAGGGAAGCCATGATCCGGATCGCCAAGGTGCTGCTGCCTACGGACCTGTCCGAGTATGCCGCGGGTGCGGTTCCGTATGCAGTGGAGTTCGCCCGTTCCTTCGGCGCCGCCCTGCATCTGCTCAGCGTCGTCGACGCCCACTGGGTGGGACCAGTGGTCAACGTCGAGTTCCCCGGCCAGGTCGAGGACACCCTGCAGTTCCACCGCCAGGCAGCTGAACGCGGCGTGCGTTCACTGGCGGACGAGATCTCCGGGGTGGCCGTACGCACCGAGGTGCTCATCGGGGCGCCGCACGTCGAGATCGTCCGGTACGCGCGCCGGGAAGAGATCGACCTGATCGTTCTGGCCACCCACGGTCGCACTGGCCTGGCCCACGCCCTCATCGGCAGCGTCGCTGAGAAGGTCGTGCAGATGGCGCCCTGCCCGGTGCTGACCGTCAAGCACTCCGCGCACGAGTTCGTCATGCCTTAGCGGAAAGAGGTTGAGAATGGAGAGACGCATCGTCACGATCGAAGGCAGCGAAGCGGCCGCTTCGGTGGCGCACCGGTTGAGCGAGGTCATCGCCATTTACCCGATCACGCCCTCGTCGGGCATGGGGGAGATGGCTGATGCCTGGTCGGCTGCCGGGCGCAAGAACGTCTGGGGCACCGTACCCCACGTCATCGAGATGCAGAGCGAGGGAGGCGCTGCGGGCGCCATCCACGGCGCTCAGGTCGCCGGCGCCCTGACCACCACCTTCACGGCATCTCAGGGCCTGCTGCTGATGATCCCCGACATGTACAAAATTGCCGGGGAGTTGACGCCTTTTGTCATGCACGTTTCGGCCCGCGCCCTGGCTACCCATGCGCTGTCGATCTTCGGCGACCACAGCGATGTCATGTCAGTGCGCCAGACCGGCTTTGCGCTGCTGGCCTCCGGCTCGACGCAGGAGATCCACGACCTGGCGCTGGTGGCGCACTCGGCCACCTTGGCCACACGCGTTCCCTTCCTGCATTTCTTCGACGGTTTCCGCAGCACGCACGAAGTCGGCAAGATCGAGGAACTTACCGACGGCGACCTGCGCACGCTGATCTCCGATGAGCTGGTGTGGCAGCTCCGGTCGCGGCGCCTGACGCCCGATGCCCCGACCCTGAAGGGCACGGCCCAGAACCCGGATGTCTATTTCCAGGGGCGCGAAGCCGGCAACCGCTTCTACGATGCCTGCCCGGCCGCGGTCCAGGCGGCCATGGACCAGTTCGCTGCCCTCACCGGCCGGAGTTACCACCTGTTCGACTACGTCGGCGCTGCCGATGCCGAACGGGTCATGGTGATCATGGGTTCGGGAGCCGAAGTCGCCCACGAAGCAGTCGAAGCCCTGACCGCCAGCGGCGAGAAGGTGGGGGTGCTGAAGGTCCGTCTGTACCGACCCTTCGACGCGACCAGCTTCGTCCGGGCCCTGCCGGCTTCGGCGCAGACCATCGCCGTGCTCGACCGCACCAAGGAACCGGGTGCGGGCGGCGAGCCGCTGTTCCTCGACGTAGTCGGTGCCCTGGACGAACTGGAGATAACCGGCAAACGGGTCATCGGTGGGCGCTATGGCCTGGGCTCCAAGGAATTCAACCCGGCCATGGTCAAGGGGGTGTTCGACGAAATGAAGGCGGCGCGGCCGAAGAAGCACTTCACCATCGGCATCGTCGACGACGTCACCCGCCTGAGCCTGGCCTACGATCCCGACTTCAGCACCGAACAGGACGACGTCACCCGGGCCCTGTTCTACGGCCTCGGTTCGGACGGCACGGTGGGCGCCAACCGTAACTCGATCAAGATCATCGGCGAGGAGACGGCCAACTACGCCCAGGGCTACTTCGTGTTCGACTCGCGCAAATCCGGCTCCATGACGGTGTCGCATCTGCGCTTCGGGCCCCGTCCCATCCGCTCTTCGTACCTGATCGATCGCGCCAACTTCGTCGCCTGTCATCAAGCGGTATTCCTGGAGAAGATCGACGTGCTGGCGCAGGCGACCACCGGCGCCACCTTCCTGCTCAACTGCCAGGAACCGCGCGAGCGGGTCTGGGACAGTCTGCCCCGCCACATCCAGGAGCAGATCGTCAACAAGAAGATCCGCCTGTTCGCCATCGACGCGTATAAGGTGGCTCGCGAGACCGGCATGGGCGGTCGCATCAACACCGTGATGCAGACCTGTTTCTTCGCCATCTCCAACGTGTTACCGCGCGAAGACGCCATCGCCCGCATCAAGGACGCCATCAAGAAGACGTACGGGAAGCGTGGCGAGGAAGTCGTCAAACGTAACTACGCCGCCGTCGACCAGACGCTGGAGAACCTGTACGAGATACCGGCAGCCGGGGTTAGCAGCACGGTTCCCATGCCGCCGGTGGTGTCGGACAAGGCGCCGCAGTTCGTCCGCGAGGTCACGGCCCGCATGATGGAGAAGCCGGGTGACCTGGTGGGGAGCCATATCCCGGTGAGTCTGCTGCCGGTAGACGGCACGTACCCGACCGGTACGACGCAGTGGGAGAAGCGCAACATTGCCCTGGAAATCCCGGTGTGGGATCCCGAGACCTGCATCCAGTGCAACAAGTGCGCCATGGTCTGCCCGCACGCGGTGATCCGCTCCAAGGTCTATTCGGCTGACCTGTTGGCTGGGGCCCCGCCCACGTTCAAGTCCACCGCCGCCAAGGGCCGCGACTTCCCCGAGGGCTCGGTCTTCACCATCCAAGTGGCCCCCGAAGACTGCACCGCCTGCGGTCTGTGCGTTGAGGTCTGCCCGGCCAAGAACAAGCGCGAGACGCGGCTGAAGGCCATCAACCTGGCGCCCCAGCCGCCGCTGCGCGAGTCTGAGCGCGCCAACTGGGAGTTCTTCCAGGGCCGGTTGCCGCTGCCCGACCGGCGCGAACTGAAGCTCAACACGGTCAAGGGGGCGCAGTTCCTTGAGCCCCTGTTCGAGTTCTCCGGCGCCTGTGAAGGGTGTGGCGAGACGCCCTATGTTAAGCTGGTCAGCCAGCTTTTTGGTGATCGCATGCTGGTCGCCAACGCCACCGGTTGCTCCTCGATCTACGGCGGCAACCTGCCGACGACGCCGTGGACCCGGAACGCCGACGGCCGCGGCCCGGCCTGGTGCAACTCTCTGTTTGAGGACAACGCCGAGTTCGGTCTGGGCATGCGGTTGACGGTCGACAAACACACCGAATACGCGCGCGAGTTGCTGCAGCAGCTGCGCGAGGCTGTCGGCGGCGAGTTGGCGGATGCGCTGTTGGGCGCCGCCCAGGCCTCGGAAGCCGATATCTACGAACAGCGGCAGCGGGTGTCCGAGCTCAAGACCCGGTTGGCGTCGCTGGCGCAACCGCAGGCGCAGCAACTGTTGACCGTGGCCGACATGCTGGTGCGCAAGAGCGTGTGGATCATGGGTGGCGACGGCTGGGCCTACGACATCGGTTACGGTGGCCTCGACCACGTGCTGGCCTCCGGCCGCAACGTGAACGTGCTGGTACTGGACACCGAGGTTTACTCCAACACCGGTGGGCAGATGTCCAAATCCACGCCCATGGGGGCCGTGGCCAAGTTCGCCGCCGGCGGCAAGCCAGGGCCGAAGAAGGACCTGGGACGCATGATCATGACCTACGGCAATGTGTACGTGGCGGCCGTGGCCATGGGCGCCAATGACACCCAGACGGTGCGCGCGCTGCTGGAAGCCGAGGCCTATGACGGTCCGTCACTGGTGATCGCCTACAGCCACTGCATCGCGCACGGCATCAACATGCGGCAGGGCCTGGAACAGCAGCAGTCGGCGGTGGATTCCGGGCACTGGCCGTTGTTCCGCTACCATCCGGCGCTCGCCGAGGCCGGCAAGAACCCCCTGACGCTGGACTCCAAGGCGCCCAAGATGGCCTTCAAGGACTACGCCTACAAGGAGACCCGCTACAGCATGCTGTCCAAGGCCAAGCCTGAGATCGCCGAAGGCTTCCTGCGCCATGCGCAGGAGGGTGTCAGTTCGCGCTGGCGGCTGTACGAGCAGTTGGCCAGCATGGCCTATGGCAGTGGTGCCGGGGTGACCGTGACCGAAGCCGCAACCCAGTCCGAGTAGCGAGCGAGGAGAAGACGATGGATCTGACGACCACCTACATGGGCTTGAAACTGCGGAATCCGCTCGTGGTTGGGGCCTGTCCGCTGTCGCGTGACGCCGCCAAGGTCAAGGAGCTCGAGGATGCCGGCGCGGCGGCTGTGGTGATGTTCTCGCTGTTCGAGGAGGAGATTCGTCACGAGTCCCTCGAACTGGATCACTACCTCAACTACGGCACGAACAGCTTCTCCGAGGCGCTCGATTACTTCCCCGAGCACGAAAGCTACGCCGTCGGGCCGGGCAAGTACCTGGAGCAGATCCGCAAGCTCAAGGACAGCGTCGACATCCCTGTCATCGCCAGCCTGAACGGCACGACCATGGGCGGTTGGGTCGAGTACGGGCAGCAGGTGGAGCAGGCCGGGGCCGACGCGATCGAGTTGAACGTGTACCGGCTGTCGACCGAGTGCGGCGTCAGCGGCAGCGAAATCGAGCAGCTCCACATCGACA
Source organism: uncultured Gemmatimonadota bacterium (assembly GCA_903893785.1). Classification (GTDB taxonomy): domain Bacteria; phylum Latescibacterota; class UBA2968; order UBA8231; family UBA8231; genus CAITNQ01. Next base: position 65,569 of record CAITNQ010000307.1, read on the forward strand.
TCCTGACCGAGGTGAAGAAACACGTCAAGGTGCCGGTGGCGATGAAGCTGAGCCCGTTCTTCAGCTCGGTAGCCCACATGGCCACCCAGCTTTCCGGCGCCGGCGCCGACGCGCTGGTGCTGTTCAACCGCTTCTACCAGCCCGACATTGACCTGGACAAGCTGGAGGTGTTCCCCAACGTCCTGCTCAGCACGCCGCAGGCGTTGCGTCTGCCCCTCCGCTGGATTGCCATTCTGCACGGTCAGGTCAAGGCGGATCTGGCGGCCAGCGGCGGCATTCACAGCCACCAGGATGTCCTCAAGATGCTTCTCGCCGGGGCCCAGGTCGCTACGATGGCTTCGGCGCTGCTGCAGCGGGGCGCCGGCCACGTCCGCGGCGTGCTGGCCGGCATGGAAGCCTGGTTAACCGAGCACGAGTACGAGTCCGTGGCCCAGATGCGGGGTAGCATGAGCCACCGCAGCTACGCCAACCCGGGTGCCTTCGAACGCGCCAACTACATCAAGGCCCTGGCGACCTTCGGCACCTGAGCCGCAGCGGGTCTGATGCCGCCGTGCGAGCGGCGGCGCTGACGAAGGAGAGGGGGGCGCACCCAACCGGGTGCGTCCCCTTTTCCAGTGGGCGGCCAGGGCGCGCCCCAGGATGGCGGGCCGTCAGTACTCGCTGGCCCAGACCGCGTACAGGGAGCGCCCAGGTGCCGTCAGGTCGAAGCCCCGAGAGGTGGCCAGGTGGTCGTGGTACCGGGCGTCCAAGGCGTTGCGCACGCCCAGGGTGAGGCGTTGGCTGTGGCCGGCCCACCGCCACCCGCCATGGCCCATGGACAGATCCAGCGCGTGGTGACCTGCGGTCGCGGCCTCGCCGGGAGCAACGTGGTCCTGGCGCCCAGCCAGCTCCAACCCGGCGCGTCCCCACCAGGCGGCGGCGCGGCCGACCTGCAGCGAGGCATGGCCTGCCAAAGGCGCGATGCCCGGCAAATCCTGGTCCTTCCCTGTATCACGGCCGCGCACATAGGATACATCCCCGCTCAGCAGCAGGTTGCGGGCCGGGGCCCAGTCGAGTTGGGCCTCACCCCCGCGCAGCAGGGCCGTGCCCGCATTGGCCTTGCGCAGGGCAGGCCGCCCGTCCAGCGTGTCCGGCTTTTCGATCACCATATCGGTGATCCGGTTGCGGAACAGCTGGGCCTTGGCGAGCCACCGACCCCGGGTAAGGCTAGTGCCCAGCTCGGCGTACCGGCCGCGCTCGCTGTTCAGCCTGGGGTCGCCGATGCGCACCAGGTTGCCCAGGTCAACGTACAGGAACCGCTCCTCCAGGCCCGGCGAGCGGAACGAGCTTGCCAGATTGGCGTACACCTGCACACCGGGCCGCAGCGTGCGGGTCAAGCGTGATTGGGCGCACCACGAAAGGTCGCGGTCGTGCTCGGCGGGCCACAGCACCTTCGTGGTAACGGGTTCGTAGGTCAGGTACGTGAGGTGGCTGTTGACGTTGATCACGTCCAGGCGGGCCCCGCCGGTCCATGTCCAGCCCGGACTCAGGGCCACCTCGTCCTCGGCATACACGCCGATCGGTCGGAAGGTGCTGTTGGGCAGGGAACGATCAACGACCACGGTCTGCGTCGCTCGCGTAACGGTGCCGTCCGCGGCCAGGAACTGCGTCGTCGTGAGCTTGGTGCGACGTGAGCTCAGCTGCTTCTCCCAGGCATCCAGTCCCAAGGCCAGTCGGTGGGCGCCCAGGCCCACGTTGTTGTGCCAGCGCAGGCCGCGCGTGTCGTGATCCGCGGTCGGGGTCTGCACAACGCTGACGCGGCGCTGCGGTAGTGTCGCGGTCGCCGGCAGGTCCTTGGGCAGTGGCAGCAACTCGGCCCGGCGGTCAATGGCCTGCGTGAACAGGCGCACCTCCGAAGCCTGCCAGGTCGCGCCCGGTCGGGTCCAGCGCCAGGTGGCCTCGGCCAGCCGGCGCGGTGTCGACGGGTAACGCACGGAGGCGCCTACCGGGTACACCGAACCCCCGCCCGGGATGCCCACATTGCGGGCCTGGAAGCTCTGGTAGCGAAGCTCCAGCACGTGGTCCGGCGCCAGGCGGCAGCCCAGATCCACATGAGTTTGGTAGTCGCGGAACTGGCTGTTGGCCACGGTGTGCCCTGCCGACGTGTACGACCCATAGTCACGGTACGACTGCGACAGCAGCAGGTACACCCGCGGGCCGTCCCACCCGGCGCGAGCGTAACCGCTCCATCCGTTGGCGACCGACTCATAGCTGCCCGAGAAGGCCGCCGACACCTGTGGCCGCAAGGCGAAGTGGCCCCGCCGCGGAATGACGTTCACCACCCCGCCGGTAGACCCGGTCCCGTACAGCACTGACACCGGGCCCTTCAGCACCTCGATCTGCTCGACATCGGCCAGCACTACTGTGCCGAATTGCGCCGCGACCTCATTGGTCGTCGAGATGCGGTTGCCGTTGACCAGCATGACCACGTGGTCGCGATCCAGACCGCGGATCTGCACCCGGGACGACCATGGCATGTCCGTGCCCATGGCCACACCGGGAACCGCGGCCACGGCGGCGCTCAGGCTGACCGGAATCCGCTGCTCCAGGTCCGCCGGGCCAACGGTGGCGGCCGAGCCGGCCAGGTCGGCCAGGCGCGACGGCCGACCGCGAGCCGTGACCACCATGCCGGACACGGGCAGGGGTTGGACATGCAGCACCAGGTCCAGCACCGCCACGCTGTCGCTGCGGACGGCCACCGACTGTTCCACCGACGCGTAACCCAGCAGGGAGGCGGCCACCCGGCACACGCCGTGCGGGAGCCCGGTGAGAAGGTACTGCCCCCGGTCATCGGTGTACGTGACCAGCGAGGTGCCCGTTACCGTGATGCAGGCGCCGGCCAAGGGCGCGGCGGTGTCAGCGCTGCGCAACTGGCCCCGTAGGGTGGCGTGGTCGGCGCGGGCAGGTGAAACCAGCACAGCAACTAGAACGGTAACAGCGGCCAAACGACGCAGCATGGGGCAGGGATCCTCCGGAGTGATGGCGATCGCCGGCTACCTGCCGGCAGCAGGGCAACCGCTCAGGCTCGTCGCCGGCCCACCCAAGTCCAGGCCAATTGGGCGGGCGTCGGCGGTCCGGTCCAGCGGTTCTCGATCAGGCTGAGCACATAGCAGGGTACCCAGGTCACGGCCAGGTTCAGCACCGCGTAGTAGTGCAGCGCCAGGTGATCGGCAGCCAGGCTCAACCAGGCGCTGGCCGCGGTGCCGATCAGCCCACCGACCAGCACGCCGCGGGAATTGGCCCGGTGGCTGAACATCGCCAGGGCAAACAGCCCCAAGAGGGGGCTGCCCAGGCCATTGATTACCCGGTTGGCGACTTCGAAGATGCTCCCCAGGTGACCTATCTGCAGCGCTCCTGCCGTGGCGGCGGCGCCGATCACCAGGCTCGCCCAGCGTCCCTGCCGGACCACCAGCGGCCCGGCAGGCGGCGCTGATTCGCGGCGGAAGTCAATCAGGTAAGCCGCCGCGCAGGAGTTGATCCCCGCGTCCAGGCTGGACATGGTGGCGGCAAAGAGACCCGCGACGATCAGGCCGGTCAGGCCCGCCGGGAGCGAGCGGACGAAGGCGGCGAAACCCGCCATGGCGCGCGCCCCCCCGGTAAGCGCCAGGCCGCTCCGGGTCACGTGGGCGTGGATGGCGTATCCAAGCAGTGCCAGGGACACCAACGCGACCAGCATGGCCACATAGCTGGCGTGGAAGCCGCGCTGCGCGTCGGCCAGCGTGCGGGCGCTGAAGTACCGCTGGACAATTACCTGGTCGCAGCCGTAACGGGCCAGGAAGGCGACAAAGGTGCCCAGCAGGGCGCTCCACAGGGAGATGCGGACCTGCGGATCCAGCGACAGGATGGCCGGGTCAAAGGGGTAGAAGGGCCGCGTCAAGCCGGCGGCAGCGCCCTGTTCCACCAGACCCCACAGACCGCCGTCGGCGCGCTGCCCGGCGACCGCCAGCGCCAGCACCAGGCCGCCGACGATGACGACGAACTGCATCACCCCGGTCCACATTACGGCCCGCATGCCGCCGGCCAGGGTATAGACGGTCGTGGCCACCCCTGCCACCAGGACCAGCGTTGTCGTGTCCATGCCGGTCACCAGGCCCAGGACGCGGCAGGGAACGTACACCAGCGTGGCCATCCACAGCAATCGCCACAGGATGAACAGGCCGCTGGCCAGGCGCCTTACCCGGCGATCAAAGCGCCGCTCCAGGTATTCATAGGCAGAGCACAGAGCCATGCCGTGGAAGAAGGGCATCACCACACGAGTCACCGGCGGTGCCACCAGGACAAAGGCTGGCAGGGCCAGAGCCACATACAGGCCGTGCTCGAAAACCTCGCCGGAAAAGGCCGTGTAGTTGATGGCGCTGAACGCCGTCACCATAATGGACAGGCCCACGGGCAGCCAGCGCATCGACCGACCGGCCAGGAAGAACTCCTCGGCGTTCCGCTGGCGCCGCGCGGTCGCCGCCCCCACGGCCAGGCTCAGCGCCAGGTACCCGACAAAGACGGCCAGGTCGGCGGGGCGCACCGGCGGCCGACCTAAGCCGCGGTGCCGGGAACGGCGGTATTCTGCCGCTGCAGCACTACGGTGAACGTCGTTCCCACGTCTGGCGTGCTCTCGACCGTCACATCGCCGTGGTACAGGGCCACCAGTTTCTTGACGATCGACAGGCCCAGCCCACTGCCGAGGATGGCCACGGTCTTCTCGTTCTTGATGCGAACGAACTCGCCGAACAGCCGCTGCACGTCTTCGGGCGCCATGCCGATCCCGGTGTCGGCGACGGTGATCTCGGCCTGGGGGCCCCGGTCGCGCAGCGTCAACCGCACCTGACCGCCGGCGCGGTTGTACTTCACGGCATTGGAGAGCAGATTGTTCAGGATGATCTCCAGTTCGCCCCGGTCCGCGGTCATCATCAGGCTGGCCGGGGCGTCGCAGCTAAAGGTGATGCGCCGCGGCTCGGCCTCCGGGGTGGCCGTCTCGACCGCGGTGGCTGCCACCCGGCACAAATCGACCTCGGTGAGGGCCCGCTGCTTGTTGCCCGACTCGATCCGCGTCAGGTCAAGCAGGTCCATGATCAGCTTGCGCATGCCGTCCAGGCGGATCAGTGAACGCTCCACGACCTGGTCATAGGGGGGCAGTTCCGGGCCCAACGAGCGCTTCTGCAGCAGCCGCAGGTACCCCTCCACAGCCGCCAGGGGCGCCTTCAGTTCGTGGCCCAATACGCGGATGAACTCGAAACGAATCTGCCGCCGCTCCTCGGCCAGGCGGATGGCCTGCCGGTGCACCAGCAGGTGTCGCGCGGCCTTGTGGACCGCCACCCGCAACTCGTCGGGCGTGAATGGCTTGACCAGGAAGTCGAAGGCGCCGCGTTTGGTGGCCGTGATGACGGTCTGCAGCGACCCGTAGGCCGACACCATGATGGTCAACACCTCCACGCCGCGATTGGCCAGCTCCTCCTGGACCTCCAACCCGGTCAGGCCGGGCAGCTTGTAGTCCAGCAGCAGGATATCGGGCGGCCCGGCCGCCATCGCGGCCAGGCCGTCTTCGCCGCTGGCGGCCAGCGTCACGGCAAAGGACACGCGCAGCTGCAGATCCGGGAACTCGGCGGTCATGTGCCGCAGGGTCCGCTCGGTGCCCTTGCGCATGCCTGGCTCGTCGTCCACCACCAGCACGCGCAGCGTATCGGTTGTCATCGCTGCAGCCTGTCAGTCACCCGGGTCACGACAGCAGGCGCTCGATCTCGGCCTGCAGCGTCTCAAAACGGACCGGCTTGTCCAGCAGGGCATCCGCCTTGATCCAGGAGCGCTCCTCGGCTGTGGTGGCATCGAAGTCAATGCCGGTCTCGCTGGCCACCGCCGTGAGCAGGATGACCGGCATGGTCGGAAACTGTCTCTTAAGGTAGTGGCACAGGGCGAAACCCGAGTCGTGCTCTTCCATCATCAGGTCCACCACGGCGATGTCGGCCGAAGCAGTGGCGAGGGTCTCGCGGGCACTCTTGTCGCCGTGAGCGGTAAGGGTGGCGTAGCCAACGGCCTCCAGTTGCACTTTGAGCTCGAATACCAAGTCGACATCGTCGTCGACCAGCATGACCGTGCGTTTGCCTGTGGCGCTCATGGTTCGCTCGTTTCTCCCTTTCTGGGCAATACGACCGTAAACGTCGTCCCGGTCGGTCCACTCGCCGGGTCGGCGTTGGACTGGCAGGTGACGGTACCACGGTGCATCTTGACCACGCCATAGGTGATAGCGAGGCCAAGGCCCGTGCCCTTGCCGATCTGTTTGGTGGTGAAGAACGGGTGGAAGATGCGCTCCTGGTTCTCCCTGGGGATGCCGATGCCGGTGTCGGCCACGGCCAGGCTCAGGCTGGCGTCGTCGCCGGTCACGCGGACCGTCAGCCGGCCTCCCTCGGGCATGGCCGTGTAGGCATTGGACACCAAGTTGCTAAACACCTGCACGATCTGGTCGCGGTCAAGATCCGCCACTGGATCACCGGCGTCCATGTGCACCGCCACGTCGACGCCGCGCGGCGCCGGCAGGGCCCGCATGGCCTTGTCGATCAGCAGTCCCAGGTCTGTCGGCCGGCGGACAATGTGGTTCTGCCGGGCAAAATGCAGCAGGCCCGAGACGATCTTCTTGCAGCGATCGGCTTCGTCGGCGACCAATTGCAGGTCCTGTCGTACCTCGTCGTCGTGGGTCTCCTCGAGCAGCAGGTGGGTGTACATCAGCACGACGCCCAGGGGGTTGTTGATCTCGTGGGCAATGCCCGCGGCCAGCTGGCCCATGCTGGCCAGCTTCTCGGACTGCATCAGGGCTTCCTGGGCATTGGCCAACTGCCGGTGCGAGACCTGCACCTCCTCCACCGACTGGTGCAGCTGCTCGATGGTCCGGGGCAGGCACATCTCGGCCTCGGCAAGGCCGCCGTGAACGGCCAGAGCGTGCTCGCTGCAGGTGCGATAGCCGCAAGCCCCGCAATTCAGTTCATCTTCGGGTCCGCGTTTGCCCAGGCGCGCCAGTATGCGTGCCAGCTCGGTCGGCGACGGCTGCGGTAACCGCTGGTCGCAGGCCGTGAAGGCGCGGCCCAGATCGAGCTTGGCGAAGCGCTCCATGGCGGCTTCCCAGCCCGCCAGATCCAGCGCATCGATGTGCTGCTTGACATAGCGGCTGACTCGCGTTCGCCGACTGAACAGCGTGGCGTTGGTGGCCATGCCGGCCCCCATGATGCAGCCGTTGCAGCACAGAACCTCGAGCAGCCGAACGTCCATATTGTCGGCGGCGAACTCGCGGATGGCATCGGCGAACGCGGTTGAGCCGCCGGCACTGACCACGTCGTTGACGACCAGGTCCTCGCCGATGGCCGCCGCTTGCAGCAGGCCGCGCTTGATCGGGAAAACAGCGCCCATGCCCGCATGGGGGGGATCGAAATCCGCGGCCCGGGTGGCCCCGTTGGGTATCCCAGCCTGCTGCAGCCACTGGCGCAGGTCCGCGAAGGTGAGCACCTGGGCGATGCCATCGGCCGCGGCCACGCTGGCAGCCTCGCGCCGCTTGGCCAGGCAGGGCCCGATGAACACCAGCGGGAGCTCTCTGCCGTACACCTCGTGGGCCACCCGGGCCGTGGCCACCATTGGTGACACGATGGGCGCCAACGCCGGCACCAGGTCCGGATGGTACTTCTCCACGTACCCGACGATGGCCGGGCAGGTGCTGGAGATGAACTTGCCCTCGCGGCGCGCCAGGAGACGATGGTACGCCAAGGCCACCAGATCGGCACCGAAGCCGACGTCGGCCACCACCGCAAAACCGAGTTGGCGCAGCATGCCGACCAACCGCCGTGGCTCGTAGTCGGCGAACTCGGCGGGGAAACTGGGGGCGAGCAACGCCCCGACGCGTTGGCCGCTGGCCAGCAGCTCCTGCACTGCGTGGCGGCCGCTGATCGCCACTTTGGCGTGCTGATTGCACTCGCGCACGCAACTGCCGCAACCGATGCAGCGGGCGGCGATGACGCTGGCCTGGCCATCGACGATGCGGATCGCCTTGGCCGGGCACTCGCGCACGCACTGATAGCAGGTGCGGCAGCGGTCGCTGACCGTGTCGATCAGGGGAAGGGTCGCGGCGTCGCGCATCGAGCGGATTCTCGGGGCCGAGGCGTAGGCCCGCAACGGGTGGCCACCGCCGCCGCCGCCTGGCCCGCAGGCGCGCGGGGCAGGCGGGTCACGGTGAGCGGACCGTTACGGTTCACCCACCGTGATCGGCAGGATGGACGACGCGGTTGAACCTACAGCAGGACGTCCCGGTGGGTGTAGTGGGTATGCAGCAGATGGTGGCTGCGCTCACCCAAAGGCTCGCCCAGGTATTCGGCATACAGACGCTGTACCATGGGGTTCTTGTGCGAGACCCGCACGGACTCGTCGCCATCGATGCGGTACAGCCCCAGCATGCGGGCCCGGATGTTGTCGCGCGACGCACCCAGGGGTTGGCCGCCGCCACCGATGCAGCCGCCCGGACAGGTCATCACCTCGATGAAGTGAAGGTCGCTGCGCCCGGCGCGGATGGCTTCGATGAGCTTGCGGGCGTTGCCCAGACCGTTCACCACCGCGACGCCCACCTCAAGGCCACCCACGTTGAGCCGGGCCTCTTTGACGCCCTCCAGGCCGCGTACGGCTTTCACCTCAAGTTCAGCCAGTTCCTCGCCGGTGAGCATGTGGTACGCCGTGCGCACCGCGGCTTCCATCACACCGCCGGAGGCGCCGAAGATCTTGCCGGCCGTGGTCCGCTCGCCAAAGGGGTCGTCGGCCACCTCGGGCTCAAAACCACCCAGGTCCAGGCCGCGCATGCGGATGATCCGCGCCAGTTCCCGCGTGGTCAGCACCGCGTCGACATCAGGTATGCCGTGGGTCCCCATCTCGGGACGCTGGGCTTCGAACTTCTTGGCGATGCACGGCATCACCGAAACCAGGAACACTGATTTGGGGTCCAGGCCCTGGCGTTCGGCGTACATGTGCTTGACCAGTGCACCCATCATCTGCTGTGGGCTCTTGCAGGTCGACAGGTGCGGCAGCATGTCGGGGTAGAAGTGCTCGACGAACTTGATCCACCCGGGCGAGCAACTGGTCATCATTGGCAACACGCCGCCGTTCTTGACCCGGTGCACCAGCTCGGAGGCCTCTTCCATGATGGTCAGGTCGGCCGAGAACGAGGTGTCGAATACCCGGTCAAAGCCCAGGCGCCGGAATGCGGCCACCATCTTGCCGGCAACGTCGATGCCGGGTTTGAGGCCGAACTCCTCACCCAGCGACACCGAGATCGCGGGCGCGTGCTGCACGACCACATGCAGCTTGGGGTTACTCAGGGCGTCGAGCACCTGCTTGATGTGGCTCTGTTCGCGCAGGGCCCCGGTCGGGCAGACGACGACGCACTGACCGCAGTTGATGCACGATGACACGTTGAGGCCGCCGTCAAAGGCAGTGCCGATCTTGGTGTGGCTGCCGCGGCCGATGAAGTCGATGGCCGATACGCTTTGGACCTCCTCGCACACACGGACGCACTTGCCGCACAGGATGCACTTCTCCGGGTCGCGGACCAGCGAGGGGCTGGAGACATCCAGGTCGTGCAGCGACCGGCCGCCCGTGTAGCGCCGCTCGCGCACCCCCAGGTTCTCCGACAGGTCCTGCAACTGGCAGGAACCGTTGCGGACGCAGTACAGACAGTCGTCGGGATGATTGGCCAGCAGCAACTCGACGATCGTCTTGCGGGCCCGGATGGCGCGCGGCGAATGCGTCTGGATCTTCATGCCGTTGGCGACCGGGTAGGCGCAACTGGGGACCAGGCTGCGCATCCCCTCCACCTCGACGACGCACATCCGGCAGGCGCCGCTGGGGAACAGGTCGCTCATATGGCACAGCGTGGGTACCGAAATGCCGTGCCGGCGCAGGGCAGACAGCACCGTCTCACCCTCGTTGGCTTCGAGCACGCGGTTGTTGGCTTCGATGGTTACCATGACGCGACCTCTCTAGTTCACCAGGACGGCGTTGGAGGGGCAGACGCTGAGGCAGTTACCGCACGACACGCACTTGTCCGGCACGATGTAGTGCGGGCTCTTCTTGGCCCCCATGATCGCCTCGGTGGGGCAGTTTTTGGCGCAGATCTGGCAGCCTTTGCAGGCTTCGGCGTCGATCGAATAGACCAGCAGATCCTGGCAGGCGTGGGCCGGGCAGCGGCGCTCGAAGACATGGGCCTCGTACTCGTCGCGGAACCAGCGCAGGGTGCTCAGCACCGGGTTGGGCGCCGTCTGGCCCAGTCCGCACAGGCTCGCGTCACTGATGACGTTGGCCAGGCGGGCCAGGTACATGGTGCCCTTGAAGCGATGCAGCGCTTCAAGCTTGTTCTCTTCGCGTTTGCGGCTGGAGGTGATCCGCTCCAGGATTTCGAGCATCCGCCGCGTGCCTTCGCGGCAGGGAATGCACTTGCCGCAGCTCTCGCGCTGGATGAAATCCATGAAGAACTTGGCAACGTCCACCATGCAGGTGTCTTCGTCCATGATCACCAGGCCGCCGGACCCCATGATGGCGCCGACGGTCTTCAGCGACTCATAGTCGATCTCGATGTCCAGGTGCTGGACCGGGATGCAGCCGCCCGAGGGGCCGCCGATCTGGGCCGCCTTGTACGCCTTGCCATTCCGGATGCCACCGCCGATGGCGAAGATGATCTCGCGCATGGTGGTGCCCATGGTCACCTCGACCAGGCCCGTGCGCTGCACCTTGCCCGACAGAGCGAAGACCTTCGTGCCCTTGCTGCCCTTGGTGCCGACGGCGGCAAAGGCTTCGGCGCCGTGGCGCAGAATGACGGGCACATTCGCCAGCGTCTCGACGTTGTTGATCACCGTGGGTTTGCCGAACAGGCCTCGGACCGCGGGGAACGGCGGCCGCGGCCGGGGCATGCCCCGACGCCCCTCGATGCTGCCGATGAGGGCCGTTTCCTCGCCACAAACGAAGGCGCCGGCGCCCTTCTTGATGATCACCTGCAGTTCAAAACCGCTGCCGAGGATGTTGTCGCCGAGGAACCCGTAGGCCCGGGCCTGGCTGATGGCTTCCTCGAGGCGCTCGATCGCCAGCGGGTACTCGGCGCGAATGTACACGTAGGCCTTGTTGGCGCCGATGGCGTAGGCGGCAATGGCCATGCCCTCCAGCAGCCGATGGGGGTCGCCCTCGATCACGGCGCGGTCCATGAAGGCCCCCGGGTCGCCCTCGTCAGCGTTGCAGATCAGGTACTTCTGATCTGACTCGCCGGCCAGGGCGAACTTCCATTTGCGGCCGGTCGGGAACCCACCGCCGCCACGACCGCGCAGGCCGCTCTTCTCGACCGAGTCGCACACTTCTTCGCGGGTATAATCGCGCAGGGCCCGGGCCAGGGCCTGATAGCCGTCGCGGGCCAGGTACTCGTCGATCTGCGTGGGGTCGATCATGCCGCAGTTGGCCAGCACCCAACGCGTCTGCGGTTTGAAGAAGGGGTGCTCATCCAGGTACGGGACGCCCGGATAGGCCTCCTGGGTGTTCACGCGGTGTTGCCCGAGAACCCGCTCCAGATCGATCTCGCCCGCCAGAGCCTGCGTCAGCACCTCGTCGACCTTGTCGGCGGTCACCTCGGTAAAGCACACCCGCGTGCGCCCCGGCAGCTGGACGTCGAGCAGGGGCTCGGCGGCGCACAGGCCGATACAGCCAACGCCGACCACATCGGCGTCGATGCCGTGGTTGTCCAGGTATTGGCGTACCGCCTTCATGGTGTGCCCGGCCCCGGCACCCAGACCGCAGGTACCGTTGCCTACGTAAACCACGGGACGCGTGATCACCTCGCGTCGCAGCGCCGCGAATTCGTCGGCAAAGGTACGCGCGACCTGACTCGGGTCGATGCTCAGGACCTCCACCAGGGAGCGGGCCGAACGCCGGCTATCAGTTACGGTTGACATCATTGGCCTCCGCCCGTTTGCGGTACTCTGCCAGCACTCGGCGCGCCTTCTTCGGCGTCAGCTTGGCGTGGAACTCCCCATCGATGTTGATCACCGGTGCCTGCCCGCAGGCCCCGATGCAGGCGACCACCTCGAGGCTGAAGGCGCCGTCGCGGGTGGTCTGCCCGGCGGCGATGCCCAGTTCGCGTTCGATCGTGGCGAGGATCTCGCGCGAGTTGTTGACGTGGCAGGCCGTGCCCCGACAGACCTGGATGTGGAACCGGCCCGGGGCGTTGAAGCGGAACTGGTTGTAGAAGGTGGCCACGCCGTACACCTTGCTGGCAGCCAGGCCGAGGTGTTCGCCAATACTGGCCACCGCCTCTTTGGAGATGAAACCGTGGGCCTCCTGTACCTCCTGCAGGATGGCGATCAAGCTGTCCCTGCCTGCGCCGGCGTGTTTGCCGACGATCTCCTCAACGTCTGCTGCGACACTCATCGCGTCTTCCTCCTCGTCCCTTACCGACTGCGCAGCGCGAAAAACGCTACTGTTTCGAGTTTGATGGTGATGTCCACGTTCTCGACGAATACGTTCAGCGGGACCTTGATGGGTACAGGGGCGAAATTGAGCAGGCCCACCACGCCGGCCCCCACCAGACGGTCGGCGGTTTCCTGCGCCACGGATGCGGGCACGGCGATGATGCCGATGGTGATGCGCTCGCGGCGGGCCACCTCGGCCAACTGATCCATGGGGTAGCAGCGACATCCGAGCAGCACGCGCCCGGTCTTCTCTGGCGCGGTGTCGAAGCCGGCTACCACCTTCAGCTGCGCGCGGCGACCGCCGCTGAAATACGAAAGGATAGCGCGCCCGAGATTGCCGACGCCCACCAGGGCCACCTGCTGGCCTTCGGGAGCGTCGATGTGGGCCGAAATGTGGTCCACCAGGGCGCGGATCTCGTACCCGGTGTTGGGTGTGCCCGAGTAGCCCACCGACATGATGTCGCGCCGCACCTGCGCTGCCGAAACACCGGCCAGCCGCGCCAGGCCATGGGAGTAGATCCGCTCGGCATGCTCATTGGCGGCGTAGTCGGTGAGCAGACGGCGGTAGAGACTGAGCCGCGAGATCGTCTTCGGCGAAACCCTGCCTTTCCAGTCCATCAGCCGCCTCCGCGCCGCAGTCGTCAATGCCATGGCTGTGAAAACAGTAACGGCGTTACCTGTTTCACAGATTAAGCATGAACGGTGATCATGTCAAGGGGAATGCATTTTTCCGGCGGTTGTGCAAGCTGCTTTGCAGTCAAGCACTTAGTGGCGGTGGTGGAAGTCCGCAGGGGGGGGTAGGTGGCAGTGTGGTGCTGCCTCGAATTGTGACAAAAATCACGAAATGACCAAGTCGGTGCGGTGCGCTTGGGTGCTGCCTGGGGCCGTCAGCCGGCTACACGCTGGTGACGGGCGCCTGCGACCATGGCAGTTCGTGGCAGCGCGGCTGCCGGCCGGCGGTTGGGGCCGCCGCACTGGCCCGCAATCCGGGCCCTGGGGGCACCGACCGGGCGATGACCGACCGGAGGACGGCCGACTAGAATAGGGCGCGCCGTAGGTGGCGGCAGGCAGCGAGGCGGAGCCGGGGACGCCGGACGCGGAGGGCGGGCCGCGGCAAGCCGTGGCAGCGCCGGTTGACCGAGTCCTGGCGGATGACGAGTTGACCGACGCAGGCTGTTGGTCGGCAAGAGCCTGGCTGCCGAGCGCGGCTCCGGATGGCCAGGGCCCGTGGGCCGCGGGGCGGAGTGCGCCCGGCGCGGCAGAAGACGCACCGGGCGGGGAGGGCCGGGGTCGGTTCAGTCCAGTCGACTGGCCACCGGGGCCGTGTCAGCGCACGGGGCCGGTGCCGCCAAGTCAGCGCGGCAGACGCGTATTGGCCTGCAACTGATGGCGCGTGGTTTCCAGTCGCTGGGTCATGACCTGCACCAGGCGAATCAGCAGCTGGTACCCCAGTTCGTGGTTTTCCTCGCAGTGATTCCGCAGGCGTTTGGCGTCCAAGGCCAGCGTGTTGGTGGATTCGACGGCCCGGGCGTTGAACCGCCACCGGTACGGCGGCACCAGCCAGGACCAACCGAGCACATCGCCTGCCTCAAGCGACTGCACCGCGACCTGGTTCTCTTCCTGGCTCATTTCCAGGGCAACCCGACCGTGGTGGATCAGGTGGAAATGATCCGCGCGGTCGCCCTCGCGGCAGATGAACTGGCCTGGCTCGAACTGCGTATAAGCGGCGCAGTCAACCAGCAGTTCCATCTGCGGCCCGTCGAGCCCGCGGAGGAAGGGCTGCTGGGCCAGCAGACGCTCGATGTCGGCCCGTTCCTTGGTGGGGGGCATCCTGGGCTCCTTGCGCGTTGGCTGGGTAGGGGCTGCCAGGCCGTTGTCCACCGACAGGAACGGCCTGGGTGCCACGCTGCAAGATACATCACCGGCTCGGCACAGGCCAGATCCATGTGCGCCGCCGCACGGACGTTCGCCGCCCCGGCCTTGGCCGAGGTGGACGCGGCCCGGCAGCAAGCTCGGTTGGCGCCTCGGACCCGTGACAAGATAGCCACAGGCACGCCATCGGGTCGGACAAGCATGTCTCAGTGGATCGCGCCGACCGCTCCTCCGCCGGCCGCTGTCGGCGCGGGAATGCGCCCGGAGGCGGCGGCGACAGGGCCTGCGGGCCCGCTGGAGACCCGGGCCGCACAATCCTGGCCGGTCACGGGCCGTTCATTCGCCGGGCCCGCGCGCGTGGCACGAATCTTGTTGCGGACTGGTTGCGGCAGGGCCCGGAGCGTTGGGCTCTGTCCCGAATCCGGACGATCCTGGTCCCCGTCGTGGGCCCGTCACTGCCCTGAGCGTCCATGGCCACTGCCCCGTCAAATCACCAGCTCGACAGCCAGGACCTGCGCGGGCCTGGCCTGGTGTTGGTGGATTTCTGGGCCCCCTGGTGCGATGTCTGTCAGGCCACCAGTCTGATCGCCGAGGAGTTGGCCGAGCGCTACCGCGGCGCTGTGCGCACGGTCAAAGTCAACGTCGACGAGAACCCCGTGCTGGCGGCGCGGTACCACGTTCACGCCGTCCCGACGCTGGCCCTCATCGAGGACGGGCAGCTAGTCGAGCAGTTCGCCGGGGTTGCCTCGCGCGAAAAGGTCCAAGGGGCGGTCGACGACGTGCTGGCGCGGCGGATCTGACGCCTTGCCCGGCGACCGGGGATCGGCCGCGGTCAGTCGGTCTGGAGCGCTCGCTCCACGTGGGTCAGCAGATCGGCCACGGCAAAGGGCTTGTGCAGCACGGGCAACCCTTCGCGCCGAACGCGTTCCCAGTCGGCATGGTCATCCACCAGGCCCGTGAGCAGCACGACGGGCACCGTGGGGTGCTGCGCCCGGACAGCGAAGGCCAATTCGGTGCCGCGGCCGTCCGGCAGCCGCACATCGCACAGCAGTAACTGCACCGGTCGCGCCGGTTGCGCCAAGCGCTGGCGGGCCTCGGCCACCGTGGCACAGGTCGTCACCCGGTACCCGCTCTCCACCAGGGCCCGACCCGTGCGCTCGCGCAGCTCCGGATCGTCTTCCAGCAGCAGCACTTCTTCGCCAAGGCCGCGCCGGCCGGCATCGGGGGCCGGCTCGGCCGGATTGCCCGAGCTTGGGCGCCGCTCGATCGCCGGTAGGTATACCAGGAAGCGCGTGCCCCGCCCCGGGTAGCTCTCCACGTCGATCCAGCCGCCGTGCGCCTGAACGATGCCGTAGACCACGGCCAGGCCCAGACCTGTGCCCTTGCCCTCTTCCTTGGTGGTGAAGAAGGGCTCGAAAATCCGCAGCTGCACCTCGGCGCTCATGCCGCAGCCCGTATCACCCACCTCGAGACGCACGTAGCGGCCGGGACGCGCCTGGCGGTGCAGACGGTGGTACTCCTCGCCCACGACCACATTGGCGGTGGCGAATTCCAGCATGCCGCCGTCCGGCATGGCATCGCGGCTGTTGAGGGCCAGGTTAAGGATGACCTGGTCGATGTTGCTGGCGTCGGCGTTGGTGGCTGCCAGGTCGTCGGCCAGGTGCAGGCGCACGACAATGTGCTCGCCTAGGAGGCGGCCGAGCATCTTGCGCAGCTCCTGCACATGGTGGTTCAAATCGATCGGCCGCGGCTCCATCTGCTGGCGGCGGCCGAACAGCAGCAGCTGCCGCGCCAGGTTGGCGCCACGCAGCACAACGCGGCGGATCTTCAGCAGGTCGTCGCGCAACTCGGGATGGTGGTCGCTGCCGGCCAGCAGCAGGTCCACGTCGAACAGGATGATGCCCAACTGGTTGTTGAAATCGTGGGCAATTCCACCGGCGAGCTGCCCGATGGATTCCATCTTCTGCGCCTGCAGCAACTGCGCCTGCAGCAGCTTGCGCTCGGTGATGTCGCGCACGATACCCGTGAACATCACCCGCTCGGCCAGGCGGAACTGGCTGACCGACAGCTCAATGGGGAACGTACTGCCGTCTTGGCGTCGGCCCTCGACCTCGCGGCCGATGCCGATGATGCGCGCGACCCCCGTTTCAAGGTACCGCTGCATGTGGCCGCGGTGCTCGCCAGCAAAGGGCTCCGGCATGAGCACGCTGACGTTGCGCCCCAGTACTGCCTCGGCGCGGTAGCCGAAAATGCGTTCAGCAGCCGGGTTGAACGACTCGATAGTTCCCTGGTCGTCCACGGTGATGACACCGTCGACCACATTGTCAACCACCGACCGGTACCGCCCCTCGACGGCGGCTCGCGGACCGCGCCCGGCGGCCTCGGCCAACTGGGCACGCAGGCTCCGGACCTCGTCGAGGAGTTCCTCCCGCGTCTTGCCGAAGTCATCCATGGGCCGGCGTCACGCGTTCCGGGGGCAGGGGGCGAGGGGTGCGGCGGTGGGCAGCAGACCAACGGCGGGCCGTGTTGCTCAGACCGAGTAAGATCGGCGCTGGGGGAGGTGTTTACAAGGGAGGGCCTCCGCTCCAGGTGGGACGAAGCTGTCCCATGTCCCTTGGCGCGCCACAGCCCCTGCCGGTGGTCTGCAACCCCGTCGGCGCGCCGGGCCGGCAGCTACAGCCATGGCCAGGCAACGGCAGGTAACAGCGGGCAACGCCATTCAAGGCCGGCAGCCCCAGCCAACGGCAGGTCACGCCGACCCAGGGAGGCACGCCGATCAGCGGGGGGCACCGAACTTGCGCGTGGGACACGTTGATCAGCGGGATATATATCAAGTTATCTTGATATTGACATAGATCTGCGATCTGACTAGATTCAGACCGTGGCGACCTCGTCTTTGAACGCTGTGAACGGGATGCCCGTGGCCGATCTGTTGCGCCTGTGCAAAGCCCTGGCCGACGACACGCGCCTGCGCCTGGTGCGCCTGCTGCTCCGCGGCCCTTTGAGTGTCAACGAGGTCACGCAGGTGTTGGGGTTGGGCCAGAGTCGCGTCTCCAGACACCTGCGCATCCTGGCCGAAGCAGGTCTGGTGGTGGGGCGCCGCCAGGGAACGTGGATGTACTACCAGGCCTCGCCGGCGGCTGCCGAACCCTTGGTGGCCGACGCGGCCGCCTTCGTGCATCGGCACGAGCGGGGCGTTAGCGCGTACACAGATGATCTGGCTCGTCTGGAGGCGGTCCTCGAGCGCCGTCGGCAGCGCACCCGGGCCTTTTTCGATCAGGTGACGGACCCCGACGCCCTCCAGCCCCTGGTCGATGGCGACCACTGCCGCCAGGTGGCGCTGTCCCTGCTGAGGCACGGCGGCGCGCGCTATGTCGACCTGGGGACCGGGGCTGGGCTGCTGCTGCCCGCGCTCCTCGAATGCGCCCGCCAGGTCGTTGCCGTGGACGCCTCACCGGCCATGCTGGCCCTGGCCCGGCGCACGGCTGGCGGAGCCGCGGCGCGCTGCGACTTCCGTCTGGGAGACCTCGGCCACCTGCCGTTGGCCGATGGCGAGGCCGACGGCGTCGTGGCCTGCATGGTCTTGCATCATGTTTCGGACCCGGCCGGGGCCCTGGCAGAAGCGGCTCGCGTGCTGGCTCCCGGCGGTCAGCTGGCCGTCGTCGATCTGGAACAGCACCACGATGAAAGGTTGCGCGAACAGGCAGCTGACCTTTGGCTGGGGTTCGCCGTGGGCGACCTCGAAGGGTGGCTGCACCAGGCGGGAGTTGTTGTTGAGCAGGCGACTGTGGTGACTTCGCCCGGCCGCCATCCACTGATTGCCATCAAAGGACGGAAACCATGACCCACACGCAGACCCCGGGGGCCGACTACAAGGTGCGCGACCTGTCGCTGGCCGACTGGGGCCGCAAGGAGATCCAGCTCGCCGAGAAGGAGATGCCGGGTCTGATGGCGCTGCGCGAGCAGTACCGTGACCAGCAGCCCCTGGCCGGCGCCCGCATCGCCGGCTCGCTGCATATGACCATCCAGACTGCGGTGCTGATCGAGACCTTGGTGGCCTTGGGCGCGCGGGTACGGTGGGCCTCCTGCAACATCTTCTCGACCCAGGATCACGCCGCGGCCGCCATCGCCGCCGCCGGCATCCCGGTGTTTGCCTGGAAGGCCGAGACCGAGGAGGAGTACTGGTGGTGCACGGACCAGACGGTGAACTGGCCGGACGGCGGCGGGCCCAATATGCTGCTGGACGATGGCGGTGATGTCACCATGTGGGTGCACGACCGCCGGCCCGACCTGCTGCCGGCTATTCGCGGCGTCAGCGAGGAAACGACCACCGGCGTCCATCACCTGTACCGCCGGTTGCAGGCCGGTACGCTCAAAATCCCGGCCATGAACGTCAACGACAGTGTCACCAAGTCCAAGTTCGACAACCTGTACGGCTGCCGTGAGTCGCTGGCCGACGGCATCAAGCGGGCGACCGATATCATGGTCGCGGGCAAGGTCGTGGTGGTGGCCGGCTACGGTGATGTCGGTAAGGGCTGCGCCCAGTCCATGCGAGGCTTCGGGGCCCGCGTGGTGATCACCGAGATCGACCCCATCTGTGCCCTGCAGGCGGCCATGGAGGGCTTCGAGGTCAAGCCGATGGACGATGCCGTGGCCGAGGGCGACATCTTCGTCACCACAACCGGCTGCCGTGACGTGGTCCGAGTGGACCACATGGCACGCATGAAGGACGCCGCCATCGTGTGCAACATCGGCCATTTCGACGTGGAGATCGATGTTGCCGGTCTGCTCAGCTACCCCGGGGTCCGCCGCCAGGAAATCAAACCACAGGTGGATCGCCTTGATTTCGCCGACGGCCACTGCGTCCTCCTGCTGGCCGAAGGCCGACTGGTGAACCTGGGCTGTGCCACCGGCCACCCCTCATTCGTCATGTCGACCTCATTCACCAATCAGGTGCTGGCCCAGATCGAGCTCTACAACCACCCCGAGAAGTACCCGGTGGGCGTGTACATGCTCCCCAAGAAACTGGACGAGATGGTCGCCCGGCTCCACCTGGAGAAACTGGGTGTTCGTATCGACACGTTGACGGCGGCGCAGGCCGAATACCTGGGCGTGGCGGTCGAAGGGCCGTACAAACCGGAGCACTACCGCTATTGACCATCACCGCGGCAACCGGTTAGTGCGCCTCTGCCGGCACACTTGACTTGACAGGGGCCGGTGCCTGTGCCACCATATACCGGATTGTGTCGAGCCGTGCGCCCGGTGCCCAGCGGTACCGGGCGTCACGGGCATCGCACCGCTAGCTGACGCGCCTCGGGGCTTCGCGCCACGGGGGGTCGGCTAACCACCTGGAGGCAGGGAATGCGGGGGTACGGGGTTCGTTTCTGCCGGGCCGGCCTTCTGGTGCTGGCCATGGCCGGCGCCGTGATGGCCGAAACGGCCGAGGAGTGCTACAACCAGGGGACGGCCTTGCTCAAAGCCGGCAAGACGGCCGAAGCCGTGGCGCAGTTCCAGCGTGCCATTCAACTCAAGCCCGACCTGGCGGCGGCGCACTTCAACCTCGGGCAGGCCTGGGAGAAACAGGGCTCGCTGGACCAGGCTGCCAGTGCCTACCGCGAAGCCATCCGCTGCAAGAGCGATAGCAGGTACCTGCAGAGCCTGGGTCTGGTGTTGAAGAAGAAGAAACAGCTTCCCGAGGCTATCGCCGTCTTCGAGCAGGCCACCAAGGCCGACCCGAACGACCCCAAAGCGTTCTTTAACCTGGCCAACGCCTGCGCCGAGAACAGCGCCCCGGCCGTGGCCGTGACCCACTACGAGAGAGCGCTCAAACTTCGCTACCCGCGTCCGGCGGATGTGTACATGAACCTGGGGATTGCCTACCAGAAACAGGGGCAGAACGCCGCTGCCGTGCAGGCGTATGAGAACTACCTGAAGGCCGCGCCCAAGGCCACCAATGCTGCCCAGATCCGCGAGGTGGTGGCCGGTCTGCGGTCGGGCAAGAAGTGACCGCGCCGCCGACCGGCCCCAGTCGCCGGTCGCCGGTGGCGGCGGCGGCTGATCTGTTGGGCTACGCTGCCGCGGCCATGCTGGTGGTGCTCGGTGTCTGTCTGGCGTTCGAGCTCGAAGGCATGCGGCTGGCCGTCCCGGAGCCGGGCAGTCGGGTGTTGGGGGGCGTGGTGGCGTTGTATGGGATCTTGCGTATCTGCCTGCGGTGGTACAAGCGCCGCCGACAGCAGACCGGGGCGTCGGACGACGCGTGACGAGGCGTTCATGTCGGGCGGCGCGGGCGCTGTGGTGGGTTGGGGCTCTGGCCCTGTTGACCGGGGGCTGTAGTCGGTCGGTCACCGGCTATCAGGGTGTCGTGCTCGTTGCCTGCAGTGACAGCGCCAGACCCGTTCTCGAGCGCGCCGCCGCTGCGTTCGGTCTCCTGTACCCCGAGGCCCGGGTGCAGGTGGTTGGCGACGACAGCCGCGGCGCCTTCGTGCGCCTGTCCGAGCAGCGGGCCCAGGTAGCCGTCCTGGCGCGCCGGTTGCAGCCGGACGAGGAGGGCGCCACCGGCCCGGGGCCGCTGCTGACCTACCGCTTGGCAGCCGATGCCCTGGCGATTGTGGTCCACCCGGCCAACGGCATTGACAGCCTGGATATGGGCCAGCTGACGGCGGTGCTGAAAGGGGCGGTGGGCTCGTGGGAACGGCTGGGGGGGGCATCGCTGCCAGTCATCCGCGTCCTGCGCGACCGCAACTCCGGCACCTATGAACAGCTGCGGCAGCAGGTGCTGGCCGGTGGCGATTTTGGCCCGGGCGTCGCGTGCCGCGACTCGCGCGAGGTGGTGGAGCGCGTCGCCTCCATCCCTGGGGCCATCGGGTGTGTGGGGTTGGCATGGTTGGGCGACCCGCGGGTGGTGACGGTGCGCGTGGCATCAGCGGCGGGACAGCCCGCGGTGCGGCCGACGGCCGCCGCGGTGTTTCAGCAGCGGTACCCCCTGCGGCGGCCCTGGGTGGTGTGCCATTGGGGCGGGCATGGCGCGGATGTGGCGGCCGGTTTCGTGGCGTTCCTGACCAGTCCGCGCGGGCAGACCGTAGTGGAGCGGGAGGGCCTGGTCCCGGACCAGGTTCCCCCACGTAGTATCGAACTGACGAGAAGGTAGGTTGGGAATGGCGGCATCGTCGGGCCGACAGAGGCGGCCGTGGCGGGTTTGGTGGTGGGTTGCGTTGGGTCTGTTCAGCTCGCTGCCGGCGACGTATGCCGTCCCGGCGACGACGACGGGCCCGTCACTGGCGGACCTGGCGGCAGCGGTGCGCCGGCAGCCCGGTTCGGCGGATTCGCACTACCAGCTGGGGCTGGCGCTGCGAAGCGCCGGGCAGTTGGAGCAGGCTGAGGCCGAGTTGGTGCAGGCGCGACGCCTCAAGCCCAGCGACGGCGCGGTGGTTTACGAGCTGGGCATGGCCCAGCTGGACCGGCGCGATTACTCGGCTGCCACGGCGACCCTGACGGCCGGCCTGGGCAAGAAGCTCAAACCGGCTGGACTGCTCGAGTATGGGCTGGGCCGCGTCAAGACCGCGCAGGACTCGCTATCGGCGGCTTCGGTCTGGCTGACTCGAGCCACGCTGGCCGATCCTACCGACTGGCGGTTCCACCAGGCGTTGGGTGACGTGTACGCCGCCCAGCGGGTGACCGAGATGGCCGTAGCCGAATATGACCAGGCCCTGACCGGGGCGCCGGCGCCAGCGGCGCTGCACTGCACCATCGGCCGCCTGTATTACCGCGACCGGCAGCTGAACCAGGCCGTTGCCGCCTGGCGGGCGGCCGTCGCCGCCGACTCCACCTGCTTGCCAGCATACAACGACTTGATCAACCTGTATCTGATCGCCTCGCCGCCGCGGTACGAGGAGTTGGTGCCGCTGTTGCGTCGGGCGACGGTGCTGGCGCCCGACAGCAGCCGTTACGCCGTCGAGCTGGGGCGCGCCATGGCCCGGTCACCCAACCTCAGGACGGCGGCCCTGGCGGATCTGGAACGGGCCGTTTCCCTGGCGCCCCAGGACGGCGAGTTGCAGTTCCTGCTGGCGGGGCTGCGGCGCGAGCGGGGTGAGTTCGGCCTGGCCCTGGCGGCCTACGAGCAGGCCAATCGGATTCAGCCCGGCTCGGCCGATGTGCTGCGCGGGCTCGCCGAGGCGCAGAAGGCCATCGGCGATACCGCCGCCGCCATTGCTACCCTGCAGGGGCTCGTGTCGCAGGACACCAGCGCCGCAGCCGGCGTCGGCGGGGCCCTGGGTGTACTGCTCTACGAGCAGGGACGCTATGCCGAAGCCATTCCGCATCTGCGCGAGAAACTGCGCACCACGCCCAAACCCATCCTGTACCGCCTCCTGGCCCTGTCGTACATCCGCACGGGTGACTTTGCCTCGGTGCTGACGCAGGTCAAGTCCGGCTTGGACAGCACCGTGGCCAGCCGACCGGACCGCGACTACGCCATCGAATACAGCAACATCGGCGCCGAGCTCTTCCGGGCCAAGCAGTACGATGCAGCGCTGGCCATGTTCCAGGCGCGCCTGGCGGGCGACCCCGCCAACTGGAGCGCCATGCTCAACATCGGGCTGATTCAGACTGAGCGTAAAGACTATAATGCCGCCATCACGGCGCTCAAACAGGCAGCCCAGCTGCAGCCCGAAAACGCGCAGATCCAGTTCGTTCAAGGTGTGTGTTACCATCACCTGGAGAACCGCAGCGCCGCGCGAGCCGCTTTTGTCCGGGCTGCGGATTTGGACCCCAAGCACGCCGACGCCCACAAAATGGCGGGCCTGTATCTGCTTCTGGGTGCCCAGGAACTGCAGCGACAGGAGAAGCACCCCGAGTCGCAGGCCATGGCCAAGCGCGCCACAGCCCAGCTGCTCCAGGCCGTTGAGCTGGCGCCGACCGGCGTGGACGGCCGAGTCCTGCTGGCCCAGTCCTATGTCCTGGCCAACCAGGCCGACAAAGGCATCGCGGCATTCGCCCGGGTGCTTGAGCTGGATCCGGGCAACAAAGAGGCCACTGAAGGCATGAAACGCCTCAAAGCAGGCAACTGAAACCCGGTCGCCCGCGGGCGATCCGCCGATTCAACGCGAAGATCTGCCCCCGCCCCGGCCGGTGACCCGGGCGGCGGATGTCGTGGCAGACAGCCAACGCAAGGAGACAGGTATGCGGCAGTCGGTGTTCCTCACCATCATCATCGTCGCGGCCCTGGCCGTGTCCCTCGCCATGTACCAGTTCCTGCTGCCCGACGACATCCGCAAAGGCGGTCCGCTGGTTGTCGGCCTGATGATGATCAGCATCATGCTGGTCACCTTCATCATCGAGCGCACCATAACCCTGCGCAAAGCCCAGGGGCAGGGCGGTTCCGTGCGCTTCTCGGTCGACCTGGTTGAGCTCGTGCGCAACGGCCGCATTCCCGACGCCATCGCCCTGTGCCAGAAGCAGCAGGGGACGCTGGCGGGCATCGTCCGCACGGGTCTGGAGCGCTACCGCCAGGTGCAGGGGGATGCTACCATGTCGGAAGAGCGACGGCACACGGAGATCCAGCGGGCCTTCGAGACCGCCACGTCGCTGGAAATGCCGCTGCTCGAGCGCAACCTCATTGCCATGTCTACCATCGCTTCGATCGCCACCATGATCGGTCTGCTGGGTACTGTGCTGGGCATGATCCGCAGCTTCGCGGCCATGGCCCACGCCGGCGCTCCTGACGCCATTCAGCTGGCCACGGGCATCTCCGAGGCGTTGATCAACACCGCCGGTGGCCTGATGGCCGCCATCGTTGGCGTGGTGGCGTATAACTTCTTCGTCAACAAGGTAGAGGCCTTCAACTACGACATCGAAGAGACCACGCACGCGGTCGTCCAGATCCTGACCGGTCGCGAGTAAGCGGACCAGGGGCAGACGCATATGGCGCTCAAACCGCGAGCCCGAGTCGGCGTCAAGATGGACATGACGCCAATGGTCGATGTCGCCTTCCTGTTACTGATCTTCTTCATGAGCACGACGCAGTTCAAGCCGCCGGAAGAAGCCAAGCTCGAGCTGCCGGAGTCGACTTCGGAGATGAAGCTGCCGGAGTCCGATGTGATGGTGCTGGCCATCGACCGCGACGGCAAGCTCTTTTGCCGCGTCGGCGCTACGGGGACGGAACAGGCCACGTCGATGGCGGACTTGGAACAGGCGGTAGTGGCGGCGCGGATCCGCAATCCCCGGCTGCGTCTGGCGATCAAGGCCGACCGGGATGCGGACTTTGGCGCCGTCAGCGACATCATGGAGGTCCTGCAGCGCACGGGTAACACCCGGTTCAACATGGTTACGCTGCTGGAGAACGCTGAACCGATCGTCGGTAAGCCCTAACCGCGCGGATGTGTGCCGCGGCCCATCGGCCGGTTCGCCGGCAGAGCGCCACTCAGGCTCGCGTGGTGGCGACCTGTGGCGTAACCACGGCCCGCATGCCCGACAGATGCGGTATCAAGGAGTGAGGAATCATGGCTGCTGTTGACACCCCCGGGCACCGAGACCGCCGGCATGCGCATCGTCGGCAGCGCAAGCGGCCGGGCATCCGCATCGACATGACGCCCATGGTCGATGTGGCTTTCCTGCTGCTCATCTTCTTCATGGTCACCACGGTCTTCCGCGCTCCGCAGACGATGGAAGTGAACCTGCCTCCGGCCGAACAGAAGGTGGAGGTCGCTGAGTCGAACCTGCTGGTGATCTACGTGGCCGACGACAACCAACTCTATTGGGGCGTGGGTTTCGGCACCCCTGAACGCGTGGCCATGAAGGCCTTGCCGGCCCTGCTGGTGAGCAAGAACAAAGAGAATCCCAAACTGATCACCCTGGTCAAACTGGACCGCAAGGCCCGCTATCACATGATGGTGGACGTGCTGGACGAGTTGAACCTGGCCAGCGTCACCCGGTTCAGCATTGCGCCACTCAGCGACGATGACCGGCAGGCGCTGGCCAAGGTCTCGTGAGCTGACTGGCTGCGGCCAGCCGCCGGCTGGGGGTTGGCCGCGTTCGTCCGCACCGCCTGAGTTGCACTCCCGGCGCCCCGCGTCGACAACCCGATGGTACCCACGATGCTCAGGGATCTGATCTACGACCAGAGCGACCTCAACCTGACCGCCATTGGTGCCCAGTTCAGGCAGATGTACCGGAGGCACCTGCGTCGTGCCTTCACGGTTTCCGCCGCCGGTCACCTGCTGGTGGGTCTGGCTGGTTTCGGGATCCTCGTGTACATGAACTCCGACAGCACAGCGCCGCAGACCGTTCGGGTCGTGCGCTATGCCGACCTGGGACCGCCACCGTCGATCACCGACCAGGCGGCCGCACCACAGGTGCAGGTGGCGTCGGCGGCGGTCCGGCCGACGGTGGGTATCCCGGAGCCCGTACCCGATGCCGAGGTGTCGGAGGACGCCACCATCAGCACCCAGGCCGAGCTCAGCCAAATGACCTCGCTGGTGCAGACCGAGGGGACAGGCGACACCATCGCTGTGCAGGCGGACCCCGCGGTACAGGTGGTCAAGGACGAATTGGTGGTGGACGAGGAGAAGCTGCCGGCCCTGGGCGAGTTTGTCATGGTGCAGGAAATCCCCGTGCCCATCGAGGCGCCGAAACCCGAGTACCCTGAGTTGGCTCGCCGCGCCAACATCGAGGGGACCGTGTACATCCGCCTGTTGATCGACAAGACCGGCAAGGTCCGCGATGTGGTGGTGGACAAAGGGCCTGAGGTGTTCCACCAGGTAGCCAAGGACGCCGCCTGGAAGAGCGTGTGGAAGCCTGCCATCCAGAATCAGCGGCCGGTAGCGGTCTGGGTTGCCTACCCCATTCGCTTCAAGCTGAACTGATCGGCTTCGGCCCGGCGCCGCTCGCACGACACATGCTCCGGTACGCCGGCGCCCCGGTCCGACCGCTCACCTGCGAGCGGCGGGCCGGGGCGCGGTGTTTCGGCTTGTCAGGTTCAGGCCTCCACGGGGTTGGCCTTGTCGGGGTCGACTCCCAGCTCGGTGCGGGCCTGGGCCGCCACCGTGGCCTCAATCTCGCCCCGCCGGGCCAGGTCGCCAAGGGCCGCCGTCACCATGCAGGCCGAGTCCACCTCGAAGAAGCGGCGCAGGTCCGCTCGGCTGTCGCTGCGGCCGAACCCGTCCGTGCCCAGGACGACCGGCGGCCGCGGGAACCAACGCGCCACCGAACTGCCCAGGGCACGCACGAAATCCGAGGCCAGGACAAAAGACGCCGCATTGCGTTGCAGGCACTGGCCAATCCAGGTCTGGCGCGCCGGTGCCTCCGGGTGGAGCCAGTTCCATCGCTCGGTGTCCAGGCCGTCCTGGTGCAGCTGGCGCCAACTGGTGACGCTCCACACCTCGGTGGCGACGCCATAGCGGTCTTCGAGGGTCTGCTGCGCGGCCAGGGCTTCGGTCAAAATGCTGCCGCTGGCGCACAGGGCCGCCCGAGGCCGCTTGCCCTTCAACCCCGCCCCTGCCAGGAGATACAACCCGCGTAGGATTCCCTCGCGACTGCCCTCCGGCTGGTCGCGCATGGCGTAGACCTGGTTGTGCACGGTCATGTAGTAAATCAGATCGCGTCCCTCACCGTACATCACCCGCAGCCCCTCGTGAACGATGGTCGCCACTTCGTAGCCGAAGGCCGGGTCGTAGGCCACGATGTGCGGGCACGTATAGGCCGTCAGGTGGCTCTGACCATCCTGGTGTTGCAGGCCCTCGCCGTTGAGCGTGGTTCGACCCGCGGTGGCGCCGATCAGGAACCCCCGCGCCCGTTGGTCGCCAGCGGCCCAGATCAGGTCGGCCACGCGCTGGAAGCCGAACATGGAGTAGAAGACGAAGAAGGGTATAGTCGGTACGCCGTGGGTCACGTGGGCGGTGCCGGCGGCGATCAGCGATGACAGTGCCCCGGCCTCGGTGATCCCTTCCTCGATGAGCTGCCCGTCGCGGGCCTCGCGGTAGTATGTCAGGCTCTCCGAATCGACCGGTTCGTACAGTTGGCCAATGTGCGAATAGATGCCGTACTGGCGGAACAGCGCCTCCATGCCAAAGGTGCGCGCTTCATCCGGGACAATCGGGATCACCTGCCGGCCCAGAGACCGGTCAGCCAGTAGTTTGGCCAGCAGTCTGACGAAGACCATCGTGGTTGAGGCTTCGCGCCCGTGCCAACCGTGGCCGAACTCGTGCACAAAATCCTCGCCCGGCAGGGCCAAGGTGACCTGGGGCGGCGAGCGCCTGGGCACGAACCCGCCCAAGGCTTCGCGCCGCTCCTTCAGATAGCGGATCTCGGGGCTGTCCTCCGGCGGCCGGTAGAACGACAGCTCCTCCACCTGGGCGTCGGAGATCGGGATGCCAAAGCGCGAGCGGATCTGCTTGAGGACGTCGACGTCCAGCTTCTTCTGCTGGTGGGCCGTCATCCTGCCTTCGCCGACCTCGCCCATGCCGTACCCCTTGATGGTCTTGGCCAGCACCACCGAGGGCGCGCCGCGGTACTGGGTCGCCGCCCGGTACGCGGCATATACCTTGTCCGGGTCATGGCCACCGCGGCGGATGGTGCGGATCTGCTCGTCGGTCAGTTGGCGGGACATCTCCATCAGGCGCGGGTCCACACCGAAGAAATGATTGCGCTGGTAACGGCCATTGGAGACGCTGTATTTCTGGTACTGGCCATCGACCAGCTCGCCCATGCGCTTGGCCAGTAACCCCTGGTGGTCCTGCTGCAGCAGCGGGTCCCAGTCGCTGCCCCAGACCACCTTGAGCACATTCCAGCCCGCACCGCGGAAAACGGTCTCCAGCTCCTGGATGATCTTGCCGTTGCCGCGCACCGGCCCGTCCAGGCGCTGCAGGTTGCAGTTGATGACAAACACCAGGTTGTCCAGCTTCTCGCGCGCGGCCAGCGAGATGGCGCCCAGAGACTCGGGTTCGTCGGTCTCGCCGTCACCAATGAAGGCCCAGACGCGGGCGTCGGAGGGGCCTTTGAGACCGCGGTCTTCCAGGTACCGGTTGAAGCGGGCTTGGTAAATCGCCATCACTGAGCTCAGTCCCATGGACGCGGACGGGAACTCCCAGAAGCCAGGCATCAACCGTGGGTGCGGGTATGACGACAGACCGCCCCCGGGCCGCAGCTCGCGACGGAAGTTGACCAGCTGGTCCTCATCGAGCCGGCCCTCCAAGAAGGCGCGAGCGTAGATGCCGGGTGATGAATGGGGCTGGAAGAAGACCTGGTCGCCCTCGAAATCCGGCGTCCGCCCGCGGATGAAGTGATTGAGGGCCACCTCGTACAGCGTGGCAGCCGAGCTGTATGTGGCAATGTGGCCGCCGATGGTCGGGTCCTGCTGGTTGGCCCGGACCACCATGATCATCGCGTTCCAGCGCACGATGTTGCGGATCCGCTGTTCCAGCTCGTGACTGCCCGGATAGGGCGGCTGCCGGTTCGCGGGGATGGTATTGACGTAGGGAGTGTTGGATGCAAAGGGAATGCCGACGCCTAGTCGGCGGGCATGGTTCTGCAGCTGCTCGAGCAGCTGGCAGACGCGTTCCGGGCCGGCGCTGGCCAGCACATAGTCGAGAGATTCCAGCCACTCGCGGGTTTCCTGCGCGTCGGGGTCCGGGGCGTTGCCCGGTATCGCGATCGGTATGGAGGGGTCGGTCATGAGTTCCTTCGGTGGTTACGTCGGTGGGCATCGGCGGGGCCCGATCCGGCGCGGTACGGACGTCGAGCGAGCCGTCGACGCTCGCGATCACCCCGAGGGGTTCCCGGGGTGGCCCGCATGGAAGTAATTCTAGCCCCCCCCGCATGCGCCGGCAACGCCACCGCGTGGGGCTCGGCGCAAGGATGGCATTTATGTCCCGTTCGCGACTGACCTGCCGGCTGGAAATCACGGAGGAACTGCCGGCTCATCTGGGCTACATACCCATGGCGCCAGAGGTGGACTTCGTCGGTCTGATCGCCGCCGCCGGAGTGCCCGGCCAACTGGATCCGGCATCCATCGAGGTGGTGGACCTGAGCGACGGTGCCCGGGTACCCTGCGCGCTGACCGAGGACATCGTTCGCCACGGTCACGGGCGCCTTGAGTGGACCATCCGGCACCCGGGCCACCGCCAGTACCAGATTGGTTTTGCGGCTGACACTGCCCCCCCGACTCCGGGCCCACCCCGGAGCGTACCGCCGGTCGGCGTCGGCGACCTGCTTCGCTACGGTGGCCAGGCACCGAGGCCGCTCACCCTGTATTCCATGCGCCTGGTCGATCTGCGGGGCTGCGGCCGGGCAGACCTGGCGGGTACCTGGAACTACTACCATCGGCCTGGTACCCCGTTAAGCGGCGTGGTCTGCCACTGCCGGGTCGATGGCGATGGCCGCGATTTCGGCGATCTGACGCACCTGCAGTTCCGCGACCGCGACGACGGTCCGCTGCAGGACTTCCCGGGCACCTACGTCGATGTCGATTTCGGTGATGTCGACGGCGACGGCCGGATCGATCTGGTCTTTGCCGAGCGAGGCTCCCGGCAGGTCACCTTCTTCCTCAACACGGGGGAACGCAACCTGATCGGCCTGCCGGTTTTCCGTCGCGGCCCGGTCCTGGCCATTCCGGGCTTCGATTTGGGTAGCCTGAGCCTGGTGGATCTGGATGGCGACGGGGTGCTTGACCTGGTGATCGAGGGCAACTGGCTGCGCAATCGGAACCCCGCCGGTTGGCCCTTCGACGCCGCCGAACCCGTCGATCTGGGTTCCGGCCCCCGCTTGGCCTTCATCGACCTGACCGGCGATGGCCAGTTGGACCTGGTGGGTTTGGCCGAGCCTGACGCCGTGACCCACCATCCGACTGAGTCCGTAGGCTACGTGGGGTACGTGCCCTTCTGGCGGCCCCGCCTGGTACCTGGTGCCGTGACCTTTGGTGAGCCACGCCCGCTTCCTGGTCTGCCGCCCATGTGCAACCGGCTGGCGGCCACCGACGATGGGCTCGGACTGCTGGTCCAGGACGAGGCGTTGCAGCGCTGGCGCTACTTCGCCGCGGAGCGCCTCGGCGGTGAGCCACGGATGGCGCCGCGCTGGCGCGCCGAGGGAGTGGGTGCCGTCATGGCGCTGGGCGACCAGGCCTGGCCGTGCCTGTGCGACTGGAACGGTGACGGCGGACCGGATTTGCTGGTGGGCGGCGGCTACGGGTGGCCGCGGATCCTGGAGCAGACCGGCGCGGCCGACCGGCCGGTCTGGGCGGAGGCCCAACTGATCCTGGCGCGCCGCCGCCCAGACGCACCGGACCAGGAGGCGATCCGCTTGCTGCGCGAGCAGCTCCTGGGCGGGCGGCATTGGCACAACATGGGTTATCCGTACCCGACCCTGGTCGACTGGGACGGTGACGGTCGGCCCGACCTGATGCTGCCCAACGAGACCAATCGCATCGTCTGGTGCCGCAACGAGGGGACTCGGGAGGTGCCCTGCTGGGGTCCGCTGCGGTTCCTGGCCGTCGACGACTACCCGGACTCGTCCGAGGTCCGCGCGGCCTCGGCTCGCCTGGGCGCCGACCCCAGCTTGCCCAACCACCCTTACCCCGCCGATCCCAGCTCACCTTTTGCGTGGCGCACCGGGGCTGCCTTCGCCGACTGGAATGGCGATGGCCTGATGGACTTCATCACCCATTCGTGGCGCCGCCAAGCCACCCTCTTCGTCCAGTACCGCGATGCACACGGCGAGCTCCGGGTGCGCGACAGCGGCCCAGTGCGTCTGATCGACGGACGCTGCATCGACGACTCGATCGTGGGCCGTCCGATGCACTGGACCGAGTCGTTTCGCGCGGTGGATTGGGACGGCGACGGTCTGACGGACCTGGTCTACAGCCTGGCTGGCACCGGTGCCGCGTACCTGCTGCGCAATGTGGGGTCGGTCCGGCAGCCCGTGTTCGATCTGCCCCGCCGATTCTGCTGTTACGGCGAGCCGCTGGCGTTCACCATCCATGGCCCGAGCATATGGGCTGGCGATGTGAACGGCGACGGCAAACCGGACCTGCTCGGTTGCGTGGAGTGGAGCGTTTACCCGTTTTTCGCCCACGCGGCGTTGGAGATGCCGGCCCATCCGCGCTACCGCCTGACGCTGCAGACGGCAATGGACGAGTGACCAGCCGGGTCGATCGCTGTGCTGACCTCGGTTCTTCCTGGGGCCGGCCTACTCGCGCCGTCCAGGCGGGTGGCTACCGCGTCGGCGACGCGTTAGGCGCCGACGCCTCAAGGCTGGGCATCTCAAAGGCGTACAGGCGGTCAGCGGCATCGCTGGTCACCCAGATGCGCCCTCGGGCCGCGTCCACCGCAACGCCCTCGGGTTTGACCACATCGATGCCATAGCTAGCCAGGCGCGTACCGTCGGGCGCGCAGCGGAACAGGGCCCGATCTTCGTCGCTGAGGACCCACAGCCACTGGCCCCCGGCGTCCCAGCACAGGTCGGAGTAGTCACGCGCAAAGGCCAGGGGAATGGTGGCGGCGATGGCCCGCGACTCGTTGAGCCGTACGAGTTGACCCGGCTTCTTCTCCTGCACGACCCAGATGATGCGTGCGGGCGAGAACGACACGCCTTCCGGGCCGCTGTTGGCTGCACCACCCAGAGCCAGCGGTGTGCTGCTCTGCTGCCGTCCAGAGCGCGACAGGTGAACCAGGTTGCGCGCCCGCTCCTCGAGCACCCACAGGGTGCCATCGTCCGGGTCAACGGCGATGCCCTCCAGATCGCTGCCCTGATAGGACAACGTGGCCAGCGTAGTTCCCTCCATGCTGAGGCGGTAGACGCGCGACGGACTGTTGCCGACCGTCCACAGCGAAGCCCCGTCGATATCGAGCGCCAACCCGGATGGTTCATTCACCGTCAGCGGGAAGCTTGCCACCTCGACCAGGGATACGGCCTGGTGTGGCCGCTTGCCCTCGCCGGCGCAGGCACTCAGGGCCGACAGCAGTACCGCAGCGATAGCCGAACCTGCCGTCAGCCGCGCTGCCCGGCGACCCGTGCCCAACCCGATGCCCATGGAGTGCCTGCCTGTTTCGCTTCAAGTACCCGGCGCCGGCCAGGGCCGTGGCCCCCGGCCGGCGCCAATATCGGCAAAAAACGCGGTTGGCGCCGCACCACAGGGTCAGCGACGGCCGGCGGCTGCATGCCAGGCCGACGGTGGCCGCGCTGGCTGGCGCGATCGCCTCGTTGACGGTGCGAGCCGGCGGCTGGCCTCAGCGCACCAGCATCAGGCGGCCCATCTGCGCCTGTGACCCGAAAGTCAGGCGACACAGGTACACGCCGCTGGCCAACTCGCGCCCGGCGCTATCGCGGCCGTCCCACCACCATTGGTGGAGTCCCGCCCCATAGCCGCTCAGGTCGAGACGAAGCAGTCGCTGGCCGGCCAGGTTGTACACGGCCAATTCACCGACGGCGCCGGCCGACGGCAGGCGGAAACCCACGGTGGTCCCGCCGTTGAACGGGTTGGGGTAGTTGCCCGTCAGCGCCAGGACCCCGGGCACACCCGTGTCCGTGTCCAGGACCGCGGTGGCGGTGCCGTTGCTGGCCCCTGGCGTTGCTTGGGAAAGCAGCGCGAAGGGGCCGTCCCCATCGGGGTAGCGGCCCAAGGGCCGGTCCGCCAGCTGGGCGCCGAAAGACACGGAATCCAGCACCACGTTGGCGCGCGCGTCGGTGTCGGTCAGGACCACCTCTTCGCCGCCGGCCGACAGGTGGAAGTTGGCGTGCAGGCCGGTCTCGGCCTGGCCGTCGTCATCGGCCCACACCACCAGGAAACCGTGCGGTGGGATGACCGTGCCGGCAGGGAAGGGCCATTTCCGCAGGTCGTCGGCGCTGTCCGACAGGAACATGCCGCTCAGGTCAAGGGTGTCGGCCACGACCGAATGCAGCTCGATCCAGTCTTCGTACTCGCCCTGCGGATCGGTACAGGTCGCGGTGTTGACCGCCATGACTTCGTTGATCACCACCTCGGTGGCGGCCGCGTGCCGGGCAGCCGTCTGGTATACCCAGGTATCGTGTTCTGCGCCGGGGGGGTTCAGGGCCACGGTGCCACCGGCGGCAGTGGCTTCAGCGTAGTAACGCACCAGTGCGCCGGCGGGCGCGGCCGGGATCAGGCCGGCGTACCCTCCGTCACCGGCGGTCGCATCGCCGTGGGTACCGTCGTCGTACAGGGCCACGGCTCGGAAGCGCCCCTCCAGGCCCACGGCGTACCAGACTGCCACCGTCGTCGTCGTCGGGCCGTTGGCAACCGTAACGCGGACGGGAATCTCCTGTCCGGCTGGCTGGACTACGCTGGCCTTGCCGTTGGCGTCGGCCCTGCCCAGGGCCACCTCGCTGATCCGCGGTGCGCTCGCGGCCACATCGGTGCGGGCCAACAGGTAGGATCGACGCGCCGCAACGAAACGGCGCAACCCGTCGGCGCTGGCGGTGAATTCGGCATAGGTGCTCAGCTTCTTGGGATCTGCCTGCACCAGCGAATCGATCAGGCCTTGGTAAACCGCGACCCGGGGCCCCAGCACGCTCCAGTCCATGGCCTCATTCAGCAGCGTGCGCACGTGGGCCAGGTAACGCTGCCGTAGCCGGGGGGCGGCCAGAACCCGGTTCAGCAGCGGACGCGCGGTACTGGTCTCGCCCTCGAAAGGGCTCAGCAGGGTGTCTCGTTCTGTCAAGGCTTCGTTGCCATCGTATTCCAGCGGATGCAGGCGCCCACTGGCGGCGTCGGCGTAGATCTGGTAGTCGGCTCCCTTGGTCAGGTAGCTGTCCTCGTCGGCGAACAGGTTCTCGACCGCCAGGAACCACAGCCATTGGTCCAGGTCCAGGGCCGCGTCCAGGGTGTCAGCCAGGCTGGCCACGGGCACGTTGTTGACCAGGTCGCAGGCGCGCAAGAGCGCTACCCAGGGGCTGTCGACACGGGTCGACTCGAGCACATAGGCAGCGGAGTATGCGGTTGTGTCTGTCCCCAACCAGGCCAGGGCTCCCTTGCCGTCGCCCATCATGCCCCCGGGACCCCCGCCGCCAGGGGCTGTGCCGCCGCCAGGGGCTGTGCCGCCCGGCCACCCGCCGCCGCCCTGCTGGACCAGCGCGAAGTCCGCCGCGTCGATCAAGCCGTCGCCATTCAGGTCGCTGGCCTGCGGGCTGGCCAACCAGCGGTCGAGGGCCGTCTGTCCCACCGGCGGCGTGCCCTGGCCGAGTGAGTCCTGGCGGCCCGGGTGGAGCGAATCAGGCACCGTGGTACCGGCGCCCGGCGTGGCAGTCTGTCCCCCGCCGGCGAACGGCACCTTCCAACGGGTGCCCTCGGCGTCGGCGAACCACTCGTCAATCAGGTCCGCGTTCGGTTGCTGGACATGCACATAGACCCCCCAGTCCTCACCGTTGATGGTCAGATGCACGAAAGCCACCTTGGGGCAGGGGATGTAGCGCCGGGCGGTGGCGAAATACAGGGCTTCGCGCACGAAGGAGGGATCACTGCTGGCATTGTTGAGGTTGAGGGTCCGGTACCCCATGAGGCGTTGCGCCGGGTCCTGGAAGTCCAGTGATATGTTGAAAGACTTCTTCCTGGACGTTCCGGTCGAGCTGTACGAAGTCATGCCCTTGAAGCGGACCCCCACGCCGGGGAACGAGTCACCGTCGACCGTCAACTCGGCGGCTATTTCTGCGCCGCTGGCATAGTTGGCCGTCAACTGCTCCCACCAGTCGGTTTGGGCGAAGGTCAGGCCGAGTTCGCGCACGACCGTGGGGTCGTACAGCTTCCCGGTGTCAGTACCGTCCTGCAGCAGCTGCGTGCCATCGTCTGAGTAGCGCCAGGCCTGGGGCATCTTGGCCCACAGGTCAGTCGGCGGCAGCCACAGCACCAGCAATGCCGCGGCGGCCAGACACGTCCGGCGCCACCGGCGCTCACTCCGGGTGTGCCGCAGTTCGGATCGGGTCATATCTGCCTTGTCTTCCCGGAGGCCGTGACCACAGGGTTGGCGTTGGGAGGGAATGCAGGCCAGGGGCGCGCCACGGCCCGGTGGCGTCGCCGTTTTGGGGTGGTTGTGGTCTGTCTGCCGTCCACACCCATGAAGCAACGGAACTCCCGGCCGCCGGTCTGTAGGCTTTTTGTTGCCGGGCCGTAACAGACTGTACGCTCGGGCTGCGTCAGATGGCGGCGGAGGCCGCCGCGCGGCGCGGGCAGGCTGAAGACGAATCGCGCGCCGCCCAATGGACGGGTCTGGAGGCGCACCGAGTCCCCGCGGCCGGCGGCCACCCGCTGGACGATGGACGGATCCGGGCCCATGCCGCCCAAGTCAGCGGACCGGGCTTCGTGCGGGCGGATGAAGGGCTCGAAGACGCGCTGGCGGGCTGCCTCCGGGAGGTTACCTCGTGCTGGCACGCCAGGAGGCAGGCTTCCGCCCCGGCCGAGCAGGGCCAGACTGGTGACAGCCTGTACGCCCGGTCCGCGTCAGCTGGACGCAGGGGCCGCTGCCGGTGCGGGCAGGCTGAACACGAACCGCGCGCCGCCCAATGGACTGGTCTCGATGCGCACCGAGCCCCCGTGGCAGGCGGCCACCCGCTGGACGATGGACAAACCCAGGCCCACGCCGCCCAAGTCAGCGGACCGGGCTTCGTCCAGGCGGAAGAAGGGCTCGAAGACGCGCTGTCGGGCTGCCTCGGGGACACCCGGGCCGTCATCGTCGACCAACAGGCAGACCGCGTCTGGTTCCCGGCACGCGGTCAGTCGTACCTGGCTCCGGGCATGCCGCGCCGCATTGGTGGCCAGGTTGAGCACCGCGCGGCGCAGCAGCCTGGGCTGGCCCTGCACGGTCAGGCCGTTGCCTGCCGCGGTCACCGTCAGCCCGGCGCGCAGGTCGGCCAGAACTCCGGCTACCTCGGCGTACAGGTCGTCCACGACCACGCAGGCGGCGGCGGTGTCCTCGGGGGCGCCTTCCAGGCGGACGAAGGTCAGCAGCTCCTCCACCAGGGCGTTCAGATCCTGCAGCGAGCCCTCCACGCGCTGGAGGTACTCGTCGCGCTGATGCGCATCGGTGGCCGACTGGGCGTCATCCACCAGGAAGAAGAGCCGAGCCAGGGGCGTGCGCAGCTCATGGGAGACGGCGCGCATGAGTTCCCGCTGCTGGGCGATCAGCCCGGCGATGCGGTCAGCCATCTGGTTGAAGGCGCTGGCCAGCGCCGCAATCGCATCGGCTCGTCCGGTGCTGGCCCGGACCTCCAGTTCCCCGTCGCCGAAACGCCGTGCCACCTCGGCCAGGGCCAGGATGCGCCGCTCAAAGGGCCGCAGCAGGAGATAAACCGCGGCGCCGATCACCATCAGGATGGCCAGCAGCACCCCGAACATGAGCAGCGTCCCCTGGAACCGGTCGCCACCGAACATCCCGTGGTCGTAGGGATGGTGTGGGTCCGGCCGGTCCTCCAGGCGCGGTGGCCCCGGTCCGCGGCCGCGCGGCGGCACCGGGATCTGCCGTGGGAGCGGGCCCATGACCAGGGCCAGCGAATCGTCCACCTGGCCATATACGACC
Source organism: uncultured Gemmatimonadota bacterium (assembly GCA_903893785.1). Classification (GTDB taxonomy): domain Bacteria; phylum Latescibacterota; class UBA2968; order UBA8231; family UBA8231; genus CAITNQ01. The sequence goes on from CAITNQ010000307.1 coordinate 102,455, forward strand.
CGGTCGCCGTCGATGCGGATCAGTACGGGTTCGCCTTCGGCCAGGCGCGCGCGCAGGGCCTCATTCAGTGTCAGTTCGCCCAACGGTTGCAGGCGGATGGCAAAGGGTACCGACTCGGCCGCCCGATCCAGGACGCGAGTGCGCTCCTCCCGGGTCTCGGCACGGCGCAACCGCGTGCGTAACCGGTTCACCCAGGGAGCCAGCGAGTCCTCCAACCGCTGGTCGACCGCCTTGCCGACCTCGCGCTCGACCACGAACAGCGTGGCCAGGGCGGCGGCCAGCAGGACCCCGGCGATGCCCAGATAGACGCGCAGGAACTGTCGCTTCACGGCCCTTCGCCGGCCAGCAGATAGCCAACCCCCCGCACGGTCTTGATGTAGTGAGGTGCCGCCGGATCGTCGCCCAATTTCTGGCGCAGGCGCGAGATGTACACGTCGATGGTACGGTCCAGACCGTCGTAGTCGTAGTTGTAGATGGCGCGGTACAGATCCTGACGGCTGACTACCTGGCCCACGTGACCTACCAGGTACCACAACACGTCGAACTCGACGGTGGACAGAGGGACGGGGGTGGCGTCCTGAGTTACCTCCCGGCGGCTGGCGTCGACCACCAGTCGACCCAGGGCAATGCGCTGGCTCTGCGATACCGGCGCCGCTGCCTGACTGCGTCGCAGCAGGGCGCGAATGCGGGCCAGCAGGACTCGCGGTTTGACCGGCTTGGTGACATAGTCGTCCGCCCCCAGTTCCAGGCCCAGGATCTGGTCCAGATCATCGTCGCGGGCGGTGAGGATCAGGATCGGGCCCTGGTATGCCGGGCGGACCTGCCGGCAGACCTGGAACCCGTCCATGCCGGGCAGCATGATATCGAGAATGACCAGGTCGGGCTGATGGTTCTGGATCACGCCGCAGGCCCGCGCGCCGTTGGTCTCGTGGACCACTGAGAAACCCTCGGCCACCAGACGCTCGCGGATCAGAGCGGCCAGGCCCATATCGTCCTCGACGAGAACGATTGTCTCGCGTTCAGGAGGCGGCGTGGTCATGGGGCATCCTTTGGCTGCGGGGACGGCGCGGTGGCTGCACCGAATATCGCCGGGCGCCGTGGCCGGGGCTACGCCGGTTCTGTAGCGGTGTGTAACGCCCGGTAACGCTACAGAGCCGTCGGCGGCCGCTTGCGGCCACCAACGGCTCTGTGGGTGGATCCGGGCCGTCGGTCCATGGGGATGTAGCTGTGCGGCCAGCGGTACCGCTAGCTGCCGGACGATCCCCGACGCACCGACGGGTCACCCGTGGGGTAGGCGGCTGGCGTTGGCGCCCTCAGGACCAGGCTCCGCGGGCCCGCGTGCCGCGCCGCGTCGCTCACAGCAGGACGTAGCCGGCACCCAACTGCTGCTTGGGTACCGAGGTGAACTCGCAGCGGATGACCGTGGTTCCGGTCAGCCGGTCGGGGGCCCGCGAAGGCAGTCCCTGCAGCTTCAACTGGTCGGCGGTCTGCACGAACGGCAGCGGTTCGCCGTCGGGCAGCAGGCGGGCCTCCTTGAGCTTGCTGCGGAACCCGCCCAGGACAATCTCCTTACCAGGCCACCGGCTGCACCACAGGTAACCGACCCGGCCCTGGCGCGTCCACTGGCCCAAAGGACCCCACTCGAAGCAGCCGTCGGTGCGATCGACTTTCCCGTACACCGCCTCGCCATAGCGCTTCAACCACTTGCCCACCGGCAGCAACCGCTCGGTGGCCTCGGGCGGCACCGAGCCGTCGGGAGCCGGACCGATGTTCAGCAGCAGATTGCCGCCCCCGGCCGTCACCTGGCGCAGCATCTCGACCACCTTGCGGCTCGAGTGCCAGTCTTCGGGTGGGGCATAGGGCATGTAACCCCAGGAACCGTTGAAGGTCATGCACGCTTCCCAGGCGCGCCCGGCGTCTTCGGCCCGGATGTGCTCCTCGGGGGTGCCGAAGTCCTCGGGGACCTGTGAGCGGTTGTTGATGATGATGTGTGGCTGCAGTTGGCGGGCCATGGCGTTCATGGCCGCGCTCTCCCAAGCCTCGGGCGTGGGTAACGGCCAGGAGACATCGTACCAGAGGATGTCTATCGGCCCGTAGTTGCTCAGCAATTCACGCACACAGCCGTGGGTGAAATCGACGAAACGTCGGCGCGCGCCTTCGTTCTTGGCGCAGCGGGCTCCGTCCGGGTGGTGCCAGTCCATCAGCGAGTAGTAGAAGCCGACCTTCAGACCGAACTCGCGGCAGGCGTCGACGTACTCAGCCACCAGGTCGCGGCGGGGGCCGCGTTGGCAGGCGTTGTAGTCGGTCATCTGCGAGTTCCACAGGCAGAAGCCTTCGTGATGCTTGGTGGTCATCACCATGTACTTCATGCCGGCTTGTTTGGCCAGGCGCGCCCACTCGCGGGCCGGACGGGGCTTGACCTTCCAGCTGTCGGCCAGTTGTTCGTATTCAGCCAGGGGGATGCGTTCCCGGTTCATCACCCACTCGTGGCGCCCCAGCTGCGAGTACAACCCCCAGTGAACGAACATCCCGAAACGGGCATCATGCCACCATTTCATCCGCCGGGCCCGGTCCTTGTCTTCGGCACTCAGCTGCTGTCTGGCCATGCTCGCTCTCCTTGTCGCCAGAGGGGCGTGGTGGGTTACTTCTTGCCCGTCGCCATCTCGGCGCGGATATCGCGCACCCACTCGAGACACTGGCGCACGTTGGCTTCCAGGCGGCCCCAATCCTTGGCGGCGACGATGTCTTTGGTGATCAGGCTGGAGCCGGCACCGACCGCGGCGACCCCGGCCTTGAACCAGGCCTCGAGGCTCTCGCGGGTGGATTCGACTCCGCCGGTGGGCATGATGCGCGTCCACGGGCAGGGGCCGAGCACGGCCTTAACGAAACCGGGGCCGCCGACTTCCTTGCCCGGGAACACCTTGACGATCTCCACGCCCAGTTCCTCGGCCGCCGCGATCTCGGTGACGCTACCGCAGCCCGGTGAGTAGGCCACCTTGCGCCGGTTACACAGGCGGGCCACCTCGGCGTTCAACAGCGGCCCAACAACGAAGTTGGCGCCCGAACTGATGTAGAGCGCTGCCGTCGGAGCGTCGACAATCGAGCCGACGCCGAGAATGACATCGATCTTGTGGTCGATGATGTGGCGGATGGCGCCGGCAAACACCTGGTAGGCCAGGTCGCCGCGGTTGGTAAACTCCACGGTGCGAGCCCCGCCACGGGCGCAGGCCTCGATGATGGCGATCGTGGTGTCGACGTCTTTGTGGTAAAACACCGGCACCACGCCCCCGGCGACGATGGCGTTGAGCACGGTCATGCGGTCGTACTGGGCCATGGCTGAATGGCTCCTGTCGGCAGGTGGAAGCAGGGCCGCGAACAGCTCGCGGCAGGTCACAGTCGCCCCAACAAACGCCGCGGGTACACCGTGTGTCAAGCGTGGGGGCGGCCGGTTGTCTTGTGGGCAAGCCGGCGTACCGGATATTTGCCGCTCGCCGGTCGGTGCGCGGCTGCCCGCCCGGCACCAGGACGACAAGGGGAGGTTGCCGATGAGCCAGGCGCGGGCCACCGTGCGTTCCGAACTGCTCACGATTCCTACCTATCCGGTTCAGGCGCCTGACCCCAACCCGCCCATCGAGCGGCAGTGGGGGTACTGGCGCGTCTACCCGTACCCAATGCTCGATGACCTTGGCAGCGAGAAAGAAGAGCGCAGCTACCTGGCCGTCGTCGTCGAGAACGAGTACCTGCGCCTGACCCTTCTTCCTGAGCTGGGCGGTCGCCTGTACTCGGCCTGGGACAAGCTTTCGGGACGCGAGCTGTTCTACCGCACGCGCGACATCAAGCCGGCCCTGGTCGCGCTCCGCGGCGCCTGGATCGCCGGTGGCATCGAGTTCAACTTCCCGTGCAGCCACAACTACGTGACCATGAGTCCGGTGGACTGGTCCGTGCGGCAGCACGAGGACGGGTCGGCGACGGCGTATTTCGGCGCCATCGAGTGGGCCAGTCGGATGCGCTGGACGGTGGGGCTGTCGCTCCGCCCCGGGCGGCGGCAGATCTTCGTCGATATTCGGCTCGAGAACCGCACGTTGTTGCCGCACCGCTACTACTTCTGGTCGAATTCGGCGGAGCGCGTCACCCGCGGCACGCGTTTCATCGCGCCACTGGCGTCGGCCTATGGCTGGCAGGGCATCATGCGGTACCCGGTCCACAACGGCACTGACATCTCGTGGTACCGGCACCACCCCCATGCCCTGGACCTGTTCTCGCGCCAGTTGCAGGGCGACTTCTTCGGCTGCTATGACTACGAGCAGGAGGAGGGTGTGGTCAACGTGGCCGATCGTCGCGAGGTGGCCGGCCGCAAGTACTTCACTTGGGGCCACGCCCCCGATGGCCTGATCTGGCAGCATATCCTCAGCGACGGCGACGGTCCCTATATCGAGATCCAGTCCGGGCCATTCCCCACGCAGGGGATCTTCAAGATGCTCGAACCGCACCGGGTCCACCGTTGGCAGGAGACCTGGTACGGGGTGTGGAACACCAGCGGGTTCGCGTTCGCCAACCAGGACGTGGCCCTTAACCTGGTGGGTGGTGAAGAGGGCGCGCGGATTACTGGAAACGCCAACCGAACCATCGCCGACGCGGTCATCACGGCGTCCCAGTACGGCACCGAGGTCGGGCGCCGCGAGGGGCCCTTTGCTCCGGGTCAGCCACTGTCCATGCCGGTCAAACTGCGCGATCCTGACGGTCGCGTGGAAGTGGTGGTGGCCTCGACCAGCGAGGGTGAACTGGCGCGGGCTCTGCTCCCGTGGGAGGGCGAGGAGGACGACCCCGGTGATCCGCAACTGACGCCCGCCGAACTGGAGTCTGCCACGGGTCTTTGCGCGCAGGGGTACGGTCACGAGCGGGGTTTCGATTGGGATCAGGCCAGGACCTGCTATGAGCAGGCTCTGGTGAAGGACCCGTTGTGCGTCCGGGCGCGAGTGCGCCTGGGTGTGCTGGACCTGAAGCGGGGCCTGCCAGCGGCAGCCGAGGCGCGCCTGGGCCAGGCCCTGCGGTTGGACGAGGATGAAGCCGAGGCGCGGTTTTACCGCGGCCTGGCCCGACGAGAGCTGGGCGACCGGCGTGGCGCTGAGGCGGATCTGGGTCTGGCGTGGCGTACCAGCCGCGCTTTCGCGGCGCCGGCTGGTTACCTGCTGGCCGGCCTGGCCGTCGAGGCAGGCCAACTGCGGCAGGCGCTGGAGCAGTTCACGCAGGCGGCGGCTCTGGAAGCCCCGGGGACCCGCAGTTGGTGTATGCGCTGTGCCGCGCTGCGCTCCCTGGGCCGCGCCGACGAGGCCGCGGCGCTGGCGCAGCGGCTGCTCCACAGCGACCCGCTCAACCCCCAGTTGCGCTTCGAACTGGGTCTGGTTGCCGAGACTCACGGCAACCGGGCGGCCATGCAGGAGTTCCGTCACGCGGCCCGGGGCGAGGCGCAGACGTACATCGAACTGGCTACTGACTACGCCGGCTGCGGCTGGGTCGACACTGCCATACGGGTGCTCCAGCTGGCTGTGGCCGACGCCGATGCGCCCATGGTGCGGTACTTCCTGGCCTACTACCTGGGACTGGCCGGCCGCGACGAGGAATCGCTTGCCATGTACCGCGAAGCCGCCGCCATGTCGGGCGATTTCGTTTTCGCCCACCGCCTCGAGGCGGAGGCCGTCCTGCGCCAGGCCATGGCGGTCAACCCGGCGGACGCCAACGCGCCCTACTACCTGGGAACTCTTCTCTACATGGTCGGCCGCCAGGCGGAGGGCCGACAGCTGTGGCTGGTTGCGGTGGACCGCGGTTGCCACCTGTCGGCGTTGTACCGGTCCCTCGGGTGGGTGGGGTGGCGCTGTGACGGCGATCCCATCACCGCGCTGTCGTGGTACGACCGGGCCCTTGGCCGTCGGCCGGACGATTTCCGTCTGTACCTCGACATGGACCAGATCCGCGCCGCGTTGGGCACGGACGCGGCAAGCCGGCTGCAGGCCCTGCGGCGTGCCCCGGCTGCCGTCCAGGCCAAAGGGCGGATCGCGGCCTGCATGGCCCAACTGCACCTGCTGCTAGCGGAGTACGAAGAGGCGCTTGCGGTGCTGGAGTCGCGGCGCTTTGACCCTTGGGAGGGCGCGCGTGGGATGCGACAGCTGTGGGTCGAGGCCCACACCGGCCGCGGCGAGGAATTGGTCGACGCCGGCGACTGGGCCGGTGCACGCCGCGAGTTCGAGGCCGGGCTCGAGTACCCGGTGGCCCTGGGGGTCGGGCGTTCCTGGCGCCCGGCCGACGCGCCGCTCCACTACCGGGCCGGGGTTGCCTGCCAGGCCCTGGGCGACCTGGTAGCCGCGCACCAGCACTGGCAGGCGGCGCTGCAGGAGACGCACCACCCCATTCCCACCTTGGAGCGGGCCTACGTCGAGATGTCGCGACTGCGTCTGGGTGAGGACGCGGCTGCCGCCGCTGTCCTGGGGGCACTGCTGGTGGCTGCCGAAGCTGAGCAGCGGCAGCACCCGCAGCAGGCGCAGGGCTATGCGGTGGCCGCGCTGGCCGCCGATGCCTTGGGGCAGCGGGAACAGGCAGCGGCAGCGTTCGCCGCGGCCGTGCGCCTGGCGCCGGAGGACCGCATTCTGCAGCGGCTGCAGGCGCGGGCGCGCGGCTGAGGTGCGCTGCACCGTCACGGCGCCGGCAGAACCCGCACAGGGCCGCGGTCGCGGGGTTGCCTGAGGCGACGGGGGCGCGCCCGAGCGCTGGCTGCCGGTTGAGCCCCTGCCCGAACCGAGGCGTCCTGCCCCGGCCGCGCAGGGCTTGCCCGCCGCCGCCCCCGTCGGACGCCGGCACGCGGCCACAGCCGCTGGCGGTCGGCGGTGCCCGCCTCGCCCGCTGCTCTGGTGTGGGCCGCCGCACGTGGGCTGACCAGCGCGCGGGAGCTGTCGGGTCGCTCTCACGGCGGCCGCCCGGCCGGGACCCGCTCGGGCGGCCGCCGGAGGGCTATTCCTCGATGACTACGGCTGCGTGCAGGTGCACTTGGGCGAGCCGTGCCACGACCTGGGCCGGGCCGCGTTTGCCCGGACGGTATTCCCACGCCAACTCGCCGGTTTCCAGGGCCAGCTCCACCTGGCGGGGGGCGGTCGGCAACTGCACCCGTATCTCCACCGGCCCTACGGCCGGCACTTCGTCGACCGTGCCGTCGTTGGGGCGGTTCGGGATGCCCGAGGCGCGGTTGACCAGGTGAATGATCAACCGGCCGCGGCGTTGGCGCAGGATCACGTCGACACAGGTGGGGGCGTCCACCTGGATTGGCAGCGGGCCGATCAGCTGCTCCGCGACGGCGCCGACAAAGGCCCGGGCCAGCGGGTAGCGGTTGCGGTCGAAGAAGCGGAAGATGTCGAACGGAATGTAGGCAACGGCCCCGGTCCCCACCGTGCGCAGCGTGGCCGCAGCCCAGGGCAGCAGGCGCTCGTCGAGCAGCGAGCTGGTGCCCAGACGCCCCAGCGCCGCGGCGGTCGTGGGTTTGAGCAGGCGCCAGCTGCGGCTGTGAGCGAGGAATGAGCCATCCGCCGCCGCGACGTGGTAATCGCCGGGTGTGGAGACGGTGCCCGGCTTGACGCCCAGGAATGAGGCGCCGAAACGGTCGACGCCGGCGGCGCCGGAGAGCAGCAGGCGGCCGCCCGTGCGCACCCAGTCGCGCAGACACTCGACCATGGTTTCCGAGAGCGCGTCCTGTTCCGGCACCACTACCGCCGGGAACTCGGTCAGCCGATCCAGCAGGGCCCACTCGTCGAGGATATCCACGTTGTAGTGGTTCTCCAGCAGGGCATACACGGCTCCCTGCACTGGCGCCGTGTCCAGTCCCCACATCAGGTTGCGGTCGGGCTGGCTCCGGCCGTGGAACTCCGAGTGCAGGACGGCCACCTGCGGTACGGTCTGCGTATCCTGGCAGAGGGCCCGCCGTGCCTTGATGAATTTGCCGACCTGACGCAGGCGTTCGACCCGCCAGGGCACTAGCTGGCCGTTGCGCAGACTGGAGTGTTCGTAGACCTGCACCTGCCCGCCCAGGGCGGCCACGACGGCGGCTTCCTGCTGGATCATGGCCGCTGGCTTGAATGTCCACGGTGACGTGGGATCACCCATGCCGTGTGCGGCGTAGAAGCCCCAGATCATGATGTCCCACGGCTTGCCGCGGGTGGAGATGAAGCGGGCCTCGCAGCGGCATCCGTCCAGGCCGAAGACCCAGGTGTTGTCGCCCGAGATCCAGTCGGTGGGCACCTCTGGCGCTCCGGGGTGGCGGAAGGTCTGCAGCCAGTTGGAGCAGACGAGCACGCCGTCTCGGTGCTGATGGACGGCATCGCAGTAGCGCGTCACATAGGCTTCGAAGCTGCGGCGGGCGAAGTCGTGCCAGGCCGGCCAGTCGGGCTCGCCCGGCGCGGCGGGCGGCGTGCCGATCCCCGTCGCCGCGGTGAAGGCGTCGCGACAGGCCGGGCAGTAGCACGGCTCCACGGCCCAGATGTCCCCATCTATCCAGAAGCCGTCGACGCCGTAGCGGTCGATCAGTTCGCGCATCTGCGGCAGCATCAACTCGTCAAGGTAAGGCGAGCGTGGGCACATCTTCCCGGCCACAGGTTGGCCGGCGGCGTCGACGCGGCACCATTCCGGGTGGCGTGCCCCGGCGGCGTCGTCCCAGATGCCCGAGTAGTGGCAGTGAAGCGGCAGGTCCAGCTGCCGCGTGGCTGCCCGCCACCCGGCCAGGGCGTCGCGCTTCACCCCGGGACTGACCGTGGCTTCGGCGCTCTGGCTGAACCAGCTGGTGTAACCGGCATGGCCCTTGCAGTCGGTCTGGACGAAATCAACCCCCAGGCGCTGCAGATGGGGCACCAGCTGTCGCGGCGTGGCCTGCACCCCCAGCTCCGTGTCCGTGGGGCCGGCGTGCAGATCGTAGTGCAGCCCGAAGTAGCGTTTCTTGCCGTGCCATCGCCCTGACGACGTTGCCATGGATCGCTCCTTTGCGGGCCGAGGAGCCCTTACTGCAGGGGGGAGAAGGCCGTGGGCACCAGAGAACGACTGATCACCTCGTTGACTATGGGGCCGTTCGCTTCGGTCGTGCGCCGGGCCTCCTGCCACTCGGCGTCAGCCCGGAAAGCCGCCCACGCGGCGCTCTGGGCGGCTTCGTCGGCAAAGCGCATCAGGTAGACCAGGGTGTATTCCTCCTCGGGGCGGGCGTCAGTCCAGAACCCTACCACTTCCATCTGGTAGCGGGCGAAGAGTCGCATCGTCGTGTTGGCGAACCGCGCCAAGATATCCGGCATGCGGCCCGGCGGGATGCGGTACGTGCGCAGTTCGTAAACCATGGCTTCACCTGGGTCAGGAGGGAGTGGTGCCGGAAGGGCACCGGCGGCGCTGCCGCAACGCTTGTCACGGCAGGACGAATGGCGATCTTCAGCATGCGGACGCGAGCCACCGGGGCCACGCGCACCGCATCCCGGCCGGCGCGCAACCGCTGTCCCGCACCCACTGCCTCGCCGACCGGTGCGGGCCTAATAGACGAAGGCTGCTGGTGACTGTCAATGCGATCCGCCATGGCTGCCCCTGACGGGTCATCGCCGTCGGTGCTGCCGGCGGCCGATGGCGCCTTGCTGGACCTGGGAACGGGCGCGGCGCGTTCCTGGGCGCAGGCCCGCCAGGCGGGCCTATTGTGTTTTGAGCCGCCGGAACGCGCCGGTATCGTTCCCGGCCAAGGCTTGGACCAGGGCGACTGCCTGTCATTGCGCTGCCCCCGTGCCGGCGACGAGGGGTTCGTTCGGCTCCGCGTGCCCACCGACCGCCCCGCTGCGGGCAGCGACGCGGTGCTGGAGTTCCA